>CALLPL010000020.1 GCA_938015455.1 uncultured Candidatus Altimarinota bacterium
AAATTATTCTTAGTTTCGTGATTTTTATCCTCACAGCCCCAGTGGGTTTTGCAGCTCTGACGAGCCAGGGTGGAAATAATCCAGTAAAACCTCAAAAAATAGATCCTGATAATGGGGGATTTTTTAGTGGATTGGGTGCAAAATTTGATGTAGCAAGTGAAATTGCACTCAAGATTGCTCTAGCTATCGCACTCTATTTCTTCTTACTCTGGTTGATACGAGTCCTGTTTGAATTTTATTATTCAAAAAATATGGTGTATCTGAAGATATCTGTTCCTAAAACTGACTCAAAACTCGATAAAGAAAAAGAAACAAAAAAAGACTTCAAAGAAAAAATTGGAACTATGTCGATGTTCTTTAAGGCCGTTCATAAACTCTCTGAGGCAGGACTTCGGGACACTCTTCTCAACTTCTTCTTTGGACACTCAAAAATTGCGCTTGAGCTCGTATACGAACATGGAACCGTTACATTTTATATAGTCACGTATACAAACTATGTAAACCTTATATCTCAACATATCACCTCTACATATAATGATGCGGAGATACTCCATATAGATAAAAAAGACTATATCACTCTCAAAACAAGAGGATATTATATGCGTGCAGCCTCTCTTGGAAAAGAACATGATGACGTATACCCAATTAAAAGCTTTAAATACCTTGAAGATGATCCAATAAACAACTTTACCAATGTATTTGGAGGACTAGATAAAAAGGATAAAGCCGTCTATCAGGTTGTAATAAAACCCGTTGGTTCTCATTGGAATAAAAAGGCCCTCAGAGCAGCTCGAATGGTCGCAAAAGGAAAATATAAAAAGAACCGGAAAATGACTTTTGTACGAATTGTCTTTGCTCCATTCTTTTGGCTTTGGAATCCTTTGGTTGCGATTGTTGAATGACCAGAAGACATGGTAGGATGATGAAATAATGCCCCTGGGGCATCTGAGGGAGATGCATATAAGATATTTAATCAGGCTGAAACTGAAGCCCAGAAAGTTATGGGTGAGGCAGCAGCCCAGCCATCATTTGAAACATCTATTCGTATTATTGTAGCCTCTCCAGATTATAAATCTGCTGAAAATGGAGTTCATGCGATTGTTGCAGCAGCTTCTATATTCACCGATGAGTACAATAATGCTCTAGATAATCCTCAAATATATGAAGACTCTATGCCATGGATATTTACTCCTTGCCGTTACTTTGCCTTTAGACATAAGCTCGTAGGATTCTTTCAAAATGTTTCTGTGTTTTCTGCTGATGAGGCATCAACACTCTTTCACCTCCCAGATATAAACTATAATAAATCCCCGATTATTAACTGGCTCGAATACAAAAAGTTGCCAATACCTCATAATCTCAAGTTTCCCAAAGAACCAACGATGCTTGATGAAAAGGATGAAACTACATGACTCATTAGCAAAAAACATAGGCATCTTGGAGGATTCCCTGTATTTAGAGATGGGGTACTCCTAGGATGGAATGAATATCGAAATAAAAAGACTCCTATTTACTTTGGGAGAAAGGACCGTGGTCGTCACCAATATATTATCTGAAAATCTGGTTGAGGTAAATCTGTGTATATTGGATATCTTGCTAGACAAGACGTATGGAATGGAGATGGGATTTGTGTCATAGATCCTCATGGAGACCTCGTAGAGGATGTGCTAGAGTTTGTTCCAAAAGAACGCGCAAAAGACGTAGTAATATTTGATCCAGCTGATACTGATAGACCTATGGGCTTGAATATGCTTGATATTATTGCGACTGACCCTGATATTCGTAAGCGTGAGATGGACCGAGCAGCAATGGATGCCACAGAGATATTTATCAAAATATTTGGGGACGAAGTATTTGGTCCACGTATACAGCACTACTTTCGTAATGGATGTCTGACCCTTATGGAGGATGAAGAGGACGGAGGAACACTTATCGATGTACCACGACTCTTTGTCGATGAAGCATTTATGAAATATAAGACTCAAAATATCAAAAATCCAGTAGTAAAGTCATTCTGGGATCATGAATACGCAAATACAGGTGATCGAGAAAAGCAAGAAATGATTCCGTATTTCTCAGCAAAATTTGGTCCATTTATCACCAACTCTACAATTAGAAATATTATAGGACAACCAAAATCTGCATTTAATCTCAGGGAGATAATGGATAACAGAAAGATCCTACTAGTTAATCTCTCAAAGGGGAAAATCTGAGCCCTCAACGCGCAGCTTCTTGGTCTGATATTTGTATCTAAGATAAATATGGCAGCAATGAGTCGGGCCGATATACCTGAGGAAGAACGTAAAGACTTTTATATGTACGTTGATGAGTTTCAAAACTTTGCAACAGAAACCTTTGGAGAAATACTCTCCGAGGCTCGTAAGTATCGACTCGCCCTTATTATGGCTCACCAATTTATTGCCCAGATCGGATGAAGCTGATCACAAAAGTGAGACAAGCCCTCTATTAAAGATGCAGTATTCGGGAATGCCGGAACGATTCAATCTTTTAAAGTCGGTGCTGATGATGCTGAGTATATGGAAAAAGAGTATGCTCCTCTGCTCTCACAGCAAGATATTATCTGAGTAGCCAATTATACTACCTACTGTAAACTCAATATTGATAATGCAACGACTCGTCCATTTGATATGAAAACCATATGGGACAACAGCTACCGAAACAAGAAAGCCGCAGCAATTATAAAGGAGTACTCTCGAAAGAAATACGGTCGCAAAAAGAAATACGTTGATATTGAGATCGAGGCACGACTCGGTATTGTTACCAGCGATGATACTCCTCCTGCAAGTGAATAGAAATTTGTCAATTACTAGTTTTCGCATCTGCTGCAAATATCTGCTACAATAGTAGTATACAAAAAATAAAAACACATGAAAAAAATATATTTACTTATAATAGCACTATTCCTAAGCTTTGGAAATAGTTATATTGTTAGTGCTACTTATGATCTCGCACTCAAAAAGACGATAGTAAATCATGGTCCCTATGATGTTGGAAATACGGTCCAGTTTACTGTAGAAGTTATAAATCAAGGAGATGAGGATGCAGAGAACATTAGAGTAACTGACTATATAAGTTCTGGACTTGATCTCATAGATGTAAGTTGGACCCAAACAGGAGCTATCGATACTGGGGTCTTTGCAGAATACGAGTTTGATCTTATCCCAGCTGGAGAATCTCGAAATAAAACTATTTCCTATAGAATTACTGATCGCTCTGAGTCTCATATTGCGAGCCACTCGGAAATCAGCAGAGATGATGGAGATGATTGTGATTCAAGTCCTGATAGAAATATTCTCAATGATGGGATACTCCTTGATGACTATATTGGAACTGAGTGTGAAGACGATAGTGAGATTGGAGAGGATGATCATGACAGTGAAGTAATTACTATTAAACAGAGGGAGAGATCAGGGTTTAACTTTGTGGTACGATCTGGACCAAGTGTTCGTACAAGCCAAAGAAGTTATGTAGTAGTTAATAGAACACACTATATCCCTGTATCGAGAGCAAACGAGTATATAAACCTCCCTGGTAATGAGCCATTTATCGAAATACCTATTGATATTGTTGTAAATGACTATGAGTTTAGAAATAATGAGCTTCTCGAACTCGAAGATTACTCGTGAGATATATCAACAAATTATGATATTCAAAATAATGAGAAGCTTATTAACTTCGGTGCATCAAGTAGTGGAAGTTTTATAGAGGTAGCATGAGACGATGGAAATATTAGTCTTTATAATACGCTGATTAATATAGCAAAAAGTATGAAAAATCTTTTTTATATGATAGCTGGTGTATTCTTTCTTATCATTGCTCTCAGGCTCATATTTGCAAGCAACACTGATGAAGAACTTTGAAAATTTAAAAAGTGAGTTATTTGGATTACTGTTGGTCTTATCGTTATGCAACTTGCCCTCTCTTTTGTAACTATCGGTTTTGATCAAGGAGTGTCTGGTGAAGTCGGAGAAAATATCATCTCTATTATAGTGCAACCTATGATCCTGCTTCTACAGACTCTTGCAAGTGTATTCTTTATGGCTGTTGCAATATACGCGTTTTACAGACTCATTACAGCAAACGGAAACGAAGAGGCTATAAAGTCTTGAAAGATGACTATTCTCTACGCTATAATATGATTTATGATTGTGAGATTTGCTGGAGCAATAGTAAATGCATTTTATGGTCAGGTTAATTGTGATTCATCATCGTCATCTATCGTTTCTACAAGCGAAAAGTATTGTAGAAATGAAGCTGATCTTGGACAGTGAATAAATATCATAATGAGTGTTATAACATGGCTCAATAGTTTTGTAGCGCTTGCTGTTATGCTCATGATTATTTATGCCGGTTTCCAAATTCTCCTCTCAGGTGGAGACGAAGAGCGTATCAAGAAATGAAAGCAATCTATTATATTCGTGGTTATTGGACTCGTTATTCTTGCGGTGAATTATTTGATACTTACATTCTTTTTAGATATAGATAATATCCCTGTAATATAATATTATGAAAAATATATTTACATCATTTATTCTCGCTCTTTGACTATTTTTTCTTAGTTCATATAGCTGATTTGCAGCAATTGATATTCCTGGAGGAAAGGAAGTCATTAAAGTATCTCATGTTATTGACTCAAGTGGTGATGTTGTAAGTGATATCGAAGATGTTGGATTAAGTATTTATACCGTCCTCAAAAGAATTGTAATGGGTATAATGGTTATCTATACCGTATATATCTGAGCTATGATGATAATGTCTATGGGTTCAGATGAGGAGCAACTCTCATGAGCGAAGAGGCAGATCTGGTATATGCTTGTAGCTCTCATATTTATTAATATTCCTGATACTTTATACTATGCCTTCTATAAAGATGGAGATACCGTCGTTGGGAATGACATAGAGTGAACCTTTAGTGATGCGAGTACAGAAACATCTCAAAACCTCTTTTTTGAATTTACGACTTTTGGATATGGTCTCAACAATCAAATTATTACATTCCTTGAGGTTTTAGTCGCTCTTGCAGCGCTCTTTATGATAACTCTTGCAGGAATCAACCTCATGGTATCAAGATGACGAGAAGAAAAAATGTCAGAAGCGAAAGGAAAAATTATCTACTCAGTTCTCGCGCTCCTATTCGTTGGTATGATCGAATCATGGAAGCAACTTGCCTTTGGTGGAAGCATTGCAGAGTGAATTAATCTCTTTGAGTCACTTGCAAACCTCGCACTCTTCTTTGCTGCTCCTATAGCGATCTTCTTCTTGACTCTTGCTGGATATTATTATATTACTTCTAACGGAGACGAAGAACGGGTAAAAAAAGCAAAGAGTATTATTGTGAACACACTGCTTGCCTGCTTGATACTTATAGCTTCATACACCTTCCTGCTTGACCTAGCAAGTCTCCCAACACCGACCTAAGTCCACTAATTCTATAAACACTTATTATGTCACGTTCTTCACTTATTTTTATTACTCTGATATCTTGTCTGCTTTGTAGTATGTTTCTTACTCCTGTAAATACCTACGCTGAAGGTCCTACTGTGCAAGTTGAAGTAATGGAAAAAATTCCAGGAGCAGGATGTGTAGATAGTAAGGTTACTCCTAAGGGCTACACCTGTACTATATGATCTGGATTCAGCTCTGTCATGGTTGTAATAGGAAATCTTATTAAATACTTTACCTATATCACAGCTCTTGCTGCTGTCCTCTATATAGTCATTAATGGTATTCTCTACTCTATGTCATGACTTGATGCTGGAGCAAAGGATAGCGCAAAAAAACGAATTATTCAAACTCTTCTCTGACTCGTACTCTTATTCCTCGCAGGAACAATCCTCAACGCTGTAGCTCCATGGATATATACAGCCTAGCTTATCTATCATACTTTTTTTGAAGATCCCCAAGGCCTATCTCATACACAACGGGTCTTCCATGAGGACAAGTAGCACTATAATCAAGACTAGCATCCCGGAGTAACGCGTTCATTTCAAATATACTCAGTGGGTCACCAAACTTTATTGCTGATCTACATGCAGTAAATGCCCATATTTTATGCCGAATCTCTTGCAAACTCTTTGATCCCTCTACTCCAATATCTGAGAGTATGAGCCTAAGAGTTTTTTCTATATTTTGTTTTGATGCAAAATCTGGAATAGCCTGCAGAGATATAATTCCGTGTGAAAGGATCTCTATATCAAAGCCCATTCATAAAAATATCTCTGTAAACTCTTCAAGTATTTCTTGCTCAGGAGATGTGAGTTTAACTGAAATTCATCCCAAAATTTGTTGAGACTTAGGAATATATGAATTGTGGGCTAACTGTTCGTAAATCACTCTCTCTGCGAGAGCGTGTTGATCAAGAATTTGTATTCCTGAAACAGTCTCTACAACAATATACGCATTATGCATCTGACCTACTATTTTTCCAAGAGGGGTATCTCGCAAATCCCCTAATTTCTCAGAGGCATTACTTCCTGCCTGCGTATCTCAAAGAATGTTTTTAGAAAAATCTATTGCTCACTGAGCTGGGTTTACTGATGTATCTGTGTAGGGAGAATAGTTCTTAAATTTTGTTCAGGAGGATGTGTGGTATTTAGTCGGAGTATCGTTATTTTTACCTAGACTTACTGGACTATAATTTTGACCTGAAAGTTGAGAATCAGAAGAGCTTACTAAGCTCACTTCTTCTAAAATATCTTGTACTCCATGATATGTAGAGCGAAACAGGTTTTGCTCTGAAGCAAATCTCACCTCCATTTTCCGTGGATGTACGTTTACGTCAACCTGTGTTGGATCAATATCTATAAATATAACATAGCCTGGGAAAGTTTTTGGAGCAATATATCTATTGTATGCGTCACTAATAGCCTTTATAATCATAGGAGAGGTTATGATTCTCTTATTTACAAAGAGAACCTGCTTTGTTCTATTTACAAAAGATACTTTTGGATCGCTCACAACTCCTGAAATATGAATTCCATTAAATTCGTGTTCAAGTTTTAAGAGATTTTCTGAAAATTCTTCTCCATATATTTCATAAATTCTTGCTTTAAGATCTTGATCTTTTGAAAAGCTTAAGGTCTGTTTTCCCTCATGCTCTAAAGAAAATTCTCTCTCCGGATATACCAAAGCCATTTTTTGAATAAACTCTTGAATCTTTAGATACTCTGTTCTTGGAGTTTTAAGATAATTTAGTCTCGCAGGAGTATTATAAAAAAGTGACTCTACTCTAATGCTTGTTCCTCTTTCGAGAGCTATATCAGCAACATGAGATAACTCACCATCTCTATATGAAATTGATTTTCCAGCTCACGATTCACTTGTATTCGAACTAAGTGTAAACTGACTTACCGAAGATATACTCGCAAGTGCTTCACCTCTAAAACCAAAAGTCATCACTTCCTGAAGATCCTTGAGACTTGATATCTTTGAGGTCGAGTATTTTTCGATTGCCTTCACCAGATCATCTTCTCATATTCCAGCTCCATCATCACTCACCTCTATCATATCTATCCCTCCATTTTGAAGTCTTACTCTTATACTCAGGGCTCCAGCATCAATAGAGTTTTCAACAAGTTCCTTCACCACCGAAACTGGTCTCTCCACAACCTCACCAGCTGCTATCTGGTTTGCCAGTTCCTTTGACAGAGTAATGATTTTTTGAGGCATGGTGATCTGGGGGGTAAAAATAGAACTAGTCTATAATAAAATGTTTAAAATTCAATGTTTTAGGAAGTTAACTTTACTGAAAAAATTTTATATTGATACTTATCATAAATCATGTATAGTAAATTAGCATCAATTGAAAGGAGGTGATGAATTGATTGCATTAACGAAACCTAACTGCTTATTTAGGCAGGCCAGGACCAAACCTGGCTCTCGGTGAGAGAATAAAAAAGGAGGCTTGCTCACCTGTATAAAACAAACGAGCAAAAACGTAGCCTTTTGAGTTGTCTTTCTCAGCTCACAGGCACAGACAAAAAAGAGCGACTGCCGTAGGTCGCTCTTTCTGACTCTTAAAAAAATGCTCTAAAGCATAGGGTCCTTTTCTTGAGTCTTTTGAGATTGCTTTTCTGAGTTGTCTGTTTCTGCGAGCATATCAAATATCTTGTCTTTGATAACAAATGGAACTTGTGAATAATAAGTCAGCATTTTCTTTCACTGCCAGTAGTAGTTAGATATTTCAACTCCAACAGAGAGTATTTTAAAGACTCGCAAGAGTACAAGCGTGAGTATAGTCCCAACAATTACCAAAAAAAAGGTAAGTACCAGGTAGAGTAGATCAAGTATCGTAAGTTCTATCATAGTTTTTTCTTTGTAGTCTCTTTCCTTATTTTTGGAAAAAGAAAGGATTTAGGTAGGAATAAGTTGTGTGAGTTCTATTTTTCCAGCTCTTCTATAGTTTTATTTATATCAAGATCAAGAGATTTTACAACTTTTTGTAATTTTTCCTCTCCTTCGATAATCTTTATTGTTTTCATGTTTTCTATAATAACAAGACTTGGTGGAGTATTAATATTATAAGCTGTTTTATGAAGCCCTTTCATTTCAACATCTGCAAGTTTGAGTGAAATATTCTGACTAAAAGCTTTAGCTGAGAGCACTGGAAGCATATAGAGTAAATCTTTAAAAAAATCACCTTTTGGATCAGCAAATATAACTATTACCTTATGCACATACGTTTTTTCTTGTCCAGTTTTAGAGTCTTTCCCTTTTGTATTTTTTGATTTTTGGATGAATGCATTTAAATCCTCAATGGTCTTTAATGTAAGTCTTGAATCAGCAAGTTTTGAGGCTCCATAAGAAAAAGTCTTAGCTGTTGCCTTAAGAGTTTTGTCCTTGAGTCCGAGAGCCTTGTCTTTGATTTTTGAAAAATCCATAAAAACTATTAATAACTATATCTCTATAATAACATATATTGTTACTCAATGCGAGAAAATACTGCAAAAAAGCTTGCATATTTATGTCTTTTTTATATGATATGCACGATTTTTACTAATAATCATAATTACTATGACTAATATTAATATAGTTCGAGCAGCTCAGAGTGAATTTCTTCAAAAATGAAGACCAGATGTGAAAACATGAATGGAGGTAGAGGTATACCAAAAGATTAAAGAAGGTGGGAAAGAACGAATCCAAAGATATAAAGGGATTGTCATCAAAGTAGCTGGGAAATCAGAACTTGAAAAAACAGTGACAGTTCGAAGAAAGGTTGGAGCATTTGGAGTTGAAAAAATATTTGCACTTCATGCACCAACTATAGAGAAAATTGAAATACTTCGTCAATTTAAAGTCCGAAGAAAATCTATTAAATTTATTCGTAATCTCACTGGTAAGGCTGCAAGACTCAAAGAAGTAAAATCAGATATTGCTGAACTTAATCAAGAAAAAGCGCTCCCTGTAGCAGATCTTCCAACTGAAATAGTAGAAGAAAAAACTGCAACTCCTGTAGAGGATAAAAAAGAGGAGGCGACTGAAGTAAAAACAGAAGAAAAAGCTCCAGAGGTAAAAAAAGAAGCTCCTAAAGCAGAAACTTCTGAGAAGGATGATCTTACAAAGGTAGAGGGAATCGGTCCAAAAATAGCAGAGACTCTTATAGCCTCTGGGGTATCAACATATGCTGATCTCGCAAAAATTGATGCTGTTGCAATTACTGACATGATCAAAGATGTTGCAGGGTCACATATTCCAGACACATGGCCAGAGCAAGCAAAAATGGCTGCTGATGGAAAATGGGATGAACTCAAAAAATGGCAAGATGAAATGGATGGAGGAAAACCAGCTGCATAAACAGAAAAACTATTCAACAAAAATACAGTATCTCGACTTGAGATGCTGTATTTTTTATCTATACTCAGCGTATATAATTTAACAGAAAACTAGTTCATATGGAAATTGCATTTAAAAGTATACTTGAGATAAAAGAGCTTATAGAAAAGTGAGAAACAAGCTCTAAAGAAGTTTGGGAGTATTTCATAGCTCGAGGTGAAAAATATAATAGTGACTTAGGAGCATTTTTAAGTATTTGACTCAAGCAGTTCGAAGAAAAAATGAATACCCCTCTCGCTGGTCTACCTATCTGAGTAAAAGATATTTTTTGTGAGACTTGAATCACTACAAGCGGGGCAAGTAAAATGCTTGAAAACTTCGTTCCTCCTTATGATGCGACTATTATAAAAAAACTTAATGAAGCTGGGATGAATAGCTTTGGGAAATGTAATATGGATGAGTTTGCTATGGGCTCTAGTTGAGAGAACTCTGCATTTTTGAGTACAAAAAATCCTCACGGAACTGATCGTATACCTGGCTGATCAAGCTCAGGTTCAGCTGCTGCTGTAGCTGCTGGGCTTGTACCAGCTGCTCTTGGTACAGACACAGGAGGATCTATAAGACAACCTGCAAGTATGTGCTGAGTCGTAGGATTTAAGCCGAGTTACGGACGAAATAGTCGATTTGGTATTATGCCTATGAGCTCAAGTTTAGACAGTCCTGGTAGCTTTACTCATACTGTCAGGGATGCTGCATTTCTTTACGACATCATGAATGGTGAAGACACTCATGAGAGCTCATCTCTAGCAGGAAAAGATACCATTAACCCACAAATCTGGGAAACTCAGAACTTAAAGTGAGTAAAAATTTGAGTTCCAAAAGAATATTTTGAACAAGGTTTAGATACTTGAGTTAAAGAAACTATAGAAAAGGCAATAGCAGAAATGAAAAAACTTGGAGCTGAGATTAAAGAAGTCTCTCTTCCTATGACAAAATATGCAGTCGCTGCATACTATATCATTTGTCCAGCAGAAGTATCAACAAATCTTGCTCGTCTTGATGGTATTCGTTATGGTCATAATTCTGAGCTTCCTAATGATAACTTAGGAGAGATTTATCTCCATAATCGAGGAGAGGGACTATGAGACGAACCACAACGAAGATCAATTCTCGGGAGTTACGTTCTCTCAGCAGGTTTCTACGATGCGTATTTTAAAAAAGCTGCTCAAATACGAACACTGATCATTGAAGACTTCCAAAAGGCTTTTGAAGATGTTGATCTTATCGTGTGACCAGTGAGTCCATCTGTTGCTTGGAAGCTCTGAGAAAAAACCGAGGATCCTCTTAAGATGTATCTTGCAGATGCATATACTATTCCTTGATCCCTCGCAGGTCTCCCTGGGATGAGTCTTCCTTGTTGATTTGCTCAGAGTGAAGACTCTGAGTCAGAGTCACTTCCTGTTGGTCTCCAGATTATAGGTCCTCGACTTTGAGAACAAAAGCTCTTTGAAGTAGCACATGTCTATGAACAAATGACTCAGTGGAGAGAAAAAATGATTCCAGAAGCTTACCAAGCATAACTCACCGTAATATTTGCATATTTATTCCCCTATATGGTACAATATAAGGGAATATTTTTTATTAAAAAATTATGACTTGAAATGTTCCAGCACATAAAGACCCAATGGCAGAAAGGGAGATATCAATAAATAATATGAACCCTGATCTGAAAACACCAGAACAAATGCAAGAATATGAGGAAAACAAGGCACTCTTTGATTCACAGTACCGATGAGATATGGATGCTTTAGTCCCACCATCAATGCTATCAAAAATAGCTGGTACATTTGAGCAACATTGAGATATTGAAAAATCTATCATAGGAGCAGTCGAAGGATTAAATTTAACTAAAGCCGAAAAACAAGAATTAAGTGACAGTATACTTTACTATCTAGACCCAGAGCATACAAGTGACTATATCATTGATGAACTTAAGTCAGAGGAAGGCCTAGAAGTCGTAGAGGGAATGGAATTAGGCTATATTGGAGCACTCACAGAGTATGATAACACCTTAGATCTTAACACTCTTGCCGATACAATAAAAATATGAGATACTCTCCGAATAGAGCAGTGAGGTCTCACAATAAACTGAGAAAAAGTTGGCACAGTTCAAAGCGGATTTGAAGGTGAAGCAGGCAGAGAATCAAAAGACTTTAAAGAAAATCCTTACTTTCCTATTCTCAACTCTCACCTAGGAAAAGAAGTATCTCAAAATCAATTAGATAGTATAGAGGAGGAATTTATTTCTAGTTCAAATATATTAGCTTCCGTTACTCAGGTGTTAGGAGAGAATCATGAAGTGACGTGAGCTATTACAGATTTTATTAATCCAACAAATATTGAGGAGAGAAAAGAAAACATGTTTGAGGATTTTCCAGACTCTCGTGAATCAGAAGGTGATCTTGTAACACGATTATTATGAGAAAACTATCTACGAATAACTGACAAAGAGTGAAATTCAGACTCTGAAAAATCTCTTCTTGTATCGTTTCAAGTATCAGCTAATAAGATTATCGAAGGAAAAAGAACCTTTAAAAGAACAAAAGAGTTCGATGATGCCTATAGACGAATTCAACAAGGTGACGGAAATAGTAAGACTCTCTCTCATGACTTAGCATTTATTCATTCTACTGTAAATAGATCAGAAGGAATTAAAGCAGGAAAATCTAAAAATAGATATGAAAAAGGAAGTCTCAGTGCAAAGCAAAAGACACTCTTTCTCGAAGCTCAGTTCGAAGAAATACAAAACTTCATAAAAACTTCCAATGAGAATAACCGTAAAGTTCAAGATACTCAGCAAAAAAAAGTAGCTGAAGCTCTAGCCCAAGAGCAAGCGGAATTAGAAGGTGTTTGAGAGGTCTTTGCATGAAGTAAAGTCACAGAGATCTGATGAATAGAAAATACAGAAAATACTAAATAATAGATTAGGCCTTATCCTTTATTCAAAAAATACAAATTATATAACTCAATACTATAAAGTAGAGTATTTCAAGGTAGATAGAATAAGGTCAAAAATCTAATTTAAGAAGTGCCCAATCAATATTTCCAAAGAAACGTACCATGAAGATATCATAGTGAAGGAGTATCCAGGTGACAAATCAAAAGCCAACTCAAAGTGTCGAAGATATGTTGTCTACTATCAGTGTAAGAGCTCAAGCAATCATAGCAAGAGGAATCGTCCATGTAACAGCAATATTTGCAAATGGGGCTAGAAGAGAAACTTGTCCAAATTGAAATATCATAATTGGTAGAGAAAAACTTAGGGCTGCAAGAGTAAGTACAAAAGCTTCACGAATTGCAAAAATACTAGGAATAAAACGAAATACCTTCCCAAAAAACTCTTGCGTGTATATGATTCAAATAACTGCAAGAAAGCTTAAGTGAAGACTTACATCATAATTGAGGGCTAATGGAGAATAAAGTGTCATACAGACGGCTGCAAAGAGAAGAATAGTTATATTTTTTGCGTTATTACCACTCTGAAGAAAGATGTATCAGAGTATTCCCATTATAGCAGCCCTCACAACAGGAGCACCAAGTCCAACAAAAAGTGAAAAAGCAACAATAGTTACACTCACCGTTATTATTCTCGCTAATGGAGGGAGAAATCAGAAAAGAAAGGTTATAAATATTACGCAGAGTGTTATATTAAATCCGCTTACTGCAATAAAATGAGTAAGTCCTGAATTATTAAAGTCTTCTTTCAAATCTTGCGGAATATTTTCTCGAGCTCAGAATAGTATTCCTCATAGAAATATTGCTTCTTCCTCAGGAAAAATTCGAGTAATTTGGGCAAGGAGTTTTTCTCTAGAAACATAGAAATAATATCTCAAACCTTTTGGTATTTCTCCTATTTTATCTACTACTTGCGTTGAGGTAGAGAAGTATATCCCTGAAGCGATCATATATTTTTTATACGAAAACCCATCAAAATCCTCAAGAGGATACATCTTACCATTATAAGAAACTAGTTGTCCAGGAACTAATGAAAAGTTCTTAGGAACTCTGAGTAAATGAGAAATGTTTACGTCTACATTACTTTCTCAGACTTGTCTTAGATTCATAACATATTCATCATAAAAGTCGCTTCGCCTATAAAGCTTTCAAACCTCTCAACTATATGAGAGATAGAGTCAATTATAACTGTCCACTATTACTGACTTTTCCTTTATGTTATTAAGAGAGTATACGCTATAAAAAGTACCTAATATGAAACATGCCATAAAGCATAATGCTGGAATTACAAACTGTCTATAATAAAGTCAAAGTATTACTCCTAGTAAAAACAAAATCACTATAAGGATAAATACTAATAAAAAATCCTCTATAATATTTGTGATACAAATACCAGAGAGGATTCCACATAGAGCCAAGTTCAAAAGAATATTTTTAGAGTAATGCATTATTCTTGAGCATGCTGAGTTTGTGGAGTTTGAGATTCAGCCTCTTGAAATACTTTATATAGTTGGTAGGCACTCCACATAATTAATATTATAGCGTATACTTGCGGAAGGTTAAAACTTGTTTCAACTGAGAGAACATCTTGTTTTCCACTAAAATATTCAAGCCCCAAAACCATTGAGGCAAAGATTATAAGTCCGAGGTAGCCTATAAATCAACGAATATGTATAAAAAGTGAAAGAATATACATCGCTGAAAATACAAGGAATGTTCCAATAGCGTAGGCTACAGGAAGTGGAAAGACTGGAACCTGGAATGGGACAAGTGAATAAGGATTTGTATACGTTATTTCTATACCGAAACTAGTCTCGCGGCCGTATACTTGCCCTCAAAAGAATGCTCCAATATACCCAATAACCATAATAAAGAGAAACGCGACTACCACTCCATCAATATACTTTTTAAGTTGGGATTTTTCTAGTCTACATAACAAAACAAGCACTAGTAAGAATCAAAATATAGCTCCAAAAAGTGAGAAATTGTATTCACTCATTACAAAAAACTCAAAGGGTTCTTTTATAAACTTCATATTATTCCACTGCGCTATAACGTAGAAGAGACGAGAAAATACGAATACCGAAATAAAGAACCAAAGAATATTCTGTGAGAAAAACCCAAAATTATATCAGAAACGTTTCCCGAGACGCTTAAGATTCCACAGAAAAAATACAAAACAAAGTGCGAGCGCTAGGCCAAATGTATAGATAGAGGCTGAATATATTTCAAAAAAGGGATACAAGGTCGTAAAATAAAAAAGATATTTTTATAAGGGCAATAATAATATTTTTGCCTAGAAATGCAAAGCAATTTTAGGCCCTTGAATGGTATTCTTTTGTACGTGTATCTATCTTGATTACATCACCAATGTTCACAAAAAGTGGTACTTGAACTACGAGTCCTGTAGTAAAGGTTGCTGGTTTTTTACCTCCTGTTGCAGTATCCCCCTTTTCTCCAGGAGGAGTCTCTGTAACTTCTAGTTCACAAATTGGTTCTAGATGTACATTTATAGGATTTCCATTAAATTCCTGAAGCTTTACCTTATCTCCATCACTCAAAAAGAGTTCTGCTCCATCAAGAGCCTCCTTTGGGAGTTCTACTTGCTCAAAGGTTTCCTGACTCATAAACATATAGTTTGTTCCATCGTTATAGAGGTAGTCATAACTTTTAATTGCAATATCAGCAGGCTCAAATTTATCTGTATCAGAAATTGTTTTCGCAATTGTTCCTCCGTTCAGAAGATTTTTTGCCTTTATATTAATAATACTCCCTCCTCTTCACATCACTTTTTGGGCATAAGACATTATCTCAAATGGCATCTCATCCATTATAAACTTCTTTCCTACCTTAAGATCATTTCCGTTGTACATTGTATAATAATTACGATTTATTTAGCATATTCTACTACTCTCATTTCACGAATCAAGCTGACCTTTACTTCTCCTGGATATTGAAGATTTTCTTCAATATTTCCTGCTATTTCTTCTGCAAGTTTCTGGGCATCCATGTCTGATACCGTTTCAGCATTTACAAATACTCGAACCTCCCGTCCCGCACTAAGCGCATAAGCTTTGTCTACTCATGAGAAGCTTTGTACCAAAGCCTCCATTTCTTGTACTCTTTGTAAGTATTGCTCTATAGCCTCACGTCTCGCCCCGGGTCTCACTGAGCTGATCGCATCAGCAAGTTGAACAATAGCTGCGTAAATAGATATAGAAAACTGTTCTCCGTGGTGGTTTTCTATCATGTCTACTACCTCTTCTGGAAGACCATATTTTCGGCCAATCTTTGCTCCTATTTCTGGATGTGTTCCTTCTATATCATGATCGAGCGCTTTTCACATATCATGTAGGAGTCACCCTGTGCGAACCAACTTTTGATCAACTCAAAGCTCACGAGCAATTGCTTCAGCAATAATTGCAACCTCTTTCGAGTGCTTTAACATATTTTGTCCATAACTTGTTCTAAAACGAAGTTTTCAAATAATAGGAACAATTTCCTCAGGAATATCATGAATATTTAACTCCTCCAGTGTCTTTTCTCCTATTTCTCTTAGAAGTGTTTCTCCTTCAGATTCAGTTTGTTTTACAACTTCTTCGATTCGTGCTGGTTGTATACGGCCATCCTCTATGAGTTTTTCGAGTGATTTCTTTGCAATATACCTCCTATAGAGATCAAAAGCTGAAATAAATACTGTATCAGGAGTGTCATCAATGATGAGGGAAACTCCTGCATTTTTCTCAAATGTCGTTATATTTCGTCCTTCTTTCCCAATAAGTTTTCCTTTGATATCATCACTTGGTATTTGAATAACCGTGGTAGTAACCTCACTCGTTACATCACCTGCATACTGTTGGATAGATTTGAGAATAATTTCTCTAGACATTTCGACTTTTTCTTTTTCTATTTTTTTCTTATGTTTTTCAACAAGCTTCTTTGCATCATTCTCATATTTATTTCAGATTTGCTTCAAATAGAGTTCACGAGCATCTTCCTGTGAAAGTTTAGCTATTTCTCAAAGTTTTCCGTCGAGCTCTTCAGTCTTTTTTATAAGTACATCCTTCTTTTCTTTTATCGCTTCTTCTTGCATGAGCAGTTCATCTTGCTTTTTCCCTATTTGATCAAGACGCTCTTCTATCTTTTCTTCACGTTCTATAACTCGAGCCTCAGTCTTTGCGATTCGATCTTCTCCTTGCTGCGCTTTTTGCATTAGATCTAAAGACTCCTTCTTTGCCTCGCTTAGCATGCTTGACGACTCTTTTCGCGCGTCACTAATTATGTGTTCTCGCTTTGTCTCAGCTTTTGTAAGTATCTCCTCTGACTTTGATTGCGCATGCGTATTTTTTCTATTTTCCCACAAGTAAAATAGCACTACACTCAAAGCCATACCGAAGAGTACTCCCAGCATGATCATTCATATATCCATAATATGTTTTTATTGAGTAAATAATTGCTACTCAAAAAATCTTATTCTTACATCCTATTTCCTTTCTCTCTGTACTAGAAATTTCTTCTCGACACGTCGTTTATATAATGTATAAAATATAGTATTTATACCGCAAATCTCCTATTTATAAAAGCTATGTACAAAAAAATAGAAAAATAAAATATGATTGAATTCGGCTTTCTATAGCCTAAAAATTAGATTTTTGATAACATTTGATGTTCGGGTTTCCATCTCGAACACTAAAATCATATGAATTTTTAGCAAAATTGGAAGGTGAATATTACATATACTTCGAAATACGTTCATTATAAAACTTACAATATGGAGGAATTTGAGAAGCTAAATCCATAATAATCATTTTTCACTGTTTATCTCATGTCTTTTGAAACTTTGTATTTCCATCTGCTAATTTCTCTAGTAAAGCTAATTTTAGGTAGTTCGGAATATCTGATCCTCATATTAATTTCTCGAGAATATATCTTCAATGCAATATATCTGAAACTGCGACTCCCTCAATAAAAGGAATTCTAACAACACATAATCAAGAACTATTCTCTAATATACTTTCTTGAGAGAGAGGCAAAACATCTAGACTCAAATCATAGAAAGGTAATCCACAATACACATCTCATACATTTCATGAAATTCGTCACTTTACAGTCCGTGATATAAGAGTTTGAATAGCATGATACTCCTCTAATACTTTTCTAGATAGAGTTCTATAATCTGTCTGATATATTTTCTGACACTCAGCTCCATCCCTATACGCTCTTGAATCAAAACCAGTTTCTAAATATCCCAAAAACTAAAAATCAAAAAAATACTTTCTATTATAATAGAAAGTATTTTTTAAGAGTCAATATTTGGGACTTACAATCTATTTCAAATCGCACAATAGTTGAGAAATAAAAAGAGACATTGCATAATAGGAGTTGCTTACACCCTTATTATTACAAAATGTCTCATACTAAACTTACTCATAGAGAAATATATGCAATAGAAATATAC
>CALLPL010000021.1 GCA_938015455.1 uncultured Candidatus Altimarinota bacterium
CTCAACATCCTGACCATCAAAAAATTCTTATAGAATCTTTTGTCTCTCTCGCAAGTTCAGATAAATCACAGATTATCTTAACTACTCATACTCCTGCACTATGATGATTACTCCCTTTAAATAGTTTAAGATTTATCAGCGTAGAGAATAATGAGAGACTTGTTGAAAGTGGAAATGATGCTGTATTCACAAAAATAGCTGATACTTTAGGAGTACTACCAGAACCAATATCAAAAGATGCAACAGCCTTGCTATTAGTAGAATGAAGATCAGATGTGGTTTTTATAAATCATACGAGTGACAAATTAAAAGAAGGATGATTTATAGGCAATACATTTTGAGATAAGAGAATAGCAATTGTTCCTGTCGGATGATGTGGAAATATTAAGTCTTGGAGGACTATGCAATTAGCAACACAATTTAATATACCATATTGTGTAATGTTAGACTCTGATAAATGACACGGTAATGAAAGTAATATGATACAAACAATTGCTGATTTACATAGCGAGGGAATTAAGGCGTATTCGACACAGAAAAGAGAACTAGAAAATTATATACATCTAGATTGTCTTTGACTACCTGCGTGAAGTAGCTTTTCTTTTTCAGCTACTTGTGATGCAAAACAACTAATTGCTCAAGAAAAATCTTCTTCTAAGAGATATGTAATAGAAGATTATTGGACTTCAATGACTGTGGATCAAATTAGAGAAGTTGAAAAATATCAAGAGTGAGGAGAAGACAAATATGAATTTACAGAAATGTTTCAGGATTTTTTATCTTTAGTTGATTAAAGTTGGATTAAAAAGTATTTAAAAAGCTATATAGTCTCGTTTATACGTAGTTTTTATATAATTTTGATGCTGATATAGTATTAAGTGAAAAAAATGTAATTAAAGTGAAATTTTAGCTTGTAGTTAAACATATAGATTAATCCCTTTTATATATTCATTAGCATATTGTAAAGTCTTTTCTATTTCTATTTTTTGAAATTCGTTTTCATAAAGTGCACTTTTAAAGGCATCAAGGCTATGGGGTCTTTTTCTAGAGAGTAGTTCAAGAACACTGTCATTAGTAATATCCTCAGATGTATAAATATGAGTCTTTTTCATTATATTATATCGAATATTTTTCAGTGTCTTTAGGAGTTCATCTTCTTGAGAAGAAAAGAGTTTTCATTGAGCAGAGATGGTTTTCTCTTTCTTTCATTTATTAAAGATCTGATTGTATTTTTTAGGCATTTCATTTCGTATATCCTTTTCAAATTGTTCTAAATTATATTGTGAATACATTTTAGCAATATTTGAGTAGTCTTTCATTGAAATAGCTTCTTTATTAGCAAATTGTTTTGCTGGGATGGTAAAACAAGAAGTAGTTATATAGTAAGCTGTAGTACTAGGAAAGTCAGAGAGAATATGGTAAATTCATCATACAAAAGCTCTAATATCATTTACTCAAAAGTTCTTACTAGCGTGTTTTTTACATTGAACTATACAATATTGCGGAGTTCAATCTGTGTTTTTACGTATGCCTTTAAGATCAATCCCTCAATCTGGAGAATAAGTTGAGGTAGGCATTGTCATTTTATACCCAAGAATCTTCTCAAAGAAAAATAATACATAGTATTCAAAACCTGTTGGAGTAAGTCTTTTACGAATATTATATACTTGAAAAGCACGTTCCTCGTTTCAATCTAGGTCGTATATAAGTTTTGCTAATTCGGAATTCATTGAAAAATAATCATTAATATGAGCATATTATATCATATATGTGCTAAAAATCTCAAATTTCTCATATGACCACGAGATTTCTATTAAAAAAGTACTTGTAACGCGTTACAATATGATTTTTATATAAATATTAAGTTCATTATTGTTTTTTTATTTTCTGAGTATTATATATGTGCGAAACCTAAATAACTTAACCCCACAAAATGGTAAAGATGGCGACTTGTATGCTATCTACTATTTTGTGGTTAGTTTTAGGTTTCGCGACTGTACAAGTCGCCTTTTTTATTTGTTAAAAATCTAGGTATGTATATTTCAAAAATGAACATAAAAACCACCTGTATTATACTAGTAATATTATTAATTTTTACTGGTTGTTGAAGAGTAGAAAATACTATTAACGATATCGGTAATATAAAAGAAGAATCAAAAACACTAACTCAAGTAAAAGAAAAAGTCGTCATTCAGAAGGTAGAAGAATCTCCAAAATTTAATCTTGAAGTGGCTATAGATAATAAATTTATAGGTTATTGAGAGGTGCTATCAGAAATAGATAGTAATTTAAGCGATATAGATATATCAATGAATGTATATTCTTTCGAATACCAAACTAGCCCTTTCAATCAAGAATATAACGGTATAGATTACAGTATGTGGTACGGTGAAACAATATTGAGCAAAGAGCATAGTAATTCAGATTTAAATTTTTGAAAGGATATGCCTCTGAAACTAGATACAAATTGAGCTCTAAAAAATAATTTTGTCTTATTTCACGATTCAGTTAAGAATAAAAATTTTACCCAAGCTGAGTTGAATACTTTAAAAGAAAGCCCTAACTTTAAGGATGGGAAAATTTATAATCATTGAATGGCAAAAAATGTTTTTAGTAAAGAAAAAAAAGTCAAAATTGAGTATGTGATATATAAATCAGATATAGAAAAGAATAGTATAGACTACGATAATGTATCAGTACCAGAAATATGCAAAAAGTCTAGTAATCAAATATCTTGTAGTGCAGAAGTCACTTATAATTAGATATTAAATTTTTATTAAAAAATATTTTTGTTTTTTTATAGCTGTTTATCAGGTATATTATAAGTAGTAATTCAATTATTTTTAATATGAAATTATGTTGGACGATTCAAACAAAATTAAATTTGAATATTTAGAAGACACTCTTTTAGAAATTGAAAATTTAGATAAAGAGGTTCTTTCTTTTATGTTCTTGAAAAGAGTACAAAGTTCGTTTTTTGTACTAGATTCCTCAGAGAAATGAACTTTTGATACTTTAAGTAGTATTATTTTTGATCTTACTAAGACTGAAGTTCCTAAGGAAGTTATATTAAATATAGAAAAATGGATTTGAATAACTTGAAGTTATATATTTCCCTTTTTAAGGTCTGAGCAATATGTATATAATATAAATTGAGCTTGAAACACTGATATTGAAAATTATTTAAGAAATTTTAAAACAGATATATATCCGTATTTGTGCATTATGCCAGTAAAGAATAAATATATTTTGTTTACTGACATAAAAGAAGAACATATTATTAAATATTTACCAAAGTACAATTTTAACGAACTCCATAAAATTATACCTAAAATGATTGATTCGTTGAAGGATAAGGTGGATGGAAAGAAGGTAGATATAAAAGAGATGGGTGTATCATTCCCGTTGTCAATGATATGATATCATTCACATATTCAGAATAAGTTAAAAAAATGAGTAAGTATATCTAACGATATTAGTTTTATAAATCTCATTAAGTACTGATTGTTAGATTACCTGAAGATAAAAACAAAATATACTATATCTTTTAATAATGACAGAGAGAAAAATAAGTTCAGGCTTCACTGAAAATTATTTGATATAACTGAAGCAAAAATTAATAACGAAGTTCTAGAGCATCTAGAATTATTTATCGATGATATATCAATTAATTTAACAAGTTGAGAAAAAAGAGATAAGAAGGGTATTTTCAACCTTCCGATATATATAGTATCTTGAAAATACAGTTACAGAAAAGAGGATTGATATCCCTTGTTAAATTATGATTCTGTTAAAGAAAAACTTACTCTGAAATTACCAGAGCTTCCTGAAAGTCTATTAGTGACTTGAATTTTCCCACAATATTTAAAGCTTTTAGATTGATCAGAGGTTGCTTATTTAAAGTATATGGAAGATGTAAAAAATTGAGAAGAGATTGAAGACTATGATTTTGAAAGTGATTTTTTTAAAGAAAACAAGCAATGATTTCTTCACGAATTTTTAAGAGAGATAAGAAATAGATCTACTAATATGTATACATACATCAATGAGGATAAAGGTTGAACTAACCCAAGCTTGAATGTATCAGATTTTTTCATTACTGCTAGATTATGAGAGAACAATCAAGAATATTTACTAAACATAACTGATCCAAAAACAAAAAGAGGTAAAGATAAACATATACTAACTATTGATATATATGAGTTGTCTTATACTGATTTTGAATGGGAAAGGATTAGTCAAAGTATAATAGATTTTGATATAGTAAAAGATTCTAAAAAAATTGGGAGTTTAGAAATAAATGATAAAAGTAATTGAAAATATTCACAAATAAACCTTGTAAACAATATTGAGCAGATTACGGATACTGTTTTGAGAGTTGACAATATTGAAGTCACTAAAAGAAAAGGTAAGTGAAAAGTAGACTATTATAATAAACCCTCTCAATTTAAAGATTTTAAGTATATCCCTAGTGAATTGAAATTTGAGGATTTGATCTCTCTTGCATTTATAAGACTTTTGAATATTTCGACTCATTGAAATTGTGCTATGTTTTGAGGAAAGGGAATCTCATCAAAAAGCAGAGAATTAGCTGATATTATTTCAGTAAAAATAAATAATGAAGATGTTCTTCTGGATTTATATCATATGAAGATAGCGCCTTTCACTCAAACAAAAACTTCTCTTCTAAAGTCATCCTTTAGTCAGTATACACAAGTGGTTTGACAAGCATTAGAAAAGTCTAAAGCGTTTATATATAAACAAACAATAGAAGAAGTATTTGAATGAATTGAGTCATATTTTCTGAATAATGAGGAAAAAGCTGATAATTATGAAATATTCGAAACTATAACTAAAAAACTCCCTAGTAAGGTGAAAAATTTACACGTGGTTATTTACTTTGCCGTTAGATATGAAGACTATTTTTGACCAATAGAAAGTATTGATAGATTGAGAAAGGACACATTGGAAGTAAATTGGAAAAGATTAAAAATGATTAGTGATATTTTTAACTCTAATGTTAGTAACATTGAACTCCCTGGTTGATTTGGTATAACTCTAAAACTGGGATTAATAATATCTAAAATACCTGATGAATGACCTTTAGGAGCAACAAATAATTCCATACATTCAATAAATGATGTTTCGAATCTATTTGTAGATTAAAGGGCCATTTTTGAATTTTTCTCAAGTTTTCTATAAAAATCATCCATTTGTGAAGTAGTGTATGAGAAATACACCATAGTAGATTCTATTCTTTTGTGTCATAGAAAATATTGTAAATCTTTAATATCAAAACCCGAAGATGCAAGAGCTATTGCACAAGAATGCCTGAAAGAATGAGGATGTTTTTTATCATCAGGAATACTTGAGATTTGAGATAAATATTTATCACATAGGTGCGTAACGGTAGCTCAACTAAAAGGACGTGATATACGTGAAATAAACAGGTGTTTTTCGCTATCTTTGATGTTATATGTCCTAATATATTTATCGAGTATCTTTTTCCTAGTTGAATCAAGACGAATAGTATTGTTTACGCTTCCTTTCTTTCGTATCACAAACAACTCTCAAGTCTGTGGATTATAATTTCATAATCTAATGAGTCCTATTTCAGAGGCACGAAGTCCACAATAATACAGGATATGAAATACACATAAATCTCTGAGATAATAAGGATTTCAGAGATCTTTTGTTTTTTCAATAGTGGAAAATATCTTGCGAATTTCTTTGTCTGTAAAGTACTTAATGACATTCTCTTGTTTTCTCATAATATTTTGTTTAAAAGTAAGCTCGAAACTGAAAGTATTAGAATTCTTTGAGTTTGGATTATTAGGGGATTTGTTTTACATAAAGGAGTTCTAAGGGTTTTCGAAAGAACTCGTATATGAAACTGAAAAAACTAGGAGAAAAACAGTGTATTTTTGAAGTAATCTGAAGTAACAAAAAAGCCCATATAATTATGGACTTTGCAGGAAACATCGAATTGTATTGGTACATAGGGATATTTTATGTACTTTTAGAGAAGACGCAAATTATCATATTGGGATTTATATCCCATCAAGTAAAGGTGATTTTAACACTTTTATCTGTTCTATGTATTACGATAAGAAATACATTGTAAGTTTTAAAAGTTCCATAACTTTTATATGTTTTATAAGTTTGTAATTTTGATTCATTCATTTTTATAATAAAATAAAGATAATATTTATTTTATTATATGAGATGACTAATACATTTTTTGAAAAATTCTCTGATAATGATTTATCGGAGATATTATATTACTTAGAGGTAGGAACTCAGAAAGATAAAATACACTTTGTATCTCAGGCTTGATATGACTGAAATAAATGAGAATATTTCGTTGATGTCCCCACTACAAAAATTATTACTTTTATTGAAGAACTAGTACTATTATGAATAGTTCAAAAAACTTCAAATAACAAAATGATTCTAGATTCCTGGGATTCAAGTAAAGATTGTATCATAGATGGTGTTGATGTTGAAAAACTGAAGGTACTCCTAAAGACGGCTAAAAAACTAAATGATTTTCCAAAAGAGACTCTCAATTTTATCAATTATTATGCTTGAATACTGAATGGTAAAGACATCGTTTTAGAAAAAAAATCTCGTATTGTTCAATCCTCTAGCTTTGCTAATAATTCGATGCTGCTAAAGGTATTGCTTGTTGGAGATAGAAACACGTACAAAGAACTCATACTCTATAATAAAATATACTTATCAGAAGAAGAAAAAGAATATATAGAGAAGGCTTTTCCTGAATCTTTCCAATTTCCAAACCAGTTAGATTTTGACGAAAAAAGTTGATACTTTTACCTAAATGGTAGAGTAGTTAAAGGACTAAGTAAACAACCATATAGCTTCCTGTTGTGTTTATATAAGAGAAGAGGAGAATCTGTATCGAATGCTAATATTATGAAATTTATATATGACTGAGAACCTCAACAGGAGAAAAAAGTAAATGAAACATTAACGAACTTAAAACGTAGACTCAAAGAAAAATCAGAAGAACTAGCTTCTATGGTAGATAAGACAGAAAATTGATACATTTTGCCATAATTTTGCCATAATTTTTTAGCGTATACTTTAAAATACTTTTTTCGAACCCCTCTGTAAATAGAGGGGTTTTGCCATTTTTATAGGTTCGTATTACTCAATTTATAGCCTAGAATAATAGATGCTTAAGTATTTAAATCGTACTGGCATCGATGTTAGTCATAATTTTTTCTGTTATGACAAGAAAAAAAGAAATGCTAAAAGAATTTAGCAAAAAGCTACCAAAAGATTGAGAGGTAGCAAGAGAAAGTGTGTGAAGAAATCTCTATGATTTAATGCATATTTTTTCTGAAATCGAAAGTAACTAATGGCTTTATAAAAGTCATTTGGAGACTTTATAGTCTCAAGTAAAATTTATATTTATAATTCTTTATTATTATGAAAAATAGTAAAATGAATCTCGAAAATATCGAGTATGTAATTTATTGCAGAAAGTCCAGTGATGAAAGTTCAGGGAATCAAAAACAGTCGATTCCTGATCAAATAGAAGCGTGTATGAAGTATGCAGAAAATGAGTGTCTCAAGCTTATGTGAAAACCTACTGATTTTTCAGATTTTGAAACAATTAGCGATTTAAAGAAAGAAGATTTAGATAAGAGTCAGTTAAACAGGGATATCTATCAAAAGACGAGAAATTTATATATTATCAAAGAGCAAGAAACTGCGAAAATTGAATATAAAAGACCAAAATGGAGAAAGCTTATTAGTCTTGTGAAAAAATGAAAGATTAAAGGTATTCTGAGTTACGCTCCTGATAGGCAAGCGAGAAATATGCTAGAATGATGAGAGCTTATTACTCTTGTAGATAATAAGCGTGTTGCATTGAAGTACTCAGATTTTCAATTTGAGGATTCTCCTAGTGGTAAAATGATGCTCTGAATTTGGTTCACATTATCCAAGCAGTACAGTGATAATCTTTCTCACGTTATAACACGTGGTACTAATTCTAAAGTGAAGTCAGGAAAAGCTATATGAAGGTATAAAGCAGGATATAGAATAAATAGTTATTGATTTCACGAGCCAGATCCTAGATACTTTAGACTTATACAGGAGGCATTTCAGAAAAAGCTTCATTGAGTACCTGAATCAATTATAAAAGGCTATCTAGATGCAAATGGATATGAAAGAACTTATAAAAAACAAGGAAGAAAGGTTAAAATATCCTCTTCTATGTTGAATACGATGTTTCAAGATACCTTTTACTATGGCATATTTAAAAATTGAAGTGAGGAGTGTGACTTACGATCTCTAAGTAGTCATTATATGCCTGTAGTCTCTGAAAGTGATTTTATGCTTATAGCTCATATGCACGAGATAAACCCTATTACTAAGTGAAAATCTAAGGTAAAAGATGATCATTCAGATGTAAGGGCATTTGAAAATGATTTTATTAAGACGGATGATAACTTTAACCTCACATTCTCAATACCCAATAAGTATAGGTATCAGAAGAAAATAAAAGAAGCTGCTAAGAGGTGAAAGATTCTTACACTTAGTGATGTTATGAAACCTCATCAGATGGTATATACTTGTAAGCATAAAAGTAGTAAGTATAGAAATATCTCATTTAGTCAAAGAGAGATAGATAATGAAGTGATTAAGGCTTTTACTCATATAGGCGACTGAAAAGAATTATTCAAAGAGTACTTGGCATTTTGTAATGAAGAACTCGATATATTAGAGAAAGATACACGAGAAAAAGTAAGGCTTCTCAATATGCAGAAATCTCGTTTACAGACTGAAAAGAAAGATTTTATCAAATCAGGTATGTGAGCAAAAGACGTTGAAGAACAGAAGGTTTACGATGAAGAAAGACTTTCTTATGATAAGAAAATTGCAGTTATAGAAAGTGAAATTGAAGAGTTAGAGGATAATGAAAGAGATTGAATCTTAGAGTATGAGGTATTTACTAGTATGCTTACCAATGCTGAAAGTTACTATAAAAGGGCGACATATGTTCAAAAAGGAAAAATAGCGAAAATTTTGTTTTCGAACATAAAAATAAACACTAAAAAAAGGCTTAAGATACAGGTAAAACCTGGTCTTGAAACCTTCTTTAATTCTTCTTGGTGGAGCTAGTGGGATTTGAACCCACGTGCTGGAAGGCTTGCCTGGCAATCTACTATCATAGTTTATTTTAGGTACTTCACATGTGACGAGAAAATAAACAAAACCATGTGAGAAAGCTGTGTGTTATACGGAGTTTATGAGATACACGCTTTAAAAATCTCAAGGTCCCGGTTTAGATTAAAATAATCTTATAAGCATCTCCTAAACGCAAGTCTTGTAAGATGGTGGGCAGGCAATCGCGCTCATCTCCGGGGAGAGGCCCTTAGAAGTTCAATTAAGAAAGTCTAATTATGCAAAAACAGAAGTTCCTGCAGGAGCTTTAACGAAAGATTTAATTCCTCCGAATGCTCTTGTTAGTTTGTTTTTTCCAGTTAAGGATGAATGTGTTGATTAACGGAAGTCACAGACATCTCCCGGATAGCATGTCGGGTCAAACGAATTCTCCCAGTAGAAACCAAGATTAGCCCCAAGTTTTCAGAGTCTATTTTAGTAGAGACCATGAAATAGGATTATATGCACAATACAATACAAGTAAAGTAGTTTCACAGACTCTTCACCTAGAAAACGCTCTTTATTTCCAGGAGGATATGGAGAGTTCTCAAAATGGTTCTACTAAAAGATCAATAAATTTCATATAGTGCTCTACTACACTCTTGTCTCATCTCTTTGATGGATCAATATAAAAGCCTCCTATTTCTCATGAACTGCTTACTTTACGAAAATGCATCCTAGCAGCTCAAAGGCTCTCAAAACAGGAAGTTTTTTTGTTCCCTTGTGAGTCTTCATAAGTCGATTCAGGTATTCAAATATTTCGTCCAATGCTATTTAAAAATTTAAGTATTCTAGCCTGAGACATTCATTCTCAGTCATAAAAGTTTACCTGCGTTGCTGTTTGTATTGTTTGCGTATGTTTTTCTAATAGAAAACCCAGTCATAGCTCTCACATAAGTTTAGAAAAACTCATATAGTTCTCAAGGCATTTCTCACTCATGTTTTCAAGTATCTCTGTTTTTATCAAGATTGAATCTCCCTCTGGACTCCAAACATTCGATCTTGCTCAGTAGCTAGAGCGAGTATAGGGTCCGATACTTTCATATTCACTTAATCATGAATCTGTGTCTTCGTCCTCTGCAGTTTTACTGTCTTTGCTATCTGTCTCATCTTCTGAACTATTATTTTCATCTTCACCGCTAGTTTTGGTTTTTGGAAACGTAATCCCTTTTATAAGTTCTCAAAAGAAACTTTTCGATATATCACTCATATCACTTGGCTTGATATTAAGAAAACTTAAGAGTGTCTTCATAAGTTCTGTTTCTTGTATCTCTCATAATTCTGTGCTGCTCTCTTGGAATAAGTGAACAATAGAAGCAATAAAGTCTTTTGAAAGTGCAAATCATCAGAAAAGCTGGGTAAATATTTTTTTCTCTATTAATGTTTTATAGAGTTTTTTTTCGTTTTGATATATTTCATAATACAACTTTGAAAGATCATCTTTAAAACTATAGCTTCCATCATCAAGGGCATTTTTAATAAGTTTTTGAAATTTCTTTCTTTGCTTTTCCTCTGATCTATCAATTACTGTTATGAGATCATATATATGCGCTTTTTTATTAAGAAGCGCTGTAAAAGCCGCCTCTTGAAGTTTTGGATTCGCTCTATGCGCAAAAGAAAGCGTGAGGAACATTTCTGGCTTCTTTTCTAGCATAGAGAGTAAAACATCTTCATCATCTTTCAACTTGCTTGGAAGTACTTGAAACAAATCTTTATTAAACTTTTCTAACAAGAAGAGAGCTTTTTGTTTATCACCATCTCAGCTAATTGCATCTATAATCTGTTTTTTTATAAGTTTACTATCAGCCTGCGTAGGCACATATTTCGCAATAATTGCATCTACTTTTTGACCTATTTCTTCTTGAGCCAAAGGTCTTGAGTCGGAGTCCTGTTGAACTGTTTGCATTTATTTCTTCTTTAATATTTTAATAATGTCTTTTTTTGCCTGCGAGAATCATGAATCTCATTTTATAGAAAGTACCTCCTTATAGAAATCTTTTCCAGTAGTAAATACTTCTTTCTTGCGATTCTTTCATATTTCTTGTCCTGCTGTTTTTTGTTTTGAAAATAAGAGTTTTATGTTTTCTTGAGGCATTTTTTCTCCTGCTGAGTGATAGTAAAAGTAGGCTGTATATATCTTTCCCAAAGCATAACTCACTCCAAAACTCATTGGAGCAATAAAATACCCCCCTATTCCAGGAAGCATAATCTTAGTTGCTGCAGAGATTCATTGGAGTGAAATATAGGAGAGTGAGAGAGGACTTACAACTTCTAAAAACACTCATGATGCAGACTTCATATTTATATCTCGTTCGAATTTAGCTGAAAGTTTGAGTATCATATAGAGATGAACTCCTATGATATTGTAGCTGTCAATAAATGGTATCGGTTGGAGGGACAAAATCGCAGCCACACAAGAGCAGCGAAACACCAACTCATCACATTCTTGGAGAAGAGTTGTATTTTTCTCATTAGCCTGGGGCATTAATTCTCCTCGCAGAGAATCTGAGAGCTCTGTCAGACTAAAGATCTCTGTCTTATAGAGAACACCATGAAAGTCAAAATCTCATACAAAGTCTCCTAATATTTTCATTCACTTTAGATCCTCAACTACACGCTTTGTACAAAATATCGCTCACTTAGGAGTAATATTCATCATACGTGCTCATAGATTTATACATTCTCCAAAATAGTCCTCATGATTTAGTACATCTTTTTTTGTTACATTTCCATGTGTAATAGTCACGCGAAGTCCTATTTCTTTTATTTCTATCTTTTGTTCTGCATCATATTTGGTCGCTAGCTCTAAAATATCTTTTGCAAAATTGTAGGCTGCTTCCGGGCTATTTGCGAGTGCAAGGTAAGCATCCCCTATACTCTTCACAAGTTTCACATTATGTAATTTTGATGAACGTTCTACCAGTCACTCAAAATTTCATAAAATTTCTTCTACCTGAGCATCAGTGAGAAGAGCATTTTTATAGGTAAAGTCCTTGAGATCTGTGAATATAACATATTTTTGAGTATTCATAGTGAGATAATACCCTATTATTCGTTTATTATCCAGTTAAATCCTATAAAAAACTATCTTCTTTTAGAAGACTTTTTTGTTTTTTTGAGTTCTATAATACTATCCCTGAGTTCTGCTGCTTTTTCATACTCCATATTTGCAGCTGCAATATCCATCTCGAGTTCAAGTCTTTTGATCTCTTTTTCACGGATGGCAGGATCTGGGAGGCTCTCTCGCTTTTTCTTATTAGACGGAATTCCAATGTCTTTGATAGAGCTATATACAGTTTCTGGAGAAATATTATTCTTGGTATTATGTTTCTGTTGTATTCCTCTCCTGTAGTAAGTCAGGTCTATAGCTTTTTTCATAGCTGCAGATATAACGAGTCCATCAGCATTCACATACTTCCCTGCATTAAGAACCTTAAGGTCAGTATTTAGAGCGTCAAAATCAAGATTTGAAGTAAAATTTTCAGAAAGTTTTTCAACATACATGCTCACTTCCCCACTCGAATTTCTGGCTGCTCTTCCAATAATTTGTATCAGAGCCTGTTCTGACCTCAAGAATCATTGCTTATCTGCGTCAAGAATCGCAATCTTTGATACTTCTGGGAGGTCAAGTCATTCTCTTAGGAGGTTTACCCCTACTATTACGTCTATTTTTCATTCTCTGAGTTCCTTGAGTATTTCTAGTCTCTCAAGTGTGTCTACCTCTGAGTGGAGATATTGAACCTTAATTCCATTTTCATGCAGGTATTCTGAGAGTTCCTCACTCGATCTCTTTGTGAGACTTGTTATGAGCATTCTCTCATTTTTTGCAATAACTTTTTGTAAGTTCGACATGATGTCATCCACCATGTATTGCATTGGCTTAAGAAGAATTTCTGGATCAAGGAGTCCAGTTGGTCTAATCATCTGGGGTACAATACGTTTTATATCTGTGTCTGACCATAAGACTCATGTTTTTGGATCAAAGTCAAAAAACTCAGCAGCGTACTTGTGTTCTTTGAGGTCCTCTTTTGTAAGAGATGAAATATCTAAAGCTTCTGTTCTTTCCCCACTGCTCTTTATTACTTCATAAACTCATGGGGTTGCTGATACAGCAATAATCTGAGACATCTTTCACTCAAACTCCGGAAATTTTAGTGGCCGGTTATCAAGAGCTGATGGAAGCCTAAAACCATTTTCTGCTAAGTTTTCCTTTCGACTTCTGTCTCAACCATACATAGCTCCTATTTGGGGGATCGTCATATGGGATTCATCTATAAATGTTATGAAATCATCTCCAAAATAATCAATAAGAGTAGCTGGTGGTTCTCATGGCTGACGTCCATCGAGATAGCGAGAATAATTCTCTATTCCATTTACATACCCAACCTCTTGCATCATCTCTATATCATATTCAACTTTTGTTTTGAGTCTTTCATATTTAACTACGTCTCAAAGCTCGTCTTTAAAATACTTAAGTCTCTCATCAAGGTCCTTTTGTATTTGAGGGATAATCTCATTGATCCTATCTTTTGAACTTACCGTATGTTTTGCAGGAAATATCTCTATATCTTGGAGTTTCTCATATACCTCTCATGATATGGGATGCCTAGCTGAGATAGCAGAGAGTTCCTCCCCCCAAAACTCAAGTGTATACACAAACTGTGTGCTCGCAGGCCAAATTTCGAGCGTATCACCAGAAACAATGAAATTTCCTGGTTTAAAATCTGCTCCAGCGCGGGAAAACTGTATATTTATCAAATTCTTTAAAATATCCTCTATTACATACTCTTTTCAAACTTCTAATACTAAGGTCTGCTCAGTATATGCACTTATATCACCAATACCATAAATACAACTTACAGAGGCAACAATTATCACATCCTTTCTCCTCAGGAGATCTTGCGTCGCTGCATGTCTGAGTCTATCAATCTCTTCATTAATCGTAGCTTCTTTTTCAATATAGGTATCTGTTTTGCGAACATATGCCTCTGGCTGATAATAATCATAATATGAAACAAAATAATGCACAGCAGCATCAGGAAAGAATTCTTTAAACTCCTGAGCAAGTTGAGCTGCAAGAGTCTTATTATGCGCAATAATAAGAGTGGGTTTTTCTACAGCCTCAATAATATTTGCCATAGTAAATGTTTTTCCACTTCCAGTGACTCCCCAGAGTGTTTGCCAGTCATGTCACTCGTCAATATACTTTACGAGACTTTTGATGGCTCATTGCTGATCTCCTGCTGGTTTATATTTACTCTTCAGTGTGAATAATTTTTTGGTCATAGTCTATTTAGTTTTTAGTAAAGATCATAATACTCACTTTAGTGCAAAAAAAAAGAGAGAAAAATTTTCTCTAGAGCTAAATATATGATACACTTAAAGCAGTACTTCTCATACACCTTAGATGAAGCAACTCCCTATACTACATTCTTTCCTCAAAATAGGGCTTCTCACGAGTCTTATTGTCTGCCTGTCTCAGTTTTATTTTATTGTAGCAAATGGACAGTGAGAGAGTGTTATAGCCCAAAATACAAATTCTCAAAGTTTTCAAAGTGCATGAAGCTCAAATTATGGGAGCATAGGAGTAGCTTTATCTACTAGGATTGGTATTAGACTTCAACAAAAATCAAATTTCAATTCCTCAAGCTCACAGAGTTTTTATAGAGAAATATCCTGAGTAGGTACAAGTCCTAGTGAAAATAGAGCGATCAGATCTGATATGATCAAACAAAACATGCTCATAATTGAGGAATATTTAAACCTCTCTCGTACTAATATAAAAGATCTCCTAAAGTGATCCCAAAATAGAAAATCTACTTTAGAAAGTTTTATTTCACAACTTGAAATGCGCTATAAGAGTGCGGCTCTAAGTATCACCAGTCTCGAAAAACAAAAAGTTCTTCTTCTCGAACATATAAATACTCTCGAAACCCAAATAGAACAAGCAAAAACAAATATGGAAAGACATTTTTCTCAGGGAGAAGCAGATGCAACACTTGAAGATGTTGATGACTATTTTGCACTCAGAGCAGAGTATACTGAGGCCTTTACCGATATCGTGTTTATAAATCAATTCCTTAAACAACATATATTCCTCAATAACTATAATACATGAATCCTTGATACGCTTATAAATAACAAAGAGGCCATCGCAAACCAGAGCTATGTTGTCATACCAGACTCGTGAAGCGAATACCTCAGACCCCTAGAACTCCTCTTTGATGAAGCAGAGATAAAAGCGCTAAATCAAGAATAAACCTAGTACAAAAAGTCTACCCTCACTAGTCTATTTCAATATTTTTTTGATTCTCCGCACTCTCTGACGCAAATTACTTCTCAGCTATCGCTAAATCTCTCAAGAACTTCTTGAAAATCAACATTTGGTCACTCGATTCTTACGCATTCATAACTTCCCTGCTCGTAAAGTTCTTGTCATAGTATCTCAAGGCTATCTTCTCAATCGATAGAAATATTATAATACGCAAGATCTCAAATAGTCTTTTTTAAGAAACTCACAACAGCATCAGAAGATCAAAACTCTTCACTTCCTCACATGATGAAATAATTTCTTTCATCTATCTTTATAATATCATAATCTAATTCTGGAAGTTCTTTTTCTTCTTTGAGTGTAAAATTTCCTGCAAATAGTTTCATAGCTCTATATTATTGAAATATTTCTCAAGCATTGTATTTTGCCATCATATCATCATTTCCCCCTATAAGATTTTCTCTAGTTGGTTCTCCATCAAATACCTGAGGAACCGTCTGCATACCAGAAATATCTTTGTATTTTTGATAGAGCTCAGGGTCTGAACTTATTTCTATTTCCGTATATTCTTTTCATAATTTATCTAAAAATGCTTTCGCATTTTGGCAAAACGGACAAGAAGCTTTTGTGACAATAGTAATCATATATTAGCTCATAGTTTGTAAAATAATAATTTCATCCGTCTCCTCTACTCCAGCGATACATGTCATCACCTCGTCCTCTCATAGGGGAAATGCGGGTTCTCATTTGAGGTTTTTCACTACATGCTCTGCTCACTTCTCTATATAGCACATACATGCCGCGCACATACCAGTTCGACAAGCATTTGGTATTTCAACTTCTGCTGCTTCTAATTGTTTTAAGAGAGTCTTTCAAGTTTCGATAGGAACTTCTTTAATAAGTTCTCATTTTTCATCTTCTATACGTATTAGCGTCATTATTTCTTCTTTCTGAGTAATTTAATAATAAGCACTCAAGATCCTATAAGGATTACAGGAGAGAGCGAGAGAGCAAGGTATTTTATTATTTCTATATCCATATCTACTGAGATACAGGAATATTGAGACTATCTATACAGGTCTTTGCAAGAGGGCCAAATATTCACCTCGTGCTTGCTGGCCATCAGCATTCTGTCCTGAGAGCATTTGTCAGTGCCTCTCATGTTGCCTCATCAAAGTTTCACGTTATATCACCAATATAATACTGAAGCGTTCCCAGTACTCTTTGCAGATCTGAAACAGCCTCTCATGAGCTTCAAAGACGCAGATCAGGGACAAGACTATAGGTTTCTCTAACGCTCCTTGTTTCATATGATACTTCTTCTACTCATAGTGTTTCAGTGTTGCCATTATTTTCTGATATTTCTTCTTCTATATTGGTTTCTTCAGGTATATTCTCTGTCTCTTCACGTATTTCTTCATCAAGTAATGCTCCTGATTGAGATATGTCATCAAGAGTTTCTCAGCTTCCTGATTCAACTTCTTCACTTACAATAATAGCATCCTCACTCACTACTTCTTCCTGTAGAGTTTCAATATTTTCAACAGGAACAGATATCTCAAGAGTATCTATACAAGCCTTTGCCTGTGGTCCAAATATACCTCTCGTGCTCTCTGGCCATCAACATCTATCTCGGAGTGCATTTACAAGGGCCAAACGAGTTGGCTCATCGAATTCACCATCTATATCTTCGTTAAAATATCATAGGTTAAGAAGTACTTCTTGAAGGGGTTTCACCTGGTCACCAGAGCTTCAAAGCTGTAAACCTGGGTTGAGAAAATATGCCTCGGAGACCGTTTTAGTTTCATAAACTACTTCTACCTCATCTGAAATGATATTTGGCTCTAAAATTACAGGATCCTCTAATCACTCTTCCCTTTGAATAACTGGTTTTTCTTCAACAGGATCTAAGAAGCTAAAAAATCCGTTTTGAAATGCTAAGAATCACACAAGACCTCAAATCAAAAAAAGACTGAGTATATTATACACTGAAAATAACCTTCAAAGACGTAGATCCCATGAGAAGAACAACACTCAGCCTAAAAGTAAATAAATACCACTAAGAATCACATACCAGAAATTCCTTTCTCAAAGCTCTATGTTAAATCAGTTAAAGATAATCGTCAGCATAACAATGAATCCTCCTAGGGTAATAAGAAAAAATTTCAAGCCATTACCCCTCATGATACTACCCTTAGAAATTTGAAAATTTAACTTAAATCCTCAGAGTTTTGCGAGGAAGTATATCGAATAAAATCACACTATAGACCATAATAGTACCGTACCTGTATTAAATAACATAGATACAATTATACTTATACATAACAATATAAAGCAAATATATACTATCAGCTCTTTATAACGCTTCAAGTCAAGCAAGTACTTTCATATTAAGACTCTAAAGGAAGGTAAATTCTCTGTTTGTTTTGAAACCTTTGGGACATAAAAAGAATACAGCCTTCTATTTTTTCAGAGAAAATAAATTAAACATATGAATAAGAATAAAATTGTAGCTCTAAAAAAGCTATAATAAAGACTCAAGAGTTTTATGAGTTCATATATTCATATTATGCTGAAAATGCAGAGAGCCGCGAAAAATGCTATATCAATTGGAGAATATTTCTTCATTTTTATATTGACTGAGAGTTATTCCTTCAAAGCGATTGGCCAATTTGAATACATACAGCCGTAATGAGTATATAATAAACTATTAAAGAAAGTTCTTCTGCCATTACATTTCGGTTAAAAAGTAAGTAAAACACCACATAACAAAACGTTAAGAATGCTCAAGCAAAAAATATTCTAGAGTCCCATCATCTAAAAATAGCTCAAACAGCAAGTCATGCAAGAAAGAAGACTATATTTAAATACCCAGATAAAAAAAATATCCCTCATATTATTGGTAAACCAAAATCGAAAAATACATAAAAAATATTCTTTATTCTATAATTCATTAAATGCTCTGAAAATAAGTCATAAAATTTATCAAACAATGGAAGAAGTAAGACGGTAAAAATAAGTATTATATTTGAGTAAAATATACTCCCACTTGAAACATGATAAATAAAAAGAATCCCCACTAATATCATGAAGATAAAAAAGTAGAGCATATATCATGTTTTTACAAAGTTGAACACAGCTTTCTATGTCTTAAAAATTAAATGTAGACTATACTTAAAATTTAATTATGAGGGTATAATAGTAAAAAGTTTTTAAAATTCAAATTTCTATACAATTTTAAAAAAAAATTGATTTCCCATCTCTCTTTCATATACTTCATCCGTTAAGCCTTTCTCTTAACGGATGTTCGTTAACATTTTTTCCCTTTACAAAGACAAAAACACAAGTTCTTTTTGTTCTATAAATGTGTACTGAAATGTGATGATTGCGCTCTTCACAAAAAGTTCACATTACTCTATAGACATCTATTTTTAAAGCAATATACTTGCTTTCGCAATAGCATATGTTTTTAAAACATACACTATTTGATATTTTATAACTTTTCTAGAATTATGAACAATTCTAATACTGTTCTATCAAGAGCTTTTACTGTTTTGACAGTAGCAACTCTTGTATTTGCACTTAACGTAAGTGGTGCACTCGCAGGGTTCGTAAGAACACTCGATGGTCTTGCTCCTGGCATATCTAATGTTGCTTCTAACCCGACTCAGTTTCTCTATGGTCTAGGTTGGGATGGTAATAATACAGGTGTTTATGGTTATGGTTATGCATTTGGTTATGGTGATTTTGATGCTGGTTACTGATACGGAACTTCTACATCATCTTCAACTAGCTCTTCCGGAGGTGGTTGAGGTGGTTGAGGTGGTTGATCTTCTTCATCTAGTTCTTCTAGTTCTACGGGAGGTTCTACTTCTAGTAGTTCTTCTACATCGACTTCTGGTGGTACTACTTCTAGTACTTCTAGCTCTGGTGGTACTACAACAGGTACTTTCGAGAGAAAAACTTACCCTAATGCTCCAAGAATTGAAACATGTGGAGTATCTATCGTAAACTTTAACGATATTGCTGGAAATACTTTCGAACAACATATTATTAATCTTGAGGCAATCTCAGGTCTTAATGGTAATGGTAACGGTACAAACTTTGCTATCTATGCTGAAGAAAGTAAGTCTTTCCAACCTAATAGAGCTGCAACAAGATCAGAATATATTAAGATGGTATTCAGAGCTCTCTGTATAGATTACTCTGCAATGAACTCTACTCTTGATGATTTTGCTGACGGATATGTTGATCCATGGCAAGCAAAGGTATTCAACCTTGCTGTTGATTACGGTTGGGTAAGTGGTAGTAATACTCTAGCAAGAGTAAACGACTCTATCTCTCGTGCTGAAGCGCTCAAAGTTATTATGCAAGCTGGAGTTCTCTCTCCTTTAGCTACTCCTACAAGTTCATCATTTAGTGATGTACCTGCAAGTAGCTGGCAAGCAAAATATACTGAAGCTGCTCTAGGTTACGGTATAATTGCTGGAAACCCTACGTTTAGACCAGCTGATGCTGTAACTCGTGGTGAATCTACAAAACTTATAATGAATACTCTTTACTAATAAGTAATCAGTTAACATTTAAAAAAAGCTCTATCAATATGATAGAGCTTTTTTTTGTGTGAAGAGTCTCTGAATATAAATAGAAAAAGTTGGTTTTATTCACTTTTATTGTATACTCTTGCAAGTTTTTAAAAGTAGTTTTTTATATAATATGACTGAAAATAAAAATATTATTTATTTTTTGTACTTCTTCACTTTCTTAGCTCTTTGACTTTGATTCTTTAGAATATACGGCTTTCTCTCAAACCCTGTTCCTCTCTGATACGACCCAGGCTTATATAGAATGTTGTTTGTAGAGTATGCCGGAAATCTACCTAATATAAATTTCACTAACTTGAGTCCATGGGTAGTGTGAACATACCCTCCTCTTTTAGGATTTCTCTCAAATATATTAATAATAATTGGGTTTTCTCCAGATTTTTTATTAAATTATGGAATATGAATTCTTTCACTTCTAACTTGTTTTTTTCTTTACTTTATTTCGAAAAAAATGCTCTGAAGAAATGCTGCTATTCTGGCTGTCATTATATTTTGTATATCTATCACTCAATACCAAGTTTTTTGGTGGAACTATTTCAAACAGTCTCTTTGAGTTATTCTTATGCTTTCTGCTTTTTATACCCTTCTTCAAAGAAAGTATATACTTTCCTTTCCCATAATCTTAGCAATATTCACTCTCCACAGACCAACTGGTGTTTTCTTCCTCGCAACTTATATTCTATATAATATAATACAATATTTTCAGTATAAAAAATATGACTTATTAAATATTTTTACAATATTAGGAGCCTGATTTATAGCTATACTCATGTATATACCATTCTGGGATACCCTTATAGTTCCATTAATAGCTCCACTGACTTCAACTATAATGAATGACTCTAGAAGTTGAACCTTTTTATTAAAAGACGAATTTGGCTTTTATAATATTTTTATAATACTTCCGAGTATATATGGCTTATACTCGAAATTTACTAAAAGGGAGTTCGATATAATCACTGTCTGATACATTACATGAATGCTATGGGTGTGACTCAGACTCTTTTTTTATAACAGGATGTATATATTCTTCGACATCTTTATCATACTCCTAGCAGCATATGGTTTCTCAGAATTATATAAGCAGCGTAAGAAGGTGTTCTATTACGTTTTTGTTTCATTCTTTGTTATTCAGAGTCTGTTTTATACTTGATATATTTACTTTAAATGACAGGCTATTATAGCCCCTCAAGAATTTGAATTTATCAAAAAAATTCCTACAATAATTGAAGAAGATTCTATAGTAATGGTTTGAAGTTCACGCTACTCTCCATGGATTTCTGGCTATGTTACTTCTGAAGTTATTGCTCCCTGACTTTTTCATATTGATTCGTGGGAGAATGAAGACTGGCAGATATGGTGGAGGAGTACTCCTGAGGAAAAATGTACAATGATACAAGAAACTTATAATCACATAAAAAATCCCTTATATATCTATATGTGAGAAAGACAGAAAAGGGAAATATGACATGAAATTGAGACCTGAAGCTGTTTCAATATTATAGCGACTGACAACGTAGCTAAGCTTTTACAAATTAGTTTTAAATAATGCAGACAAAAAGAAGTATCTATTGGCTAACTTTTCTTTTATGAATAAGTACCTTAATCTCATATATTCTCTGAACAAACATGGGATATTCATTTTTTTCCGTAATACAGGCCATTTCTTGAACTGTATTCATATTGTTTATTCCTGGATACTTTTGTACGCTCAGTTTCTTTAGAAATACTGAAATAGATGTTTTTGAAAGAATTGCTTTAAGTATTGCCATTTCTATATCAACTATCCCTCTTCTAAGTTTTTATGGAAATCTTATATGAATACCGATACACTTCTACAGTATTATGGCTATTGTTGTATCTATAGTATTCCTTAACATATGATATGATACATTTTTTCAAAAAACTAGAAATTATGAATAATCCAAAAATAAAAGAATCTTTACTGATATGAATCCTCTATCTATTTTTATGAATAGCTAGTTTTTTGTGATGATTTTTAGAATCTTATAAAGATTTCTTTATTTTTGGATTACTCCTAATTCTCATAAAAGATACTCTGGTACATGGACATATAAATTTTAATTGCCAATCCACAAAGATCAAAGTCCAAAAAATATGTAGGAATCTCTGAAAACAACTATCGTATAATGAGGCTTTCTTTATTATTAACAAAATTTATTTATTTCCTTTTATTCTTATATCATATTTACTTATTATTTTAATAAAACAAGTTACTATACTTCCAAAAATAATTCAATTTTCTAATTCTTTTGAAAATATTATACTCCTAATCCTAATTCCTCTTTGAATATTAAGTGCTATACGAGAATCAGAAAATATAGAATACATAGAAAAAAATTTTTCTCTATTCTCAAGTGCTATTTATATGGTTCTTTCTATAGCTCTTTCGCTCATATGAACTTTTATCACACTCTCTCAAACTCAAAATTTATGAACTATAAGCTATCTTGTGTCTCTTTTAATTGGGTATCTTATTTTCCTTATAAATATTTCTCTTGTAAATAGTGAATAGAAAACTCTTAAATAATTCTTCTTCTTGATATAATCTAAATATAGATACTATGAAACTTATAATACAAATTCCTTGTTACAACGAAGAAAAGACTCTTCCCTTAGTTTTGAATGAACTCCCAAAAAAAATTCCTGGGATTGACCTTATCGAAACACAGATTATTGATGATTGATCTACAGATGGAACAGTTGAAATTGCAAAAAAGCTCAATGTTGATCATATTATTAGTTATATTTGAAATAAAGGATTGGGAACTGCTTTTAAATATGGTGCTGAAAATGCACTCAAGCATAAAGCTGACATACTTGTGAATACTGATGGAGATAATCAGTATCCAGGAAAATATATAACCGATCTCGTTCAAGATATTATTCATAAACGGGCTGACGTTGTTATTTGAGATAGGCAAACAAAGAAAATAGAGCATTTTTCTCCACTCAAAAAAACTCTACAATGGCTTGGAAGTAGTCTTGTTCGAAAATTATCAGGGACTGATGTAGAAGATACTGTAAGCTGATTTAGAGCCTATAGTCGTGAATCCCTTCTTAGGCTTAATATAGTATCACGTTTTAGTTATGTTCTTGATACTATCATCCAATCAGGTAAGAAATGACTTGTGATTAGTAGTATAAAGATGCATATAAATCCTCCAACAAGAAAATCAAGACTTTTCAAGAATATTTGGCAGCATATCAAAAAGTCTACAGGAGATATGCTACGAGTTTACTCAATGTATGAACCATTAAAAGTCTTTGTAATACTTTCTCTTCCTTTTATTGCAATTGGAACTATTTGAATAATACGGTTCCTATTTTATTATTTCATAAATGGTTGAGATGCTGGTATGGTACAATCTTTAGTGCTCTCATGAATATCTATGACTATATGAATACAACTTTTTGCAATGGGGATTGTAGGTGACCTCATTGCAAAATGAAGAGTAATACAAGAGGACTTGCTGTATTCTCGGAAAAGAGAACTCTATTGAGAAACAGATTATGAATTACATTATAAAAAATAAATTATGCAAATAACAGTATTTTGAACTTGATATGTTGGTCTTGTGACAGGAACATGCCTCGCAGAAGTTGGACATGAAGTCATGTGTATTGATATTGATGAGAAGAAAGTAGAAAATCTCAAAAAAGGTATTATACCTATCTATGAACCATGACTTGAAGAATTAGTACTCAGAAACTACAAGGAGTGAAGGCTTATGTTTACAACTAATGCAAAGGCTTGAGTAGAATTTGCGACTGCAATATTTTCTGCTGTTGGAACTCCACCTGACAAAAACCATAAAGCAGATCTTAAATTTGTAAAAGCAGTTGCAACAACTGTTGCAGAACATATGAATGAATACAAGGTATTTATTAATAAATCTACTGTTCCTGTAAATACATGAGCGCTTTGTAAGGATATTATGAAAGAGGTACTTAATGCAAGAGGTGTTGATATACCATTAGACATTGTTTCAAATCCTGAATTTCTCAAAGAATGATGTGCTGTAAAAGACTTTATGATCCCTGATCGAATTGTATGTTGAGTGGAATCAGAATCAGCAAAAACTGTCATGACTGATATCTATAAAAGTTTTGTCAGAGCAGATAAACCTCTACTCTTTACCGACATTAAATCAAGTGAAATTATTAAATATGCCGCAAACAGTTTTCTCGCAACAAAAATATCTTTTATCAACGAGATTGCAAATTTTTCAGAAAAAGTATGAGCAAATATAACCGATATATCTAAGTGAATTTGACTAGATCCTCGCATATGATCAAAGTTTCTTCATGCAGGTATTTGATATGGAGGGAGTTGTTTCCCAAAAGATGTTCAGGCTCTTATAGAAACAGGGAAAGAGTTTAAGGTAGATTTTCAGATAATCAAAGCAACAGAAGCTGTAAATAAGATCCAAAAAACAAAGACAGTCGAAAAACTTCTTGAGCATATTCCAAATATTTCATGAAAAACAATTGCGATTTGGGGACTCGCATTTAAACCAAAAACTGATGATATACGAGATGCTCCAAGTATTGATGTAATAAACAGACTTCTCGAGTTATGAGTTGATAAATTACAGGTGTTTGATCCTGTTGCAATGGATAACATGAGGAATGTTTATTCTTCTGAACCAAAAGTAATCTTTACAAAAAGAAACTATGATGCTCTAAAATGAGCTGAAGCACTCATAGTTCTTACTGAGTGGGATGAATTTAGAAATATTGATTTTAGTAGAATTGCAAAACTTATGTCAGGAGACACTATCATTGATGGACGAAATATCTGGAATAAACAGGAGCTAGAAAAAGAATGATTTACTTATATAGGAATTTGAAAGTAATGAAAAAAAACATATTTATAATCCAAAATACCGAAATTTGATGACATTTAGCCGTATGAGTATTCCTAACTAAATTATTGCACTGTTATAGTAAAGAAGAATATAACTTAAGTCTTATATGCGGTAGTATATGAAATGAAGAAGAAATAAAGTATTTGAGAGATAATTTCCAGATTTTTAATCTAAATACTTCGATGTATAAGATTCGGCATAATATATTTTTTGCGTTTAAAACTTTATTAATATTAATTAGAGAAAATAAAAAGCAGAAAATAGATATTTTGAATTGATATTACCCAAACTCCTCATTAATGTGAATTTTCTTTTTTAAGATGATATTTAATAGGAAGGTTAAAGTTTTATACGATGTTAAAAGTCCGTGGATAGATATGAGTTTTTTAAATAATCATTTATCTAAAAGAAAAAGTATCTTAAAAAGAATAATGCATGTATCAGAAAAACTTTTACTTAGACAAGTTGATTACTATGTGTTCTCAAACGAATGATTAAAAAGTTACTATGTTTCTCAATATTCTTTAAACATAAAAAATAATTATATTACACAAGCAAGTTGAATAGATATTGAAAGGTTTAATATTATTGTGCCTGATGAAGAAAAAGATCAGATTCGTGATACTTTATGAATTCAAAAAAATGAGCTAGTTATATGATATGTTGGTACCATGAGTAAATTAAGAGAGCTTTCAAAGTTTATAGAAGACAATGCTTCTGAGATAAATCAGAATCCCGTTAAATTTATCTTCATAGGTGAATGAGATGATGAAGAAAACATGAGGGAGGTAATTAAGAGAAACAAACTAGATGAAAAATTTATATTTTTGTGAAAAATGCCTCAAGCTAATCTTATCAAATACATTCATATCTTTGACTATTGACTAGCACATATACCTAAAATCTTCGTTTTCAAGAATAGCTCCCCAATGAAAATATTTGAATACCTTGCATGTAGAAAGCCTATTATTGCAACTAATCTAGAAGCTAATTTAGTAATAAAAAAAGAATTCGATAAAGAAATTACAATCTACGAGAAAAGAATCGATTTTAAAAAGCTACGAAAAGGCTGAAATTGAGAAATAAACAAAAACATATATAAGTATGAATGGAATAGTTTATATAAAACATATAATAATGCGTACAAAGAGTTACTGAAAAAATAAAACGGATTTAATAATCCTTATATTAATAATTTTCATATTTTTTCTTATATGATTATCAAAAGTATGGGATTTTCAATATCTCTATACAATAGATCCTTGGCATCATATGTATTATACTCAACACGTTGAGCCTTTGAGTTTTTTTTGAAGGAATATAGAAGTAGCTGACTGAGTCCTGACGACACATTATCCTACTTTTATGAGATCTTTTCTTTATGAATTTCACTTAGTTACTGGGATTGACTATATTAGTATCTTTAAGTATTTTGGCTTCTTAACAAGGTTTTTAGTTGCTATATTTTTTCTAAAAATTCTATATGTTTTTGTTGGTGAGAGAAAATACACCTACTTATGACTTCTTTTATTGTTTAGTGGATATTACTTTTCTTATAGAATTAATATAACTTTTACCGAAAATTTTGTAATTCTATTTCAAAGCCTCATTCTTTTATGTTCCTTATATTTCCTTAATACCAATAAAAAGAAATATTTATTCCTTACTACATTTTTTACAGTAGTCTCCCTTTATTACCACTATCCTTCAGCAGTTATACCAATCTCAATATACTCCTCGACACTTTTTATTTTCTTAATAAAGAATTTTAACGTCAAAACTATTATCCAAATTTGATGAAACATATTAGTTTTTCTATTATTATGATTTCATTCATTAATTTGAGTATATTATGAATATCAAAAACAATATGATTTGAATATCTGAGAAACATGATGATACTGATGATGAACAAATCGATTTATTGCACCTAGTTTAATTGATTACCAAAGTTACCAATCTTATCTTATAATTCTGTTTTGATTCTTCTGAACTATATTTTTTATAAAGAAGTATAAATATCAATATCATAATTTTTTTCCCTTCATTGTTATTAGTTTAGTAACCTTTATCTTATCGAATACAACAAGATTTCAATTAAATCTACCAACTGATAGGATGCAGGCATATCTAATGGTTCCTATATGAATATTAGCCTTTATATGATGCTCTTATGTTGTAAGAAATAGTTCAAAAAGTCTAATTATAGTAATGTCCTCTCTTATCACCGTTATATCATTTAATAATATAATAAATATCTCATGATGGTTTAAAATATCGAGATGAGAGATACCCACTAAAGAATATTTATTAGAGACTTATAGATCTGATAGAAATTATTTTTTCGACAGTTACGACTTATACGATCCTAAAGAAAAAGTTGTATTCGAAGAGTTAGAATTTCCTTACTACAAGAATATCATTAGATATGAATCTAGTCTAAAGAAGTGAGACTGGATAATTTCCAGATGAAGGATAGAAGGGAAAAAACAAATACAGAATAATGGAGATATATTTATATACGAATACTAAAATATGGAAAAATCAATCATTATATGAGCCTGAGATGCCTGACAACAATTATATCTGCTCATAAGTCAGAAAGAAAAGATTTTAGGATTTTTTGATGATTTTGAGAAAGGGCCAAATATTTTGGGCAGTGTGCTCGACAGTATCGAATATTGTAAGCAAAATAAAATTGATAAAGTATATTTCGCAATTCCCTCTCTAGAAAACAAACTAATATTGAGTAAGGTAATAAAATTTAGTAGAAAAAATGATTTAAAATTACTTATACTCCCATCCGTTTTAGATATCATAGAATGAGAAGTGAAGACCGATTACCTTAGGAGTGTTGAATTCGAAGATTTACTTTTTAGACCAATAAGAAAGTCAAACATTGACAAAAATAAAGAATTCTTTGAATGAAAGACAGTAATGATTAGTGGTGCGGCATGAACAATCTGAAGTGAATTAGTTAAGCAGTCTTTACGTTATTGAGCTAAGTTTGTAGTTTGATTTGATCATAGTGAGATATGAGTCTTTGATCAAATGAAGAACTTCTGACTATTAACATGAGAGTGAAGTGAGTTCGATGGAAAGCTCGCTCTTCATATTAAATCTATACGAGATAAACCTGGTATAGACTTCCTCTTCAAGAAATATAAGCCAGATATTGTTTTTAATGCAGCTGCATATAAACATGTTTATCAAATGGAAATAAATCCTGATGAGGCAATAAAGACTGATATAGTATGACTTAAGAATATAATCGAGATTTCAATAAAGAATGACGTAGAGAATTTTTGTCAAATATCTACTGACAAGGCTGTAAACCCAACTAATATAATGTGAGCAAGTAAGAGAATTTGAGAACTTTTAATTCATTATTATTCAGAACATCAAGACAAAATGAAACTTAACGCTGTGAGGTTTTGAAATGTTTTATGAAGTAGTGGGAGTGTTTTGACAATATTTAAAAAACAAATAGAACTATGAAACAATATTACTGTTACACATAAAGATATTGTAAGATATTTTATGTCAATTGAAGAAGCTGTGAATCTTGTTATAACCACAACCACTCTTAAAGAAAAATGAAAGATTTTTGTTTTAGATATGTGAGATCCTGTTAATATATATAATCTAGCTAAGCGTTATATCAAATTATCAAACGCAAAAGGAATTGGGATAAATATTATTTGATTAAAACCATGAGAAAAGCTCTATGAAGAGTTGATACTCGATAAAGAACAGGACTATAGAACGGTTATAGATAAAATCTTTATAACTGAAGATAAATGAAAGTATGAGAATATACTCCAAGAGATTGATAAATTTAAAAATGATTTTGATATAAAATCAATTTTAAAGAAAATGAAAAATATATTACCTGAATTTCAGCATAAATATAATGAAGCATAAAAAGATAATTATTATATGAGCATGACTACATGCAGAAGTATTAAAAAATACAATAGAAGCATCTTCTAAAGAGTATCTATTTTCATGATATTTGGATGATTCTAGAACGTGAAATGAAATACTATGAGATATAAACAGTTTTACTAACTTTACCAATTCTCACTATTTTATTTGTTGAATTTGAGATAATCAGTTTAGAGATGCGATCTTTCATAAGATTAAAAACTCTTGATGAAAGTTTATAAATGTTATTCATTCAAGTTCGATTATTGAGGCTTGAGTAGACTTATGAGAGTGAATATTCTTATGAGCCCATTCATATGTTAATATTTGATCAAAGATAGGGAGCAATACTATCATAAATAATTGAGTCATAATCGAACATCACAACAGTATTTGAACTAGTGTTCATATGGCTCCTTGAACTACAACATGATGAAGTACAACTATAAATGACAGGAGTTTTATTTGAATAGGGACAAGCGTTATAAATAATATATATATATGAAAAGATAATATTATTTGAGCCTCAAGCTTAGTTCACAAGGATATAAAAGAAGATAATATAAAGGCATTTTGAGTCCCTTTTAAAATAAGATAATCTGCTGAGGATATTGTTTTTATCCATAAATTTTGTATACTTCTAAATATATTAATTATAAATTAACAACTATGATCCCATTATCTCAACCAGATATTTCAACAAATGAAATAGACGCTGCAATAGCTGTTTTAAAATCTGGATGGTTATGACTATGACCTAAATTAAAAGAATTTGAAGAACTCTGAGCGAAAATTGCAGATACAAAATATGCTTCGGCTGTTAATAGTTGAACATCAGGACTCCATCTAATAGTGAAATCCTTATGAATATGAGAAAATCATTCTGTCTTTGTCCCTAGTTTTAGTTTTATTGCTTCATCAAATTGTTTTATTTATGAGTGAGCAACCCCAATATTTACTGATATCGAGGAGGATACATATAATCTTGATCCGGAATGGATTCAAAATTATATTGATCAGAAATGTTCTTTAACAGACAACCAGTTAATTGATAATAGCACATGAAAAATAATTAAAGCTATTGTGTGAGTCCATATATTTGGTCATCCATTTGACGTTGATGGAATTTTAGAAATTTGCAAGAAGTATAAGCTTTTTCTTATAGAAGATGCTGCCGAATCTATTTGAAGTCAATATAATTGAAAAAAATGCTGACAGTTTTGAGAGGCTTCAATTTTTGCATTTTATCCAAACAAGCAACTTACTACCTGAGAGGGATGAATAATTACTACAAATAATAAGAATCATTTTGAGCTTTACGAGTCATTAAAAAATCAATGAAGGTGAGATAGTACTCAGTGGCTGTCTCATGATAAACTTTGATATAATTATAGATTATCTGAAATAAATGCTGCAATTTGAATAGAGCAGATGAAACGGCTAGAAGAAATTATTAAAAAGAGATCAAAAGTGGCTGAAAGTTATGACAAACTCTTTAGTAAGCATTCAGAAATTGTTAAAACTCCTACTATTAAAGATTATTGTACTTTATACTCAAGATTTGTATACGTGATTGAATTAAAAACTCATCATGATATTTGAGTCGTTATTGAGCATTTAAAACAGCAAGGTATACAATCCAAAAACTACTTTTCTCCTATTCATTCTCAAGAATTTTATGTAAAAAATTATAACACTGACAATATTAGTCTGCCTGTTACTGAAAGGATATCAAAAAAAACTTTATCTATACCTTTCTATAATACCTTAAAAGATAAGGATATTGAATATGTGGTAGAAACTATTGTTAGTTTTATAAAATAGACTTAAGTGCTTAACAGATCCTTATCTTCTTTATAATTCAAAGATATGTATGAGAAAGTAAGTATCGAGTATATAATATATGAAGTAATTGTAGTTCCTATTGCTCAATAGTAAGAATAATCTGGTATAAGTAATATATTTCAAATTATATTTATTACTGCAGTAATAAATAAAAATATAAGATTAATGTTCTCTTTTTTCATTGCAATTAAGTTTATATATCACCAATGTCCTATTGGTTCAAAAAATTGATAAAATAAAAGTGCTGCAACGACTATATATAAATTTTCATAGTTCAAGAGTAAAGAGCTTTCATATAGAAATACGTATATAATAACTTCAGCAATTAAAAATAGTAGGGTATTGTATATAAGTATCCTTTGTGCATAGTACTTATAATTGCTTTTAAAATTTTTTTTGTATTCTTCCTGATTCAGTTTAGGAAATACAGAAGCAAAAGCTAGAGTAGAAACAAACGAATATATCATAACAATCTTATATGCTAAAGCATAGACCCCTAATTCATTAATTTGTCAGTAAAATCATAATATAATTTGATCAGAACTCATATACAATAAAATAAGAAAGAATCCTCACCCTATAATAGCTCCTTTTCGAATACTATAATCGATAACTCTCCTATTAAGTCTAAATTTAATTTTAGAAAAATTAAATTTATTTATCACAAAAAACATACTTACAACTAAACTAATCATACTCGCTATCAAATAGCCATACATAATACTTTCTAGGTTTCCATAAAAAAAGAGTGCACATAAGACTATTACAAGTGTTAAAAATCAATTGATAATTTTTAGTATAGCTTCATATTCCATTTTCTCACTAGGTCTAAATGATGACCTAATAAATTCTCAGAAGTTATTAATGATAGCATATCAAGAATAGATTAAAACTAAACTCATACTTAACATGCTATTTCAGATAATCTTTACAATAATCCAAATTGAAATAAATGTTATAATTCAAAATATAAGTTTAAGAAAGCCTAAATTGAATAAATATATTCATATCTCCGATAGTTTCTTACTTACCTCTCTTACTAACAAAGTTGAAAATCAAAAATCCATCAACATCACAAATATCGTTACAAAACTAACTACAAAACTAAAAACTCCAAACTGCTCTGGTCATAAAAATTTTGCAATAAAAATAGCTATTACAAAAATTCATCCCTTTGAAAAACCTTCAGCTATAACCAACCAAATAGTATTCTTAACTATAGTTTGCTTGCTACTTTGATTCTCAAACAGAAGAGATTTCATTTTTTTAAGCATACTTGGATCTTAGATAAACACTTACTGAATATTAATCAAAAAAGTGGAATAAAGGACTTAAATTCCTTAGTTAGAACATGCCTAAATAATCCTCTACTTTTCCCTCTTTTTATATTTTACACAAATTCTTATTATCTCCAAACTGAAGGATTCTTTTATAATAGATTTAAAACATTAAAATTTAATATAATCCCAAAGTTGTGTATAATTCCCTTGAAGAATTCAATACTCTTTTTAGATCATCATTAGAATAAAACAATCATTCATGAAAAATCTCCTCCTCACAGGTTGACTCTGATACATTTGATCACACAACGTTGTTTTATTTCTTGAAGCCTGATACGAGGTTATTATCTTTGATAACCTCTCAAATTCAAACAAAGAAACACTTGAAAAGATAGAAAAGATTGCAGGAAAAGGTAAAAAGCTTAAATTTTATGAGTGAGACTTAAGAGAAATTTGAGAAATAGAAAAAATATTCTTAGAAAATACTCTAGATTGAGTGATACACTTTGCATGAGTAAAAGCTGTAGGAGAGAGCTGCGAAAAAGCATTCTATTATTATGAAAATAATATAGTTGGAAGCCTAAATCTCTTCAAGATTATGGAAAAATATAATTGTAGAAAAATTATCTTTTCATCTAGTGCTAATATCTACGGACCAAATTGAATTTCTCCATTCTTTGAGACAGACCAGGTATGAGATACATCAAATCCTTACGGAACAACAAAATACATTATAGAGCGAATATTACGAGACTTGCACGTTCATAATAACTTTAGTGTTATCAACCTAAGGTATTTCAATCCTATCGGGGCACACGAATCAGGACTTATTGGAGAACATGCAAATCAAAAACTCGGAAATATACTTCCTTTTCTACTCAAAGTAGCAAATAATCAACAAGAATGTATAGAAATATTTTGAAATGATTATAATACTATTGATTGATCATGAGTCCGAGACTATATTCATGTTGTTGATTTAGCAAAGTGACATCTTGCCTGATTCCAATATTTAGAAAATAATACTTCTATATATGAAAGTATAAACCTCTGAACAGGTAATGGAACTTCTGTGTTTGAACTCTTAGAAATTACCCGAGAAGTAACATCTCACGCTATTCCCCACAAAATTGTTTCGAGAAGAAAAATAGACATTGCAGAGGCATACTGTTCTTCTCAAAAATCTCATACACTTCTCTGATGGAAAGCTGAGAAAACAGTACGAGAAGCAGTTGAAGATAGCTGGAACTTTATAAAAGGATAATAGCCTTAATGGTTGATTTTTTCACGATTCTTATATACTGGGAAAATATTCGTACCTTTAAGTTATTTATACAATCACTTTTTATCACCCTCAAACCCTAATAAAATATGTACGGAATAATCTTAGCATTAATAGTATCATTTTTAAAAGCATGATCTGAACTTCTTTGAAAAATACTTACAAGCCCTGAGAGAAAGCAATCTCTAGATGAATATACACTCGCATACTGATGAAGACTTATGTGAGCTTTTATAGTATTACCCCTCATTTTGTTTATTCCTTTCTCTTCTGTTTCCCTGTCATACTTTTTGATACTCATGGCTTCCTCCTTATTTAATGCAATTTCAACAGTTACAGCTTTAAAAGCAGTAAAGTATGGCGATCTATCACTTGTAGGACCACTTTCTGCATTTACTATTCCCTTTCTTTTTATAACCGGATTTTTAATAGCATGAGAACTTCCAAATACATACGGTTTATTCTGAATCATGTTTATTTTTATTGGGAGCTATTTCTTACAAATACATGAACTGAAAAATGGTTTCTTGTGACCAATACTCGCAGTATACAATGATATCTGAGCCCGATACATGATAGTAACAGCTATGATATGGAGTATAACTACTCCTCTTGATAAGATATGAATTGTTGAATATGGCGTCTTTCAATGGATGTTCATGCTTAATGTTAGTATTGCACTTATAATGTCTTTGTATACTTTCTGATTTTACAAGAAAAGCTTTTACGATTTACATAATATTAAAGCGCTTAAGAAGATTTCTCTGCTGACTATAGTCTGATGAGGAATGCTTCTGCTACAGATGTTCGCTCTCAAACTTACCCTTGCTATATACGTTATATCTATAAAACGAGCCAGTGGTATTTTCTCTATCATTTTATGAGCCGTATTCTTTAAAGAAAAAAATATTCCCTCAAAGCTTTTAGCTGCAGTTATTATGCTTATATGAGTATGAATTATTACGCTATTTGGAAATATATAGTTTATAGAAGATCAGCTCTATATCACGAAGAAGATCTATTATAATAAGAAGTAAAAAATAACTTATATGGTTAATCTATCAAAAATAAGTGATCCTCATGAATGAGATGCATCTATAGGTATTCTAGATACATTAAATCTTCATAAGTTTGAACACCCCAGAACTGTAATTCAGGTTGAAAGGTTATTAAGCTTAGCCAGAATTCCAGATAAGGTAATCCTTACTGATATTTCTCATATTGAGTTCCCTACATGAGTTACTGAGTGAGGTTTCTATCAATACCTATGAGAGTTACTAGTCGTATCTGATCATCACCTATGAGGAGCTTACTATAGATCTAATATTTGAGATAAAGAAAAACTCAGAATACTTCAAGACCTTTTTCGGCTCCATTATTCAATATTTCAAAAAATTAATGATGCTGCTTATACCCCGGAAGATCAAAAGTATCCATATCCAAAAACATTAAACTCTCGAGTAAGGCCACACACATTGAAACAATTGCAACGAATAACCAAAGAGCCTATTTGATATTATAAATGAAGCAGAGTTAGTGATCTTATGTGAGTTGCTGGAATGAATCAGACTTTCTGGGAATTCTGTCTTACATGCTTTCGAAGCTGAATCAAACTTCGTCCTTAGCTAATATCAATCCTCTGAAATAATGCTTCTCATTTTTCTGTAATATAGAACTCTTCTTGTTTATGGATGAGTTCATCTAGTCATCCTCAGTCAAGTATTTCTTGATACCCTTTGAGTCATAGTTTTTCAAACATCTCTAACATCTTCTCTGGAAAGAATGGATAGAGCAGGAGACCTATTTGTCTGAGTCATTCAGCAAGAGCGTAGAGAGACTCAGTAGCTTTTTCTTGATCCTCTTTTATCAGCTTCCAAGGCTCTGTTTCATCAGCATATTTATTCAGTCCATCGAGGTTCTCAAAGCAGAGATCAAGTACTCACTTGAGGTTATAATTTTGGTAGTATTCTTGCGCCTTACGTATTTCTGTATCTGTCACTAAATATTTTGATCTATCTTTTTCACAGAAGAGGGACTCTGAATCGAGCTTGAGGCTGAGTACTACAACTCTATTCACTAGATTTCCTAAATTGTTTGCAAGTTTTGCGTTATACATGAGGACAGCATCCTGCCTGTCATAGTCTCCATCATTTCCTATAGGAAATGCTGAGAGGATATAGAGAGTAAGAAGCTCTTTGGAATATTCTTTAGAATACTCTACTGGTTCAATAACGTTTCATAGAGATTTAGATATTTTTTGTCCATCGATAGTGAAAAACCCTCAAGTAAGTATCTGTTTTGGAAGCTTTTCTCTGTCGCTTGTTTTAAAATGAATTACTCAGTCACTCCCCTCTTCTCCAAGACCGAAATAACTTGCAAGCATTGCCGGCCAAAATATTGCATGGAAGCGAATAATATCCTTTCCCACAATGTGTAAATCTGCTGGCCACATATGAGATTCATCTACGAACTGAGACCAATAATCTGTAGCCTCTTTCTCCTCTAAGGGGAAAGAATTCAAGATAGAGGTGTTTTGGGGACTGTATCTACAGCTGGTGTAGTAGTTAAATAAAGCATCGAACCAAACATAGGTTACCTGAGAGTTATCAAATGGAAGTGGTATTCAAAAAGTATTAGTCTCACGGGAAATTGAAAAGTCCTCAAGCCCTCTCTCTACAAATGCTCTCACTTCATTAAAACGGTGATCAGGAATAACAAATTCTGGGTGAGATTCGTAAAACTCCTGTATCCACGTTTGATATTTTGAAAGTTTAAAGAAGTAATTTTTTTCTTTAATCGTATCAGGAGTCTTCAGATGATCAGGGCATACCTTTATAAGATTATCACTCTCTACTACTTTTGGAGTAATAGGAAAAGTTTCTCATGAAGTTTTATTAAGGAATACTAAATCATCATCCTTTTTAAATGCTTCGCATCAGACACAATACATCCCCTCATACACTCCCTGATAGATATCTCATTTATCAAAGCAGTGTTGTAGTACTTCTTGTACTAGGGAATGGTGTCTCTGCTCTGTTGTTCTTATAAAGTCAGTATAATCAAAGTTAAAGAAGTCCCAAACCTCCCTATGTTTATAAGCCATTTCATCCAAATAATCCATGATATCAAGTCCTGCTGTTTCAGCCTCTATTACTGCCTTTTGACTATTTTCATCTATTCCCGTAGTAAAACGAGAATCAGATCCTAAGATCTTCTGAGAGAGATGAATAATATTTGCTATCTGAGAGGTGTAGAAGTGCCCTACATGAGGAACACCATTTCCATAATAAATGGGAGTTGTAACATAGAATCTTTTTTGATCTTGCATGGCCACATGAGGCTAAAAAATATAGAACATCTTTATACTGATATAGATCTCTATTACAAGAGAAATTTGAGAGTGGTTATTTCTTTGAGAAGAGTTTTCCAAGTAAGGGTATCCTCTCAAGCGTTGTTTCTTCCTGAGGAATATCAAGCAGGTGGTTATCTACGAAATGTTGTTCACCGCAATTAAAGCAAAAGTTTGCATGTTCGCTATTACGAGTTTTACAGGTTTGGCAAATCTTGGTATCGGTAATCTTTTGACTCTCAGCAACATCCATAAACACAAGAATAGTGATAGAAGATATTACAGCAAGCAGTACTGGTCCAAGTAAAATTAATACCACTCATAAAAATTTTCCAGTTATTGTAATGGGAATCATATCACCATATCCAACCGTTGTCATTGTCACAAGTCCCCACCAAAGAGCATCTGGAATAGACAAAAAGAGTGGATTTGATGAGCTCTCAGCCAGGTATACAAAGCTAGATATAATAACGAGAAGGGAAACAAAGAGGGTAAAAATAGCCTTGTACTCTTTATGGTACTCTCTAATAGTTTTTATAAATCAGAGCGCTATGGGAGACTTAACGGAAACTTCAAACAGCCTGAGGATCCTCAGGAGCCTCAGGACTTTAAGGATATTGAGAGCCATAAGTGACGGGAATAAAAGCGCAAGGAAGAATGGAGCAAAAGAAACAAGATCTATAATATTAAAAAATCATCACAAAAATTTAAATTTATCTCACGATCTCCAAAATCTGTATAGATATTCTAGAAGAAAAATTGTTGAAATAATCAGATCACCCATGAAGAATCCAAGAGAATACTTCTCAAAGAGTTCAGGGACTGTTTCAAATATTACTATAAGAACTCATATGATAATACATCCTATAATGAGTCTGCTCAAAGTTCTCCCCATCTTACTATTTGGATCCTGCAGGATATTTTCGTAATTATCCCTTTCATAGAAAGTAGTGTCCTTGAGGACGTCATATTGTAAGAGTCTGCGAAACATATTGAAAGTTAATATTAGTACCCTCTTATTGTAGCATACATAACTAAAAAATCCTAGAGAACTCTTTCGGGTTAGCTAGACTTTTATATTTTTACTATATATACTATTTTTCAAGCGCAGCTAAGCGCTTAAGTACTGTTGGGTGGGAATAGTAGAAAAACTCATACCATGGATGTGGCCTCAAATTTGAGAGGTTGTTTCTCGAAAGTTTTATAAGCGCATTTTTGAGATGTTCTCCAGAATAATTTTCTATCGCGTAGGCATCTGCTTCATATTCATTTTTTCGAGAGAATACACTTGAAAGCATTCCAAATATTATAGAAAGTGGAGTAAAGAGAATTCCAAATGCGACAGCTCAGAGGTGAAAACTCTGATTATCTCCTCACAGAGCATAAGAAACTTCTGGAACTCATAAAGCAAGAGAAAATATATAGAGAATTACTCCGGTCTGAACAATACTCATAGCAAGCATTTGAAGCGTGTGATTTTTTTTATAATGTCCAATCTCGTGTGCCAGTACCGCAACAAGCTCTTCTGTAGAGAGGTCTTTTATAAGTGTATCAAAGAGAACAATTCGTTTCTTTGGACCAAATCAGCTAAAATATGCATTTGCCTTTGAACTACGCTTACTTCCATCTATCACATAAATATCTGTCCCTGTAAATCAAACTTTCTTGGCAAATCATTCTATAGCATCCCTGAGCTCCCCCTCCTCGAGAGGAGTTTGTTTATTAAAGAGTGGAACAATGAGGCTCGAATAAAACATCATAAAAAAGAGTGAAAAAGCTGTTGCAAGTACCCATGCATATATCCAAAAATTTGTGCCCAGCATCGTATATATCCAGACAATGAGTGCGATAAGTGGTCCTCAAATTAAAGCTGAGAGAGCAAGTCATTTGAGCATATCAGAGACAAATAGTTTTTTCGTCATCTTATTAAAACCAAATTTCTCTTCTATAACAAAGGTTCCATAATACGAAAATGGAAACCCTATAATTGTTTGAAGAACCGATATACTTCCAAAGAACGCAAGTGCGAGAATAATTGGAGAACTGATATATGCTCTCCAAAAGCTATCAAGCCAGCCGAATCAACCAAATACTAATACCAATAACATAAGTACAAATGAAACTCCTCCTGATACCCATGAGAACTTATACTTTGTCCTCTCGTACTTCTGACTCTTTGCATATTTCTCACTGTCATAAATTCCTTCTAACTCTTTTGGGAGATCATCAGACCATCTTGTGGTATTCAAATATCCAAGGAACTTCGTAAGAACCGTTTCTCCAATAAATATTGCTATAATAATAGCGAATATAGCTCCTGTAGACATAAAAAATCTTCTAAAAAATAAACTCCCCGTTATTGTAACTGAGAGTTTAGAAAGGTAAAGATTTTTCTCTACTTCAAAGATTATTTTCCTAAAACTTATTTATTTAAGTCTCTATACAAAGCATTCAACATATTTTGGGATAAAACCCCATCAATAGTAAGTCATAGGTTAAAATCATCATTTAACCTTTTTTGTACTCACGCAATATATGCACACTGTCTCCTAGCCTCGGGAAGCTCTGTTAGTCATTCTTGTCCTATGAAAATAATATAATCAAAGCTCATAAATTCGAAGAAAGAACGAAACTCTTTATCTCATACTATCTTTTTTGAAGTCTCCACTCTCCCAACAGCATCTTCGTCTAAATGATCACCCATATCTGGCAAGTTGCTTTTTCTTGACACTCTTTCAGGAGCTGGAACATCAAATACAGCATTTGCTCCTCTAGCAAACACCTCTGCCGCAGCAGTAGATCATGTAACTAAAGCTGCTGCACCCGAAAGAAAACCTCTTCTATTAATACAACCTTTTGGAATATCACTCATTAGTTAAACTTATTTTATATTTAATATAAACCATATTATATAAAAACATAAAATGTCAAGTATTTATCATTCTATTTTTACATATTCTCTATATACTAGAATTATGTACTATACTTATATCCTCAAATGCTCTGACAGCACCCTCTATACTGGGATCACGACCGATATTGAGAGACGATTAAAGGAACATAATGGGACGATGGCATGAGGAGCAAAATACACAAAAATTCGACAACCTGTCGAACTTCTTTATCATGAAGAATATAGTAACAGAAGCGAGGCAAGTAAAAGAGAGTCTGAAATAAAAAAGATGACTCGAGAAAAGAAACTTCAACTTATTTCTCAAAAGTAATTTTATGATTAAATATCTCCTCCCAATTATTATGCTTGGAAGTATGAGCTTCTCTCTTCCAAATTTTTGATGAAATTTTTCTTGTACTAACTATACTCTAAGCCAGGATGAAACCCAAGAGATACAAGACATCATAGTGAAGCTTGATGAGTATATGTACAGGGAGCGCAGAAATGTTTTAAATTTGACTCATGAACTCCAAGCCCGTGTCATAGGATCTGATATAAAAGCTCAAAGAAAGTGCCTGCTAGAAAAGACTCTCTCAGATTTCGAAACAAATGTGAGAACAACTCTTTCAAGTCATAAAGATACTTCTGATTATATTCTCCACCAGTATTACAAAGAGAGTTACCTTCCTAATATTTCTGACGAAACAAAGAGAAACTATGTCTTTAGAAAATGAACATCAAAAAAAGAAGTCTTCCTTACTTTTGACGATGGACCATACAACAAGAATATCGTAAAATATCTGAAGAAAGAAGATATAGCAGCGACTTTTTTCCTTATGTGTTCTAGAATAAATCCTACAAGTATAGCTCCGTATAAGAATCCTCTGTTCTCTCTTTGAGGTCACACTATGTATCATGATAACTATGATGAGCTATCACCTGCTGGGGTTATTGCTGACATGGATGCATGTGGAGAGGTATTTAGAAAGCATGATATTCCCTACCGAATATATAGACCTGCCTATGGGATTATTAACGACGCAGAAACACAGGGGCTTATAAAAAATAATCTCACAGGCTATGTATGGAACATAGATTCTGCTGACTGGGCATGAGATTTCACAATCGAAAAAGCAAGAGAAATTTTAGATCATACTCGCCCTGGTGATATACTCTTATTTCATGAATGAGTAGATCTCGAAGTCTTTCATGAACTTATCGAATCATTCAAGGCTAAATGATATAGTTTTGGGAAATTGTAGAATCAAATCTACAATCTTTCAACCACTGTTCCCTCCTGTGTATCTGAAACAGAATAACCAAGAGCAATAATCTCATCTCTGAGAGTATCTGAAAGCTCGTAGTTTTTTTCTTTTTTTGCATTATCACGAGCTTTGGCTTTTTCTAAAATATCTTTTGGTATTTCTTCATCTTCTCATCATTCAAATATTTCTAAATCTAGCAAGTCAAATACTTCATTAAAACTCAGGTACATATCTACTGAGCTTTGTTGCTCATCACTAGTCATGACTCATGAAGAAATATCTCAGAGAATATATTTCTGAAATTCAAAGAATACTCAAAAGGCCTCTGGAAAAGAAAAATCATCTTCAAGAGCTTCAATATATCTTTGCATGAACTCTTGCATTTGTTCTCTAAATTCAGGTCTCACTCCAGAAAACTCAGGAGCAAAACGAACAAGTTTTTTGCAAGCAGTATCTATATTCTCTATAGTCTTGAGGTTTTGTTCTAATTTTCCAAAACTAAAATCTATTTGATCTCGGTATTTTCCATTTATAAATCCAAATCTTACTGCTCTATACAAGTTTTTCTCCTTTGGGTATTTTTCTTCGATATCCCTAAGTGTATAGAAGTTGCCAAGAGATTTACTCATCTTTTTACCATCTACCATGAGATGTCCTGAATGCATCCAATACTTTGAAAATTCCTTTCCAGTACAAGCTTCTGTTTGTGCTATCTCATTTTGATGATGAGGAAATATAAGATCTTCTCAACCCATGTGTATATCAATCTGAGGGCCAAAATATTTCATAGCACATGCACTACACTCTATATGCCAACCTGGTCTTCCTTTAATAATCTGTTTTTTAGAATTTACTTCGAACGTTTCTTCCCAAAAGTTTTCTCCTTCACTTTCCTTCCACGCTTTCCAAAGAACAAAGTCAGCTGCGACATCTTTTTCGTATTCATCGTTATCTATTCTCACAGACTCCTTCATTCAGGACATATCGAGGTTTGCAAGCTTTCCGTATCTCCTATACTTAGCTATAGAGTAATATATACTCCCATCATCTGCAAGGTACGCAAATCATCTATTAAGGAGCGTTTGGATCATCCGAACCATTTCTGGGATGAGCTCTGTTACTGCTTTGATATTATCTGCTGGGATAATCCTGAGTTTCTTAAGATCCTCCATAAACACATCTGTATACTTTTTCGTAAAGTCTGAAAGCTTTTCTCAAGCTGCCATACTATCACGGATAGTCTTGTCATCAACATCTGTAATATTCATCGTAGCCGTTACTTGGTAGCCAAGAAATTTTAGTCCTCTAGCAACAACATCTTCAACAACTGAGGTTTTTAAGTTTCAAATATGCGCGTTATTATAAACTGTTGGACCACAATAATAGAGTTTTACTTCAGGTTGTCTGAGTGGTTTAAAGAGTTCTTTTTTTCGAGTAAGCGTGTTATATATGTACATATTATTTTTTCTTATGAGTTTTTTTAGAGATTTCTATCTTTTTACTAGAAATTTTTTGAAGAATAAGTTCAGAGACTTTTGCTGGTCATACATAATTATACTTCTCTGATTCTATCTTTATGTTTGGACTCCTTTTACAATCTCACATACACAAACATTCTTCTAACTTTACATCTTTCCATTTATAAAATTTTGCATCGCTTTCAAGTCTTTTAATAATATATTTACTAAACTTTCCAGAGCAGCTCTTTCCTGTGCATACTTGTACTTTCATGCTTATTATCTACCTATATGATATAACTCTCTTTATACTATGGTAAATAACAGTTTCTCCAAGGTAAAATAGAAAAAATATTTGCGTAATAGTATTTTTTTATATAATTGCTACGCTTTTCTGAGAAGAGCCAAACAATGCCGGGGTAGCTCAGGGGTAGAGCAGAGGATTGAAAATCCTTGTGTCGGTGGTTCAAATCCGCCTCTCGGCACCATTGTTTTAAAAAAATTCGCGCAGGTGGTGAAATGGTAGACACGCACGCTTGAGGGGCGTGTGCCTAATTACGGGTGTGAGGGTTCAAGTCCCTCTCTGCGCACCAAATAGGAATAAAAAAACACTCATCAATTTGATGAGTGTTTTTTATTATTCAATCTCTTTCTTTGGGATACTATAATATTCTAATAATCCTTTAGTAACTTCTGAGAATAAAAAAGCAGAAGTCTCTCATCAGAACTCACTTGTTCTTGGTCTATCCAGTTTCACTACTACAACAAACTGTGGATCCTCGGCCGGAGCATATCCAGCAAATGACGCGTAGGTAGATGCTACTCCTCTTTCATAATCACCTCTATAGGCTATTTGTGCAGTTCCCGTCTTTCCTGCTACGCTATAACCTGGGACAGCTCCATTTTTTGCGACACCCGTATCAACTCACGAAACAAGCATCTTTGTTACTATTTGTGAGGTCACTTCTTTGAGAACTCGTCTTACAGCTTGTGGCTTATAAATAATTTCTTGCCCGTCAGTAAAACTAATAGTATCAACAATGTAGGGCTTCATATATACTCCACCATTCGCTATAACACTATAAGCTGCAGCCATCTGCAATGGAGTAGCCGATACTCATAATCAGAAAGAACTTGTGAGGAGCCTAGATGTTGGCCATTTTTCGTATGGATCCATCTTAGATGATACTTCTCATTTAAGAGTAATACCTGTTTTTTCATCAAATCAGAAATCAACGAGATACTTGTGAAATAAAGCTTTTCCTATTCTCTGCGCTATACGTATCATTCATACATTACAAGAATAACTGAGTGCATGAGCAAAACTATTGTATCAAAGACAAGCACTCGATACATTTTTTATAGTAAATCTGTCTATAGTCACCTCTCACGTATCGTTATACATGTCATAAGCCTGAATTTCTCATGAATCTATACCAATTGCTACGGTTATAGCTTTCATAATACTTCCAGGTTCATAGATACTTGATATAGCTTCGTTTTGGTAAACTCCTGCCCCAAAAGAGTTTTTATACACATACTTTGTAAAATCTGGATTTCCATACTCAGTCCTGAGTGCTTCTCGCAGAAATATTTCTCTCCCATCATAAAAATATTTATCTCATCTCTCAACATCTTCTATCAGTACACTCTTTCATAAAAGATCGACTGTAGGGTTAGGATAATTGGTAGGAGTAATTCGTTCGAGATCATATACCTCACCTGGGCTATTTGGGTCATAGCTTGGGTAGTTGGCAAGTGATAAAATCTTTCCTGTTTTTGGTTGCATTACTACTATGGTTCATTTATTTGCTCTATACTTTTTTACCCCCGCTTCGAGTATTTCTTCAACTTTCTTTTGTACATTTCGATCAATAGTTGTTTGTATATCTGCTCCTTCAAGGGCTCCTGCATCTTCATTTCAAAAAGAAATTGGCTCAATTGTCCTCCCTCTGATATCTTTTTTTCAAATTTGTTCTCAGGGATTCCCACGAAGTATATCATCAAAATAGCCCTCTAGACCATACCTCCCTGTACCACTATTATCAATAAATCCTACTATCTGTGATCCAACACTTCTCTCGGGGTAGATTCTTTGGGCATGGGGAGTAAGTATTATAAATCAACCGATGGAGTCAGCCTTGTCAGTTGAAATTTGCGATTCGTCTCGAATATATTGTTCGATCTCATCCGATCATAAGAGAGAGAGTTTGTTATATATAGGAATATAACGTAAGTCTCTACTACGAACCTTAAAATCAATATCTTTATATACTCAGCCAAAAAGCTCTATATACTTATTTACAAAAAGTTCTTTCTGCTTCAATTCTTCTGGGTTGACATAGAGACCGTTAATACCTGGATATACTCATGGTATATTCCATTCGAGGACTGTTTTTTCTTGTTCAGGAGATATATCAGCAAGGAGTTTTACACTGGTCACCTTTGTTTTTGAGATTTTTTGCTGAAGACGTTTTAATATTCTTCCTTTAAGATATTCTTCATTTGCCTCAAAGTCACCTATTTCTAATACTTTAAGAAAACGAAGCATATCATCATAACAATCAGAATTATCCTTGAGATAGCACATCTCCTTATAGAGGATATCTGTAAGGAATAATATTAGTTTTTCCTTATTTCATTCAATTTGTGGATCAATTGCTAAGTCGTTAAGATCAACAGATGTCGATAACACGGTACCATCACTCATCGTTTCACTCTTATCTGTATAGATTGTACCTCTAGTAACAGGAACCTCTACCTCTCAAACCTGTTGATTGTAGGCAAGTTTCTCATAAAAATCATAATTTGAAACCGTATAAGAAAATGTTTCCCAAACAATAGCAAAGAAAAAAAGAAAGAAAAACGCAAATACAAAGTATTCTCGTGGGTATCTCTCAAGTATCTCAAAAAATGTTTTAGTCTGAGTTTTTTTTCGTGGGTTCATATAAAAATCTCTCCAAATGTGTATGAAAAGATTGTACAGATTTTTAGTTTTTTATAAAGAGCTATTTATTTTTTTCTAACTCTTTTATCTTATCTAAAGTTCATGCTCATGGCATTCCATCTATGGGGCTAAGAGAATTTGTTTTTTGAAAGTTCATTACTAATTTTGCTAATTCAATATCATTTTTTTGTCCTCATCAAAAATATTCTACTAATTCTCATTTAGCGTCAGAAGGAACTCTCCTATGTATCCAGTTTGCTGCTTTTCTAATTTTAGCTCTTGAGAATCCATCATTAATATCATCTCATACAAAATCTTTGTTCCCATCTTGTAGCTCTCATATATAGTTTAATGTAATCCTCTTATAATCTACTCTCTCTTCATTTCATGTTCTTGTGTCAATCCTTGAGTTTCCGTTGTAATTATATAAAGATTGACCCAGGTTTCATCACGAAATATTATGAAACACATGGCTAAAATAAATAGCTCATACAATCATATTTAGCTTATGATTGAAATGACTATTGTCATCTTTTAGAAAAACCATGAGTTTCTCAATGTCACTTTGAATTTGTGGTATATCTTCTGATTCTTGAATATTCTTCAGAGATCTTTTTATTTCATTCGGGATACTATTATCGTTGCTTAAAAGATCATTGAAATCAATCTTTCTAAAAATAGCTTGGTATTCAAGAACTTTAATTGAATCTTGTTTTTTTCCTTCTCATGTGTCTCATCTCATGTCCTGAAATGGATTATATGTAAGTGCCATTAAACCTTTTGATCAAGAAGAATTAAATAAGTTTGCTCAATATGTAGATTCTTTCCTTACAATTGCTTGAATAACTTTTCCAGGAAGTCCAACGTATCATTCTAACTTTTCTGTGAACTCACCGTATTTTTCCTCAAATATTTTTTCTCATTCCTTATAGTTGTGTCATTCGTATAATACAGTATCATTTTCCAAAACAGTTTCTTCTGAAGGTTCTCCATCTCAAGGAGCTACATTATCTGGAAGAATCTCGTCTTTAATTTCACTTACTTGGGGAAGTTTCTCTTCATCTGCTTTTATGTCTTTTGCTTCCTCTTGAGTAGCTCAAAACTCAGTTCTCACTAAATCATAGTTTTTCAATATAGCCTTAAAAGTGTTTGGTCAGAAGTATCCATCAGGCTTTGCTCAAACTTTTCTTTGAATATTTTTTCTCTCTGAGGGAGACATTTTCTTAAAGTTTTCTTCTATTTCTACTAAATTCTTCATTGGTATACCTTCACTCATCTCAGACCTAAATAGTAGGTACTTTGTTGAAGTTCCAGGTCAAAAAATACCATCTACATTGCTTCAACTATATCATAGAATATTCTGTAATACTTTTACATTATTTTTTCCAATTCATAGCGCTTCCTGAGTTACTTCAATATAATCCTGAAGTTTCTGTAAACCTGAGCAAGTTTCTTCTTGAACTTCGCTCTTTTCACATTCATATTCTCAGATTAGTTCTTCCTGCTCTTTAGTTGAAAGTTCCCCATCTTTTGACTTGTTATAAACGCTTCTTGCTATTTCTTGAAAATTTTGATCTTCTACTCACATATTCTTTTATTCGCTAAGATTTATACTATTAGCATAACATATTCTACCCTTACTTACAAAAATCCAGGCTTTTTAAAGCTTTCTCTTGCAAAAAAAAAAGCTTCCCCTATAATCTCCCTTATAATTTACTAGCGTATTTTCTGGTTTATTACTTTTATTTTTTAAGAATACACAACAATGGCTGTTACAAAAGACGACAAGCAAAAGCTTGTAAAGAAGTTTGGTGCTTGAGATGGTGATACTGGTTCTGCTGAAGTTCAAATAGCAATACTCACTTCAGAGATAGAAAATCTTAAACTCCACCTAGCGACTCATAAAAAAGATAACCACTCACGAAGAGGAATCATGCTTATGGTTGCAAAAAGAAGAAAAATGCTTGCATACCTGAAGAGAAAAGATCCAGCAAAATATGAAAAAACTATTGCAGCTCTTGATATCAGAAAGTAAAAACACATAACTAAAATCCTTCCATATAACTGGAAGGATTTTTTTATTCATAGTGTTTGATTTGCTGTATCCTATGAGATACTAACGATTTTCAAAGCAAAAACTGTACTCTCTCTATAAATCTATCTACTATAAGATAGTTGTAATCATGTATCTCAAGACTCATAACCAGCATAGTTTGACTTGGAGATATCTTTTTACTATGAAGCTCATCTATATTTATTTCCATTTGAAATAAAGTCTCTGAGATTATTTTCATTATTCCTATTTTATTCTCAAGAGTGAGTGAAAGTTTAAACACAGACAGTGACTCCTTTCATTTAACATAAGCATTCATGAGTCTTTCTTTGTTAACCCCCTTTAAGACTGGACAATCCCTCCCATGAATCGTAAAGTGTCATCTTGAATTAATATGAGCTACTATCTGATCTGGTAGATTCTTTTTTGAACAGATCTTACAGCTTCTATATTCGATATTTTCTTCCCCTCAAATGATTATTTCCAGATTTAATTTCTCTTGAACATCGCTTCACTCTATATTTTGAGAATCCTCTACTGTTTTATTTTTTGGCTCATAACGAATGTTTAATTCTTTGAGAATTCTACGTATCAGAGAGGCTGGAGTAATACTGAAGTTTCATATCTGTTCAAGTAGTTGCCATCTCTCTTCAGTGTTGAATTCCCTCCCATCAATAACCTTTAGAACCGTCATGTCTTTATCAAAAGCCTGAAGTCAAGATTTCTCAAGATAGCGATTCATGATCTCCTTTCATCTCTCTCTGTGGGTTTCTTTATCTCATTTTCGAAGATAGGCTTTTATATTATTCTTAGCCTTAATAGTCTTTACATACCCAAGCCAAAAAGGACTCGGTTTTCTATTTTTATCTATAATCACTTCGATAATATCTCCATTTTTAAGCTCTTTATCTAATGGGTGAACACTTCCATTTACCTTTGCAATAGTAATATGGTCTCAGAGATCCGTATGTACATGATATGCAAAGTCTATTGGAGTGGATCATTTTGGAAGATTAATTAAATCTCCATTTGGGGTAAATACAAAAATTCTATCCTTGAACGTATCTATTTTGAGCGACTGCATTAAATCATTATTCCCTACTGTATCCATCATTTCTTTAAGATCTCCTACCCAAGAAACCTCTTTAGAGATTTTACTCCCTTTTTCTTTATATTCAAAATGAGCTGCAACACCAATTTCTGCTCTCTTATGCATATCCTCAGTACGGATTTGTATCTCTGTTGGCTGTTTTGTGAATTTCTTTAAAAATCCTACAACGGTAGTATGTAAGCTCTGATATCCATTTGGTTTTGGAAGAGCGATATAATCTTTGAACCTATAAGGGAGCGTATGCCATGTACTATGAATCTCTCATAACACTCTATAGCAATCTGCTATACTTGGTACAACTACTCGAATTCCATATATATCATACAGGTCTCTTGGATGTTCAAACCCTTTTCGCTGCATCTTCTTATAGATAGAATAAGGAGATTTAACACGAAAATCTACTTTATGAGCAATATCAATATGGGATAAGAGTTTTTGTATTTCTAGAATAGCTGAATTCTTGAAGTCATTTTGTGACTCTTCAAGATCTTTTAAATCATTTACCAGTTTTTTGTATTCCTGTGTATGTAAAATCTTAAAACACTCTTCCTCTAAAGCATTCTTCATGTTATAGAGACCAAGTCTTGCTGCTATAGGGACATAGATATTTAATGTTTCTAGTGCTATTCGTTCTCTTTTATCAGGTTTTGGGTGATGGTGTAAGGTCTGCATATTATGCTGCCTATCAGAGAGTTTTATAAATATCACCCTCAGATCATCAGCCATGGCAATAAACATCTTCCTGAGACTCCCTATGGCTCGTTCTTCTCCTCTGTATTTCACTTTTTCAAGTTTTGACATGCCATTACAAAGATCTGCTACATCATGACCAAATGCTTGCTCTATATCATCATAGGTATAAATAGTATCCTCAATAACATCATGGAGTAAGCATGCTTGTATAGTAGCAATATCAGGACTCAGAGATAAAAGAATCTCCGTAGCTGCAACCGTATGAGAAATATATGGCTCCCCTGAAAGTCTGGAGTCTTTTTTATGAGCCTGTTTTGCAAATTCATAGGCTAAAAAAATATGCTCTTTGATAACATTAGCTTCACTATCTCACATATATGCCTGAGCACGTGAAACAATAGCTTCTACTTGAGCGTCTATTTCACTAATATATTCTTCGTAGCTCTTCATATAATATAGTTATTTCTCTAGTATAGTAAGGCTATTTCGCCCAGTGTCAAAGATACGATTCTCTAAGACATTGAATCAAATTTCATGAGCAAGTTCTCATAGTTCCTCTAGAGAAAAACTATGATAATAACGAAAATGCTCTCCTATCTTTATTTTATAGTCAAATGATCCATATTTATTCTCACTCTCTCATATCTGAGATTTTTTATACTTCTCTCTATTTTCTCAAGTATGCAAAGACCAGTTTGTCATATATACTCTAGCTCATGAGCTAAGTTTATTTTTCATTTCCTTAAGAGTTTGTAGTCTCTGTTCATAACTTTCAAGATGATGAAAGCCCGCAATGCAAAATATATTTTCATATAATTCACTTCATAGACTCTGTCAAAAACTTCTCATATCTCAAAGCAAAAAATTTTGTTCTGGATAGGCCTCTTTTGCTTCATTTATAAGCCCCTGAGAAATATCTATTCAAAGATAGGTAGCCGGGGAAGCTCAAAAAAATTTATTATATTCTCATAGCAAACGGCCACTCCCACAAGCAAGATCCAAAATACTCGCTCCTTTTTTCATTATTCCAAAACAATATTCGAGCTCAGGCCAGGACATATCTTTTCTAGACTGAGCAAATGTTTTCGCATATTTGTTATAATCAACTGGCATATGTTACATTTTTTCAGGCATATCTATTCCAAGCGCATTCATTGCCTCTTTGAGAATATATACATATTTCTGAAGCGTCAGGAGCTTGAAGTCCTTATACTCTTCCCTACTCTCTCCGAGGATACTTTCATTGTTATAGAGCGTATTAAAACTTCTTGCAAGTTCATAGCAATATCCTGCAAGTATATGAGGATGAGCCTCCTCTGCTGTTTGCTGGAGGTATTTATTGTATTCCTTGAGTTTGAGTATGAGTTCCTTGAGTTCAGAAGATATCTCGATTTTTTCTTTTCCAATATTCAGCTCGGGAGTTACTTCAGAAAGAATGTTCTTCGCGCGAACATAGGAGTACTGAATATATGGTCCACTATTCCCCTCAAAGCTCATAAATTCATCCCAATCAAATACTACATCTGACTCTCTGGTCTTTTTGAGGTAGCCATAATTTATAGCTCCTAGACCGATTATCTTTGCAAGTTCCTCGAGCTCTTGTCCTACTATATCATCACGTTTTTCCTGAATAATTTTTTTTGCTCTTTCTTCAGCTTCATTTAAAAGTAAATTAAGCTTAATAATTTTTCACTTCCTCGTAGACATAGCTCAATCTTTGAGAGTTATAAAGCCATTATATGCATGGATAAGTTGAGTATCTACTTTAGCTTCTCTCTTCATCCATCAAGCCTGCTTTGCAATATAAAAAGCCTGTCTAAAGTGCAGCTGTTGACGCATATCATTGCAATAAATTATTTTCTCTGGAGCCCAGCTTCCCATGCGATATTTGATACAAGCAAGGTCACTCGCAAGATACCCATGAGTTCCATCTCGCTTCTGGAGAATACATGATGGCATTTTTGTCGTTTCTGGAAACTCTACTCCCACTGATCCATCCTCATTTTGAGTAGCTATTTTTTTTTCTACAAGCTCCTTTACTACATCCTTCATTGAGTATTCAAGATCTGGATAATCTCACAGTTTCGGGAGACCTATCCCTTCAAAGAAACTCTCTCAAATGTTATAGTCAGGTTCTACTCATAAACGAGTAAGTTGAATATCCATCGCTTCAATAGAGTAACCCGTAAATTGTTTCCAGAGTTCAACCATTTCTCTATCCCCTTGAGATAATTTCTTAAAAGTATTTCGAAACTCTTCATCCAATTCAGGTCTTTTTTCTGCTTCACTTGTAATCTTCACATAAAGTTCAAAAAGATGCTCCACAGCATCAGAATGAAGCTTTCCCTCTGAACCAAATTCTTGATAGGCTCTAATAAGCTTTCAAAATATAATTCCCCAATCTCCAATATGCGTGTCTCAAAGGCTTTTATATCAAAGTTTTTTGTATACATTAATAATTGCTTGTCATTGAGTTGGAGTACACATATGTCCTATGTGCAAAGGTTTTCCCACATTCGCTCCGATATAGTCTATAATAATAGTCTCATCTTTTTGCTCAACTCGCTCTGGAGTCTGAAGAAAAGCCAAAAAATCATCAAAATATGAATCTCCTGAAATAAAAATATTCAAATATGGACCATCTGCGATTACTCTCTCTATATTTTTTTTATTTAGATCAGTGTTAATTATAAGTTCAAGATCAGTAGCAATTGTTGCAGGAGACTTTTTAAGATCCCGAGCAAGAGAAAAACAGCCAAAGGCAAAATCTCCCATATTCTTCTTCGGTGGAAGAGTCAGCTCTATTTGCATATCACTTATGCCAAAGTGCTTTATAAGAATACCTAATAAATATTCACCTATTTCTATTTTCATATACATAATTAAAAATAACTTCTCTAGATTATAGCAGGATCATAGGGAGAATCAAATAGTATTTTCATAGAAATCTATATCAAATAAATTTATTTTTTATAAACGTTTAACAGAACATATATGAAAGAAAACTTGTAAAAATTCAAAAATATTTACAATATATTTAATTAATGTATAAAAATATATTCATGTACGAAGAACTCCTCGAACAAAATATGCGATTTATAAAAGAGCAAAAAATGTATCGCTCTCTGGGTACAAAACTCAAAGAGTGTGTAAAGATTTTGAATTCAAACCGTATACTTACTCTCTCAGGTCTTCGTCACACGGGTAAAACGCAACTTGTTCATCTCCTGCTGGAGAAAACAGGGAGTTTTAACAATTCTTTTTATTTCAATGGAGAGCTTGACCTCATGAGGAGTATTAAAACCCGTGATGATCTCACAATACTCTTTGATCTCTATGTTCGAATCCAGTGAGTTCCAAAGACTATTATCCTACAAAATATCAACCATATAGATGGAATCAAATCATTTATATCAGATCTTTATAAAACAGAAAAATATAAAATTCTCCTCGTTTGAAATACTCTGAGAGTCTCATGAGCTCCGAATATTGAGATTTTTCCTCTAAGAATAGACAAAAATAGTATAAATACAGCTCACTTTTGAGGAATCCCTCAAGTTCGCATCATCCCTGATTCTCATTATAAAAGATTTCTGCTTCAAAGTATTCAGAGTGATATACTCATCCATGAACTCCTAGAATCCTTTACTATCAAAAACACCAGTTCCCTGAGAGCCCTTTTGACCTATCTTGCAAGGTCATCATCATACCAATCTCTCAGAGAGATACACCGAAGCCTCAAAGACCATAGCATAGATATCTCTCTGCTCACTATGATCGACTATATCAATGCAGCTATCAGTACAAAGGTCCTGTCTCGATCTTATCTCCATGATATTAAAAACAATAATACCATCACTTCTAAAGCTCAATATTACTTTTGAGACGTATGACTCAGATCAAGTTTTAGTAACTCATTCGACTCAAGATACAACCTCATATACCTCGAACTCAAAACTCTCTGATACGAGGTCTCAGGCTGACTCTCAGGCAGATTCCAATTTGCATTCAGAGCACTAAAGTCTAACAGTATTCTCTCTATTGCCTTTGAAGACTCTCAGGACAAAAATGAAGTTCGCAAGACAGCTCGAAAGCTCCATAAACTCTCTGACAACTCACACAAGTACGTCATTGTCCAAAACAAAAACTCCCTCACAATGAGGAAGTTTGTGGAGGAGTCTGTAAAAATCGTAGAACTACAAGAGTTTTTAGAAATTCTAGGAAATTAACCCCCTAAGGACGATCTGTCAATTCTAGAGATTTTATTATTGCAGCTATTTGATCAGAATCATATAAATCAGTACCATCAGCTTTCTTAAGCTCTTTTAACTTTCCTGCAATATCAGTTTCTCTATCATTAAACAGTTCTCCTGCTCAAATTTGTGTCTTTATTTGACCTAAACCCGTATCTCATACATCTACTGCACTTGAGCTTCCTGATCCAGTAAAAGTAACAGCAGTAGTTGGTGCAGTAATATTAAATGTATTTGCTGAAGTTCCTGATGTTGAAGTTTCAGTATTATCTCAAGAACTTCAATCTTCAGATACAGTTCTTCATTCATGAATAGCTTTTACTTCTTCTGCTATCTTTGCAGAGGTGATTTGCATTCATGTAGCTCATTTTATAATTCCTGAATACTTTGATTGATCTTTCTCCATGTACTGAAAAACTTCTGCTACCTTTGCTGAACTATTAATATTATCAGCACTTCCTATCTTCTTAGCTCATTCCTTATCAATTACTTGAAGAAGTTTAAATAATCATTCCCTTGAATCTTCTAGGGAATAAAGTTTATTTGGATCACCTTTCACTGCTTCAAGTATTGATTGTGCAGCTGCTACTCTCTCATTTGGAGAACTATTTTCTCATTTTGCTTCTAAATTTCTTCTTATTTTTTGTAGCTCTGCAACTGTCTCATTTCATCAAAAGAATTTATTTGCCCTATCTGCTGTACTATTAGAAACTTGTCATGTAAGATTTCATCAAATTCTTTGTAAGGATTGCGCACTTTGCATTGTTCATCAAGTAGGAATAATAGGCGCATATGTTGGAGCTTTGGCTGCGAGTTCTCAGACGGACTTTCAGAACGCAGCTATTGGTTCAACGATAGAAGATGTTGTTGTTGATGATTTTAATGCAGACATAACAGCTATCCAAAGTATAACAATACCAAATATTTCGACTATGAGTTTTCATATAGCTGAACCTGTTCAACTAAAGAAGGCATTTGCTTTATTTTGATCTCCCTTTGCTCAAGTAATCGTAAAGTCTATCCCTCAAAACTCTATTTTTCAATCATTTAGACCTCCCTCTGTATTTGCAACTCCATGAGCTGTAACAAATATAAAGATAAGCCCAAAAGAAAGTGCTGCGGAAACATATACTGGGACAAGCGCGAGAGATATAAACTCTTTAATACTAAATTTTTTTCATTCTCATACTCAATCAGATCACTTTCAAAAGAAATATAGGAGTCCAAATGCTGGAGACATCATCATATATATCCAGAGCCACACTCATCTTACAAAGAGTGCAAGAAAGAGTGCAACCATAAGCAGGAAGTACACAACTACAAATATCACATCAAAAATAAATTTAAGTCAGAGATCTAGAAGCTTTTCAAACGTCTTTATATCTCATTCTCATATTTTATCGAGTCACTCTACTCATAATACCGCATAGGTGTATATGCTTATCACTCAGAAAATACTATTCTTAACTCCATTCTCTTTATTATTATAAAACTCACCCAAATCTACATATTTATTACAGGTCATAGCATCTCAAAATAATGCATTATCTGGTGATCCTCAACTTGAGCTAGATCCTCAACTTGAGCTAGATCCTCCTCATTTAGGATTTGCTCATAGATGGACCTCAACATCTACACAGATTTGTACTTTATCATTTGTATCCTTAATAATTTGCTTGTCTTCAAAAACATCATACGGGAGAGTTAAAACTCAAACGGTAAGTATAGCAGTTAGAGAAAGTATGAATTGAACAAAAAACCAAGAGAATGGTACCATAAGTACCCCAACTATAAACTTCGGGAGAGCCTGCTTTAGTTCCCACGTTCCCTCTCACTTTCAGATGATGTTCATGAATGCTATAGCAATAAGTACTCCTGCAAATATAAAATACACCACATTAGATATTAATATCCATATTTCTTTGAGGTACTCATGGAGCCCAAAAATAGTCCCATTTGTCCATCCTGGAAAGAGAAAGAGTGATACAAAAGCTGTTAGTACTCAAAGCAGTGAACTCACTATTTTTAGAAATATATGCAATCACTCTATAAGAGCATTTTTATCCTTATCACCATCTCATACTCATCATGAAACTGGACCGTTGGCAAATACTCAATCTCCTAAAATAAAAAAGAGAGTTATAAAAAATGCTCCAAGAAAAAATATTTTTTTGTGTTTTTGAAAGAAGCAGGCAAGTATATCTATATACATAAGATGGGAATCTGGTGAATAAAACTTAATATAACTCTATCATATAAAAAAAGAGCTGGCAACTCTTGGGCCACAAAAAAAGCACAGATTGCTCTGTACTTTTTAGATGAAAGTGTACTAATTGAGTTTCTTTTTCAGTAGCTCTGTAAATATTTTAGGATTCCCCTGCCCTTTTGATTTTTTCATACATTGTCATACGAAATATCAAAATACTCGTTCGTTCCCTCATTTATAGTCAGCAATTTGTTCTACAGATTCAGCAATTATTGAGTCTACAATGTCTTCTAGTGCTCACATATCGTTTTTTTGTCTGAGATTATTTTCATCAACGATAACATTTGCTGTTCACCCATTTTGAAATAGCAATTCTATCACTTGTTTTGCATTGGTTGATGAGAGTTCATCACTGTTTACAAGCCTAATCACCTCAGCTAGTTCACTTATCTCAAATTTGAGATTAGATAATGTAGTGTTTTCTTCTGATTCGTTAATAAGAGCAAGGAGGACACTCGTAATATAGCTGCATGACTTTTGTGGATCTCATGATAACTCTACCAGATTGTCGTAGTATGTACTGAGCTCATGGTCTGCTGTAAGGAGTCTTGCATCATCATCTTTGAGCTTGTATTCACTGAGATATTTTTGGCGTTTTTTAATAGGAAGTTCGACTACTTGGGCTTTACATTCATCTAAAAATGCTTCATCGAGCTGAATAGGGAGAATATCTGGTTCTGGGACATAACGATAATCCATTGCATCTTCCTTAGATCTTTGTGAGCTACTCATCCCAGTAGCATCATCCCAACCTCTTGTTTCTTGGGGAACCTCTTCTCATTTTTCAACTATCTTGATCTGACGAGCAACCTCCGTGTCTATAGCTCTTCAAATTGCTGAGAATGAATTTAAGTTCTTAAGCTCTACCCTATTGTAGAGTTCTGTATCTCATTCTGGTCTAATAGAAATATTAACGTCACATCTGAGCTGTCATTTCTCCATATCTGCGTCACTCACTCCTGAAGCTCGCATCATCTTTTGGAGTTCTCTGAGAAATTCCATAGCATCATGCTTGTCATGAAAAACAGGATCCGTAACTATCTCCATAAGTGGACTCCCGGCTCTATTGTAGTCGCACAGAGTTTTTCCTCCTGCATGAGAGAGTTTTCCCGAATCATTTTCTAGATGCATATGATGAATGGCGAAGTTTTTTAGCTCTCACTCTACTAACGCTTTTACATTTCAAGCTCCTACAATTGGTTCATATAGCTGAGTCGTTTGAAAACTATTTGGGAGGTCAGGATAAAAATAGCTCTTTCTATCAAAACGAGAAAACATATTAATTTCACAGTTCATCATCATCCCAGCAACAACTCCAAGACGAATTACCTCTCTATTAATAGATGGAAGCATACCAGGGAATCACATACAAATAGAACATACATTAATATTTGCTTCACTTGCAAGCTCTACAGCATTTTTGCAGCTGCAAAACATTTTTGTTTCTGATTTAACCCGGACATGGACTTCTAGTCCAATGACTTTTTGATAGCTCATTTCTCGTTTTATAGATAATATAGTATATGAAAAGTATAGTATTGTATTTTAGTATTTTTCCAAGATGTTTTTTAGAATTTTTATTCTCAGAAAAGTTACTCTCGCAATGTTAAAATTTTGTGGAAAAATCTCTTGATTTTCTCTTTCGATGTGATAAACTCAATTGGACGTTTGAGATAGAAGTAACTTCGTGACGCAAATTAAGCCTTGTAAAACAGTTTGCGAAAGACTAATATCATACATTGTGTACTATCATTTAAAAACAAAAACATATGGAAGTTCAAGTTGTAATACATGTTGGAAGTGACGTAGAACAATCAAAAGAAGTTGTTGAAAGAATTGCTCACGGAAATATCACTACCAAACTCGATAATTACCTCAATAAGTTTGATAAAGCTGATGCTGAAGGAAAAATAGAACTCAGTGTTGATAAAAACAAGAAATGACTCTTTGACGGGAAGATAGTCTCATCACTTGACGGAAAACAGTTCCACTTTTCAAGAGAAGACTACAAGAACATGGATGATCTCATCAACCACCTCTTCGACCACTTCAAAGAAGCTCTCTCTGATATGCAATAAGCATTACCAAAAAACCCAAGCTCTTCTGGCAACAGAGGAGTTTTTTATTTGACTAAAAATTAATCAAGACCATAATAACACTATTATTTCACATAATATCTATTATGGATAAATTAACTTTATGAATTGCTTGAATGTTATGAACCGCTTTAATCTCAACTACTTATCTTGCAGATAAAGCAAATACTAAGTGATATGTAGCAAGAGTAGAGGATGTTCTAGACACTAATTCTATAAGTGTACTACCAAAAGATTGACAAGCGTTCTCATCACTTTGATGATTCATGCATTGGGTTGATAAAAATTATTGAGACTGAAAACCAGTTTCTCAAGAAGTTCAGGTATCTAATAGAACTATGCAATGAATACTTGAATGAAAAGAAAAGTGTGGTTGAACTTTAACTTTAGATGTAGAGTGAACCAAACTTCTTTGAATTATTCAAGACCTACCTAGACCAAAAGGAATAAAATGCGAAAGTAATCACTGATGAGAACTTGATGATTCTAATTGAGCAGAAAATACTTGATAACCTACTTCTTTTCCTTCTCGAAAAATAGTTTACAGGCATCAATAACATTTTTGAACCTGTCTGCGTGGAGCTGTATTCCTCAGAAGTAGCGGGTTACGATGAGCATGGTTCAGGTAGTATTCTCTCTCTGGAGCTCTCTAAGTATACACATGCCTGCTCCTTGCTCTCCATCATCATTCTTCCCCTCTAGAATGCTTCCATTTTCTTGGGTAATTCTATAGGCATAACTATTATGAGAGGCTTTACGAAAGTAGGCTTCTTTTTTTAATTCTTTAAAATATGTTTTTATGTCTTCTCCAGAAGACACCTGAAATGCTACGACTGTATATTTTGATTTTCTATCTATGATTAAATCTCGATATTCAACTCGCTGTTTACTAAGAGTAAAATCTCATCAAAGATCTAGGGAGAATTGTGAGTCAGAGAAAGCCATAGACTTACTTACAAGAACTTGAAAGATTTAATAGGGTTGTATGCTTTGCTGTTGCACATACAATTGACTCTTTCATATCTGCAAAACGCTTATCATAATCTGAGTTTTCATTAATAATTTCTTCTATTTCGTTTTCAAAAGTTACTACAGATCACATATCGTAGCTCACAAGCTCTACGGTATCATCCACAAAGTTTTTATAGACAATATTATATTCTGGGATAATCTTCTTTTCTTGCAGATCTCATGAAAGTGCTAACTCAGGAGAGAGGTAATATGGAAAAAGTTCTTGATATGATTCTTGCCCCTCTCCAGAAGACATATATGCGAGAAGCTTCTGCGCTATATCTGTTTGAGTAGAATCTTTGTTTGCTACAAAATAATTATATTTTATTGCTGCTTTCTTTTCTCCTCCAGCATATTGAGGAAATGGGGTAGCAAAGAGAAAACTCTTTTGATATCCTATGTCTGCTATCTTGAGTAAGTCTCTTGGATACCCTATTAGTCCTGCAACATCTCACTCAGTAAAATAATCTACATCCGTTTTTCATTCAAATGATCTGGTAAGCAGTTCGTATTTATTATCTCCATCTTTTCCTGCATATGAACCGTTAAGTGAAAGAGCTGCCCTTGCTTTTGTCCTTTCTGTATCATAAATTGTTTCATCTCATCAGATAACAAGTAGTGAGCTTATAATATCTGATGCATGTGAAATCTGCGTATTTCATAGAGCAAGAGGAATTACTTGTGATTGTTTTTCGCTAATATTTTTTACTTCTTTTGCAAAGTCTGTCCAAGTAGAAAGCTCAGAGGGACGAAGGAAGTATTTTCTGCTATAAAATATACCAAGTGTTTCATATCCAAGTGGAATTCATTTGAGAAATTCTTTACTCTCATCCTCTGAGTCTCAAACAATTAGATCTTCTGAAAAAAGTGGACTAAAACGAAGCCTAAAGTCATTAGGACTTACTATATCTGGATCAATTCCAAGAGCTTGATTTTGCAATGGTGATTTTTCTCTATTATCCATCACAAACATATCAGGAGCTTCTCATGAAATGATTGCTGATACAAGAGTATTATAATATATCTCTTTATCCTGAAAACTCTCTATGACAAACCTTTTATTAGCGTAAACAGGATTTATTTTCTTAAATGTATCAATGTAGGCCGTGAAGTCTTCTTTCCTATCCTCTAGAATCCAAATAGAAAAGTCTCATGGTGCAGCTCGTTGTGGTGCCTTTTCATCAGCTTTTTTTATACCAAAAGAAACAAATAGGACAAGTACTAAAATGATAGCACCAACAATAGCGAATATAATTTTATTAGTAGTCATGGTTTATATATCTGAAGTAAGGTGGAGATGGAGATGAAACACCTCTTGTCATCATAGTTTTCCTACATTAAACTTGAGCTGGTATCACTCTAAAATATTTCGCTGCTTTGCGAGTTTTTTTGCTACTTGAAACATATTTCCAATAAGAATGCTGTCTTCAGGGCTGATATCATTTATTGTTGGGATTTCTTTTTTTGGAATTATGAGTAGATGAGTTTTCGCTTGCGGAGTAATATCATGAATTACAATAATCTCATCATCCTCGTACTCTATAGTCGCAGGGATTTCTCGCTGTATAATCTTGGTAAAAACTGAGGCCATAATTATTTAGTATGAAATATTTTCAATTTTCTCTTCTTTATCAATCTTTACTGTTTTTGTTTCTGGATCAAGGCCCCATATAGATATGAATCAAACTATGGAAAGAATAATCAGAAAAATAAAAAGAATATTCGTGATAAAGCTAATATTCTTACTAAAATGCTTAAACTTATATGAATGATGTCTGGCTATCAAAAAAAATCCCCACAAAATAGCGAGCAGAAAGATATAGAGTCATAAGTATATTGCAAACATAGGCCAAAAAACATAACAAAGTTACTAAGCAAAAGTATAGCACTATATTTTTTTTTGCAAATTTTTAAGAGTCCTGTTATACTATTTGAGAACTTATATATTCTCCTAAAATTTCCCTATGGCCTGAACAAAAGATGATACAAAAAAGGAATTCGTTATAACTGACGAACTCAAAGCAAAATATCCTGAACTGATCGAACTCATCATAGCAACAGAATCTATGGATGATGATGAACGTCAATACTGGTTTGATATTATGCCATCAATGACCGACGCTCAAATCGATAGACTCTATGATATTCTTGATACAGAAAGAAAAAAGCTCCAAGAACTTGAAGTGAAATATCAAAAAGAGATCAAGTCTCTCAACGAAAAACACCTCATCGAGTGGCAAGAACTCCAAGTGAAAGAAGGAAAGAAAAAGGTTGCAGCTGCAAAAGCAGAAGATAAGGCAACAAAGGAAAACCCTGACGAGATCCTCGAAATGCTCAATGATTTATAGAAGTACTCTCAACAAAAAGCTCTCCAAATTATGGAGAGCTTTTTATTTGTTTTCTTCTAAATACCATAATAAAAATCAATACCATGTTTGCAAGAAAAAGAAATGCTGGATAAGCTATAGTATAAAATGAATATTCCACTAGTGCAAGCATTGCAATAAAGTATTTTGAGTTAGAGATATACCAAACAAGAAGGTTTTCAGTATAAGGGTTTTCATACGTCTTTCTATATGTTGGGATATATCATAAGAAATCAATACAAATAACTAAGACAAGTGCGTAAATCTTATCATCTATACCAAGATAAACTGGGATACAAAAAAGTGCTAAAACCAGGAGAGTAGTATCAAATCTAGTTATAGATGAAATGCCATATTTCAATCCTAGAAATATTGAAACTAATTGAGTGAGAGCTGTCGCACCTAAAACCCAGGCACCAGGTCCACCTCAAGCTTGGAACTGAATAATAAATCAGATTCATGTGAGTATAAACCATATAATCTTCGTATAAATATGAAGTTTTGTTTCTCACGCAATAATCGATCTAAAATAGAGATATACTTGAGGAATAACTATGAGCAAAGTTATAATTCAGAGAATTTCCTTTATAGTAAGACTAAGCATAATTAAAGTATATAAAATAGTGTACAAAAAGCATAATAAAAAACTCTCCAGTTACGGAGAGTTTTTTATAAAGGAATTCCTAGAAATCACTTTGATGTTCTACTTCTTTTTGGACCTCCCTGAGATGAGGCTCTGAGACATCAACATTTTCTTGTCTGCGAGGATCGAAGTATTCCTCTTCGTCTGCCTCGATATGACCATTAATAATATTGTACTGCTTACCAGCCGGTATCAGTCGTCCGATAATAACATTTTCTTTGAGTTCTTTGAGTTTATCAATCTTACCAGACACTGAACTCTCAACGAGTACACGGACCGTCTCTTGGAACGATGCAGCTGAGAGCCACGACTCTGTATAGAGTGATATCTTTGTAATTCATAATAGCAGTCTCTCTCCTATACCTGCATTTTTTCATTCTGCGAGAAGCGCGTCGTTCTCTCTTTTGAAAGTAATAATATCTACGATATCACCAGGGAAGAAATCTGTATCTCCCTTATCAAGGACTCTGATTCGTGAGAACATTTGGCGAACTATGAGTTCGATATGCTTAGAGTTTACAGTTTGTCCCTGTGAAGAGTAGATAGACTTAACCTCATCTACGATATATTTTTCTGCTGTAAGAACTCCTCCTACTTGCATAAGCTTTTGGATTGAAAGATTCCCCTCAGTGAGTTTCTGAGCTATTTTTACTTCATCTCCTGTTTTCACTAGAAGCGTCTTTCATAGATCGAATGCATATTCATACACCCTCTTTTCTGTATCAGCTATAACAATCATACCTGGAGATACTTTTTTCACTTCACCAGCAAAGTTTGCAGTGATACGCTGTTTCTCTTTTTTGTTTCTTGCAAGGATTTGTTTAGCCTTGATTTGTTGACCTTCTTTTATTGCTATTTCAAATTCTTCTCAGAAATAATATTCTTCCTGCTCAAAGTCGTGGGCTGTTACTCTAATAACGGCTCCAGCATCAGAGTGTTCAATATCCACCACTCCATCTATATCTGAAATTTCTGCTACAAGTTTTGGATTACGCGCTTCAAAGAGCTCTTCAACTCGGGCTAACCCCTGAGTCATATCTCCCCCTTCCTTTGCGACTCATCCCGAATGGAAAGTACGCATTGTAAGCTGTGTTCCTGGCTCACCAATAGATTGTGCCGCGATAACTCCGATAGGAGAACCTATCTCTACTCCAGCATTCGCAGCTAGATCGAGACCATAACATTTTTGACACACTCCTCATTCAGTTTCACAAGTAAGAACTGATCTGAGAGATATTTCTTCAACTTTGTTTTCATTAATTATCTCAAGTATATCCTTATCAATAACGGTTCCTGCTTCGAGAAGTACTTTTCATTTTGCATCTGGAACATCCTTTGCAAGTGTATGAGAGTAAATTCTATCCTCAAAACTTTCATCAAATCCTCATTTTGGATCTTCTCTAAAAATAGTTTTATGGTGCACTGTCTTACAGTCTTCTTCTCTGACAATGATATTTTGAGAAGAATCAACAAGACGACGTGTAAGATATCCTGATTGTGCTGTCTTTAGCGCTGTATCTGATTTACCTTTACGTCAACCATGTGTTGCAATAAAATACTCGAGTGTTGAGAATCCTTCTTTCAGTGTAGACTTAATTGGGAGTTCGATGGTTTTACCAGTAGTTGACGATACGAGTCATTTCATTCCGGCAAGCTGAGTAATATTTCCCCAGTTTCATCTCGCACCTGAATCAATAAAGTTAAATATATGATTTGAATTATCATAGAGATCCTTCATCTCTTGCTCAATAACTTTTTTAACCTCAGCCCATATATTTACTGATTGAGCAAATTTTTCATCTGCTGTCATAAATCCATTCCAATGCTTCTTTTGGATATATTTTACTTTTTCAGAAGCTTCTTCGAGAAGCTCTTTTTTATTTTCTGGAAGAATCATATCAGACTCCGAAATAGAAAGTCCTGAGAGAGTTGCGTATTTATATCCGAAATCTTTAATATGATTTACAAAGACTGCTGTTTTTGCAGGTCAAAGTAATTCATAAGATTCTGAGAGAATTCTTTTGAGTACTGATTTTTTCAATGTTTCATTGATATAACCAAGCTCTACTGGAACTATTTCATTAAAGAGAAGTCTCCCGTATGTTGTTTCAATTACTTCCCCATTTACTCGCACTTTTACGAGTGCATGAAAGGCAAGTTCTCCAGCATCATGCGCGTGAGAGGTATCTTCGATAGATGCGTACATTCATCCTTCACCCTTCGCTCCTGGTTTATGAGAAGATACATAGTAAGCTCCAAGAATCATATCTTGAGACGGAGTGACTATAGGTTCTCCTGAAGCTGGAGCAAGGAGATTTTTTGAAGTTACCATTAAATCCCTAGCTTCATCCTGAGCCTTTTGCGTGAGAGGAAGGTGGACAGCCATCTGATCCCCATCGAAATCTGCATTAAAAGCAGTACAGGTAAGAGGATGTAGCTGAATAGCCTTTCCTTCTACAAGAACTGGTTTAAATGCTTGAATAGAAAGCCTATGAAGTGTAGGAGCACGATTCAGAAGAACGTATTTTCCTTCGATTACTTCGTCCAGCGCATCCCAGACCTCTTTCGTTGCTCATTCTATAAACTTTTCTGCATGTTTTACGTTATATACGACCCCGTCTTCGATGAGTTTCGCTATAATGAACGGCTTAAAGAGAATGAGTGCCATCTTTTTAGGAAGACCACAATGATCCATAGGAAGATCTGGTCCAACAACAATAACAGATCTCGCTGAATAATCTACACGTTTTCCGAGAAGATTCTGTCTGAAACGCCCCTGTTTTCCTTTGAGTACTTCTGTGAGAGATTTAAGTTTTTTTCTATTTGCTGTAACGTACCCTGATCTATTATTTCGAGATTCACCAGTGATCAGCATATCTACTGATTCTTGGAGCATACGTTTTTCATTCTTGAGAATAACTTCTGGAGCTCAAAGCTCTATGAGTTTTTTAAGACGGTTATTTCTATTTATTACTCTTCGGTAGAGATCATTGAGATCACTACTGGCAAATCGTCCTCCATCGAGTTGGATCATTGGACGAAGATCTGGTGGTATTATTGGAAGTACTTCCAAAATAAACCATTCTGGTCTTTGACCTGACTTTAGGAGATTCGAAGCAAGCTTAATTTTTTGAAGTATTTTTTTCGTCTTCGCTTGAGTTGCCGTTTTGAGTTCAATTTGGTTTTTCTCGATAAATGCAAGCAGATCAATTCTCTCAAGTAAAACCTTGAGGTACTCAGCTCCTGTTCATCCAGTAAATACATGTGGGAATTTTTCTGAAAGAACTCTGTATTCAAGTTCTCCTACTACAGCTCCTACTTCGAGTGATTTAAGATTTGCTTTCAGCTCATCAAACTCTCCAGTGAGGCTATCAAGTCTTGCCATAACAGCAGCTTCAGCATCATTATATTTTTTTGCTGTAAGTTTTTTTGCCTCTTTTTGAAGTTTGAGTTCGTTTATCTCTCTTTGCATTTCCTTTTGCATCTCAGCTTTTGAAGTCTTGAATTTTTCTTCAAGTGCTTTGAGGGACTCCTCTTTTTTATCATCAAATACTTCTGTGATAATGTACGAAGCAAAATATACTACTTGTTCGAGTTTTTTTACTGGGAGGTCTAAGAAAAGACCAATTCTACTTGGTACTGATTTTAGATACCAAATATGTGCAACTGGAGCATAGAGATCGATATGAGCCATTCTCTCTCTCCTAACATTTGCTTTTGTTACCTCTACTCCACATCTCTCACATACAACCCCTTTATAACGAATACGTTTATATTTTCCACATGAACATTCGTAGTTTTTTCGTGGACCAAATATTTGTTCACAAAAGAGTCCTCCTCTCTCTGGACGCTGTGTTCTATAATTTATCGTCTCACTGATAAGTACCTTACCATGAGAGAGACCTCTAATCTTATCCGGAGACGTAAGTCCTACTGTTATACCTGCGAGATTATCCAGGTTTTTTCCTTTTGTGACATCTTTTTTCCCAACTCATTTTCCTATTTCAGAAAAATCAGTGACCTTGTCATTGAGAAAATTATCAAATTGTTTATCAAACATGTTTTGAAGTGATTAAGTAAAATATGAATATTTCTTGAATTAAGACTTGTCTTGTGTTTCTTCCGCAGCTATTTCTGTAACTATTTCCTCTGATTCTTCTATTATATCTTCTATTTTCTCTTCTTGTTTTTCTTCAGCTACAGCTTCTTCTACTGAGCTATCAGCATTTGCAGTCTTGTGTTCAAGTTCAATAATTTTTTCATAGCGAGCTGCTGCCTCATTCTCTGTAAACTCAAGTTCATCACTATCAAGAAGTCATACATCAAGCCCAATTGCTTGAAGTTCTTTAATAAGTACGTTAAACGATTCAGGAATGTTTGGTTTCTTGATTGGAGCATTTTTTACAATTGCTTCATAAGCCTGAGTACGTCCAGCAACATCATCTGACTTAATTGTGATCATTTCTTGAAGAATATTACTTGCAGCATATGCCTCCAGTGCCCACACCTCCATCTCACCAAATCTCTGTCATCCATTTTGAGCCTTACCTCATAGTGGCTGCTGTGTTACCATTGAGTATGGTCCTACAGATCTTGCATGAATCTTGTCTTCTACAAGGTGGTGAAGTTTCAGCATATATTTTACTCAAACCATCGTTTTTTCATTAAAGGCTTCTCAAGTTTCTCCATTAAAGAGCTGCATTTTTCCATCATCATCCATACCTGCTTTTGCCATAACTTCTCTTACCTGTTCTACTGAAAGTCCATTGAGTACAGGAGTGGCAACTTTGATTCAGAGTTTTCGAGCTGCGAAACCAAGATGAGATTCAAGTACTTGTCAGATATTCATACGAGATACAACTCCAAGTGGGTTGAGAATAATATCAACGGGAGTACCATCAGCCATAAATGGCATATCTTCTACTGGAACAATCTTTGAGACAATACCTTTATTCCCATGACGACCAGCCATCTTATCACCTACCTCTATCTTTCGAGTTTGAGCAACAAATACCTTTACTTGTTTAAATACTCCTGTTGGGAGATTGTCACCAAGCTCTCTTTTGAGGATATGTACGTCGAGGATTTTTCACCCCTGACCAGATGGAAGTCTCATAGAAGAGTCTTTTACATCTTTTGATTTATCACCAAAAATTGCTCTCAGGAGTCTCTCTTCTGGTGATAGCTCTTGTTCTCATTTTGGAGTAATTTTCCCAACGAGTATGTCTCCTCACTCTACGAAAGCTCCTACTCTAATTATCCCCTCTATATCAAGGTCTTTAAGTTTTGCAGCAGAAACGTTTGGGATATCATCAGTTGTTTGCTCGGGTCCGAGTTTTGTTTCTCTAACATCTAGAGAATATTCTTTGATATGAACTGAAGTAAAGAAATCGTCTTTCATAAGCTTATCCGAAATGATAATCGCATCTTCAAAGTTATACCCTTTCCAAGGCATATATGCTACTGTGAGGTTTCGCCCAATAGCAAGTTCTCACTTTTCAACAGCATGACCATCAACAAGGATTTCTCATTTTTTAAATTTTTGTCCATTTGAAACGAGAGGAGTTTGATGCAGGATCATATCATGGTTTGATCTCTTGAATGTTGTAAGTTCATGAAGAACTTTTTCTCAAGTCTTATATAGCACCGTGATATGTTTTGCATCAACTCAAAGTATTTCTCCATCATCTTTTGCAACAACGACGTATTCACTATCCTCTCAGACTGTTCGCTCCATACCTGTTCCAACTACTGGAGAGTCTGTTCTGATAAGTGGGACAGCTTGACGCATCATGTTTGATCCCATTTCAGCACGAGTCGCATCATCATGTTCCAAAAATGGAATGAGTGATGTTTCTATAGACATTGTCTGTTTTGGAGAAATATCTATATGAGTGATCTGATTTACATGTTCTATCGTTGGTTCATTTGCAGCACGAGCTGATACTCTGGTATCAAGGAAGTTCCCATTTTCATCAACAGGAGATCATGCCTCTGCTATTGTGAGAACTCTCTCTTGGTGTGCATCAAAATAATCATACTCTTTTGTAAGAAACCCTCGAACGGTGATTTCTGTGTCTTTTAGAGCTGTTTTGATAGCTTTTGCTTCTTTTTCTGTGATGAGAACCTTCTCTGCAACTATTACTTTTCCTTTTGCATCTTCTATATCGCTGAGTGTATATCTCCCAATTGCATCTTTTCCATCGTTTTTTACTGTGTGCTTTACTATCTGAAATGGAGTGAGAAGAAATCCAAATTTATTTACTTTTGCGTAACTTGCCAAATGCAGAACGAGACCAATATTTGGTCCTTCTGGAGTTGCAATAGGACAGATTCGACCATATTGAGTTGGATGTACATCACGTACTTCAAATGAGGCTCTCTCACGCGTGAGACCACCTGGCCCGAGAGCAGAGATACGTCTCTTGTGCGCTAGCTCAGAGAGAGGATTTGATTGATCCATAAACTGTGAGAGTTGTGATGAACCAAAGAATTCCTTGAGTATCGCAACGATAGGACGAGAATTAATAAAAGTTCCTGGAGTCGCATCATCAAGTTCTACAATCGTCATACGATCTTTTGCAATACGTTCCATTCTCGCAATACCAACTTTTATCTTATCTATTACGAGTTCTCCAACTGATCTCACACGTCTATTTTCAAGGTGATCAATATCATCAAATACAAACCCATCTTTTTTCATATGGAGATTCAAAAAGTACTTGAGTGATACTACGAGATCTTCGAGTGCTAGGAATCTTCCGTTCTCATCTTCATACTTTGTTTTAATACCAAGCTTTGATGTCATCTTCATTCGAGCAATTTCTCCAAGATTGAAACGTTTTTCATCATAGAATGTAGTCTGAAAAAGATCCTCCACTCGCTCATCAGTAGCAAGATCTCCAGGACGTAGAAGCTTGTAGAGTATATGAAGCGCTTCGAGTCTATTTGTTGATTTATCCTTATCCAGTGTTGGAGCAATATGGTTTGCAATAATATCGTCCCCAATCCCCTTGAATGCGTTCAAAATATCTGCGTTTGACTCTAAGCCAAATGCTCTAAGAAGTACTGAAATAGGAAGTTTTCTCTTCTTATCAATTTTCACATTAATAATACCCTTTTTTTCAATATCAATCTCAAACCATGACCCCTTTTCAGGAATAAATTTTAAACCAACTCAGCTATCACCAGCAGTAAAAAATACACCAGTAGATCGTACAATTTGATTTACAATAACTCTCTCAATACCATTTACGATAAAACTTGCTGAACTTGTCATAAGAGGAACCCCTCCCATGTACACTTCTTGTTCCTTTATTTCTCATGTTTCTTTATTAAGCATTTCAAGCTTTGCCTTGAATGGAGCCTCATAATTAAGATTTTTCCTCTTACAGGTCTCTGCGTCATATTTAGGTTCGTCAATCGAAAGTCCTTTATAATAGATATCGATTTTTTCTCCTGAAAAGTCCTCTATTGGAAAACTCTCTTGAAATATTTTATCAAGACCCGTATTCATAAAGGTATTATAAGAATCAAGCTGCACTTCTAGCAGCTCTGGAATCCCCGCAACTGATCTATCATCAGTATAGTAGTGTCTCCCCTGGATATCATACAAACTCCCTACATCTTTATTAGAAGGAGCTTTTGTGGTTTCTTTTGGCATGAGTAAATCAAAAGATCAGAAAATAAAATACACTCAACCCTAACCTGAATCCTTTCCCTTCATACGAATGGCAAGGGGCTTCAAACAAGGTTTTTAAATACAAAAAAATGCCCTAACTTTTCCCCTGAAACTCATCGTAAGCTAGTGCGATCTCAAGTGAGTATAGTGAAGAACAAGTGAAGTCAAGAAGAAATTAATACTTTCTAAGTAATTTTTCAAGCTATTTTTAATTGCAGGTCAATTGACGTCTTTATATCCTCCCAAACTCCTTTTATACAAAATCATTCATTCCATCTAGTCTTGATATTATCTGATCCTCTCACGTTACACAAAAATCATAATCAAAATGAGCAGGGTTAAACATCGATCTAGTAGCAAAGTTAATTTCTGGTTCTAGCCAATCATGATCTTTATCTAATCAAACACCTCATATACTTCAAGTAATATTACCCATCTCTTCATCTATTCACAGTACTCATAAGGCTCTGAGAAAATAAATGTTAGTATCATGAATAACACCTCAAAGCACATTATCTCTATGCAGATAAATTAGCCTATCATCTTCAGTAGCATTTAGATCTCTTATTAAATTCATTTTTTATAATGATTATTTATTTCAAAATAACGTAATTAATAAGAAAGTCAATATTATAGATTCTTCATATATGCCTTTCCATACTCCTCAAATCACTGCTTCTCGTAAAAACTGTGAGCTCTCAGGAGCCTGTTATCGGATTCTAGTCTGATAACCTGAATGCCATTTTCTTTTGCCCAGTTTTCTGCTGCAAATAATAATTCTTGAGCTGCTCATGATCATTGGTGTTCGTCACTTACAAACATCTCTTCTATTTCAGCTACAAATATTCATTTTCTCAGCTGAGGAAGTTTATGGACTGTAATAATTCAGATATATTCTTCATTCTCCTCTACGAGAAATATCGATGAACTATCTCTCACTATAAGTTCATCATAAAACTGATCTGAGAGTATATTGCATGACTGACGTGTTGATTTCTTTCCTGGAGATGTGATAGCAAGGCAAGCGATATAAAATTGATCGAGGAGTTTGAATACTTCCTGCTTATGATCAAGAGTTGCTTTAGTTATTTTCATAATATGATTTTTAAGGAGATCTGATCAATAGACTATGTATTATTCTTTGTAGAGTCAAAGATTTTTTGCCAAATATTTTTTTATAAATACAATCTTTATCGAATTTTTATAACTTAAGATCATGGTATGCTCTTTCGACTCTTTAAACTCGTTATTTGGATTATCGTTATTACTGGATGAGTCTTCTACTGGAACTACTCGGGTTTCACAGAAACAAAAATCTCTCCAGATACTTCTCCGTACACAGTTGAAGCTGGGTCAACATTTAAGAGCGTTCTTCTTGATCAGTGACTCCCAGAGACCATGACAAAGGTGTACCTCAATCTTAACACTCCAGATTTTGGACTCCAAGCTGGGAGATATAATATTGAGGATGAAATGAGCATTGAGGAGTTTCTTCAAGCACTCAAGGATCCACTTACTGAAAATGAAATAACTGTTACCTTTCTCGAAGGGTGGAATATATTTGATATCGATGAGTACCTCACGAGCAAGGCCCTCATACAAGCTGGAGATTTTATAAGTTATGCAGAAAATGATTTTTCTGAACTTACGGGAGAATATGATTACCTAAAATCTGCTCTGTCGCTCGAAGGATTCCTCTATCCTGATACCTATAATATCAATCCAAATACTTTTACTCCAAGTATTCTCGCATGAAAGATGTTAGAGAACTTTAATAGTAAAATATATACTCCCTATCTAGAAAATACGAGTGGACAAGATATCTATGATCTTGTAACTCTTGCGAGTATCGTAGAAAAAGAAGAACGCAATCCAGCAGAAAAATCTACAGTTGCGGGGGTACTCAAAAAGAGATGGCAAGAGTGATGGCAAATAGGAGCCGATATAACGGTCTGCTATCCTCAAAGACTCACTTCAGAGCAGTGTAAACTCTCTGTTACCAAATACCTCTACGAAGAAAATGATTAT
>CALLPL010000022.1 GCA_938015455.1 uncultured Candidatus Altimarinota bacterium
TTCAGAGACTTCAATGTCAGTAGGGAAATGTGGGGGTTTTTGGTGGTAGAGCATAGTTTTATAAGGTGTAACGTTCTTCTTTATTTACCTTAAGTTTAGAGAGCACGGGATTTGCTATGTTTTCTTGCATAAGCTTTATCATGACATCACTGAGGAGCTTCTTTAGATAGTTTTCAATCTCTATGATGTCTTCTCAATGAGGAACAGCAAATCGTACAGATCCATCTATATCTTGAGTATTTTCAGTAAGGATATTTCTCTGCTCCTTAAGTCAGAGTTTACGAATCCTTCCACGAAGCATGATATTGTTTATTATAGTTTCTTTCGTTTTTACTTCGTATATATCCCAGACCATGAGAGCTTTCATACTCTATAAGTTACTATCTAAAAATTCTTTCAAACTTACAAGGTCCCTCTTATCCATATCATAAAAATGCGTTGTGATTCAGACTGACTCTGCACTTTTGCAGGCATCAGGATGATGTTCAAAATAGATCACATCTTGTGCCGTAAGATTGTTATCTTTCAAGAAAGTCTCAAAATAGAGAGGATCTGGTTTATCAGGATTGTGATTCATGGTGAATACAGGATAGGGTATATCTACGAGTCCAAACTCGATCATTTGTTCATCATTTGCATTTGTGAGTATAACTTTTGGGTTTGGGTATATTTCAAGGAGCTTATATAAGTCCTGATTTATCCCTTCTCCTTCGATAACGAAGGTATCAACTGCATCTACGAGTATGGTTTTCATTATATCTATATAAAAAGTAATACCTTGAGAGTAAACTATTTTTTACAAACAACAAATTTTGGTAAAATATTCTTTTATAAGATATAATAGGACTATATATTATAAAATAATGTAATCTATGAGTAGAGAAGAGTATCAGATAACAGGAGAAGCTCACGAAAGTACTGGAGAAGATGGTATAACTGGCAATCCTATTATAGGTTTAATATGAGGAGGTAGATCTGGAATATCTGATATACTTCAATGAGTATCGGATATTTGATCTTTAAAGATAGTAGATATTTTTCAGGGGAGTTATGTTAAGAGTTGAGAAAAACTCCCTTCTTCAGAAATACCAACACGTCAAGTAAGATTACGTTTACGAGACGCACTACAAGCAAAGTTTGGGACAGAGGGAACGTTAGAAGAATTGTTTAATTTTATAAGAGAACCAATAGAAGTAATACAGCCAAGAAAAACAGGTCCAGATAAGCTAGTGAAAAAATCATGAATGCAGAGATTACTGGAAATCAATAAAATGTGAAAAAAAGGGGCCGAATTTATGTTAGAAGATTTTAAGGCTCTTAATGCACCTAAGGATGTAATATCTCTTATAGAAGAATATTTATCAGATAAAAAATAATCTATTCAATCATTATATAAAAACTCGCTCTCTGCCGAGTTTTATTTTTTCTCTCGTCTAGAAAGAAATTTTCAGAAAATCGAAAAATCTCAAATTTAATAAAATTCACCCTAAAATAAGCCCATAGAACGCTTGAAAATTTTCTCTCGTCTGGGAAGAAAATAGATTTGAAATTGTTTTTTGGCTCACTATAGTAGATTATGTACTATTTTATTTACTTTATTCAGCAGCCTCTTTCCCTTGAAAAGGGAGAGAATTCAAGAGAGAGTTGAGAATAAGGGAACACAAAACAAAAACTATGGCAGAGAAAAAAACAGGGAACAAAAATTATTGAGCTGAGAATATTCAGGTTCTCGAGGGGTTGGAACCAGTTCGAAAACGTCCGTGAATGTATATTGGTTCGACGGATGAGCGTGGTCTTCATCATCTCGTATGGGAGATCGTAGATAACTCGATAGATGAGGCAATGGCTGGATACTGTGACCATATCACGGTGACTTTTGGAAAAGATGGGAGCTGTATGGTTGAGGATGATGGTCGCTGAATCCCGGTTGAGAAACATGCAAAAACTGGGAAATCGACACTTGAAACTATTCTGACAGTACTTCATGCAGGTTGAAAATTTGGATGAGGAGGGTATAAAGTTTCAGGTGGTCTCCACGGAGTTGGAGCATCTGTTGTAAACGCACTTTCTACAAAACTTGAGGCTTGGGTTCACCGAGATGGTAAAGAATATTATCAATCATTTTCTGTCGGAGTATCTGATGGAGATATCAAAGAAGTCGGAAAAAGCACAAAAACAGGAACAATTATCAAGTTTTATCCTGACGCGAGTATTTTTAAGATTACGACAAATTTTGACTATAAAACTATCCTTGACCGAATGCGTCAACAAGCATATCTTACAAAAGGAATTACTCTTACATTAAATGATGAGAGAAACGATAGTAATTATAAATTTTACTTTGAGGGATGAGTAAAGTCCTATGTAAATTTTCTTAATAAAAATGAAAATACTTTATGAAACGTCTTTTATACAGAAAAAGAGAAGAACGATATTATGGTAGAGATATCACTCCAGTATAATAGAGATTTTTCTGCGAATATTATATCATTTGTAAATAATATCCATACTCCAGAAGGAGGAACACACCTTACAGGTATGCGAACGGGGCTTACAAGAACGATAAATAAATATGCCCGTGATAAAGGAATTCTCAAAGAAAAAGACCAAAACCTCACAAACGAAGATGTCGTAGAAGGTATTGTAATAGTTCTTTCTGTAAAAGTAATTGATCCTCAGTTCGAAGGTCAAACAAAAGCGAAACTTGGAACTCCAGAAGCAAGAGGAGCAGTTGACTCTGCTTTCTCAGAAAAATTCATGGAGTTTCTCGAAGAAAATCCAGCATCAGCAAAACAAATCTGTGAAAAGGTAAACCTTGCAGCAAAGGCTCGTCTCGCAGCTCGTGCAGCCAGAGATACAGTAATTCGTAAAGGAGCACTCGAGGGGATGACTCTTCCAGGAAAGCTCGCAGACTGCTCGAGTAAAGATCCAGCAAACTCAGAGCTCTATATAGTCGAGGGTGATTCTGCCGGGGGTTCAGCAAAGCAAGGACGTGATAGAGAAACACAAGCGATTCTTCCACTTAGAGGGAAGATACTTAATACAGAACAGGCACGTATTGATAAAATCTTTGCAAATGAACAGATTAAAAATCTAATTATCGCGCTTGGGACTTCGATAGGAGAGACCTTCGATATTTCAAAACTTCGATATCATCGTATCGTTATCATGACCGATGCCGATGTTGATGGAGCACATATCCGTACCCTTCTCTTAACATTTTTCTTCAGATATCTCAAAGATGTAATCACTGGAGGATTCCTCTATATCGCTCAACCACCTCTCTATAAGCTTACTAAAGGGAAGCAATCATGGTATGTCTATAATGAAGAACAAAAGATGGAGATTGTAGAACATGAGGGAATTATCGGAGACAATATTCAGCGCTATAAGGGTCTCGGAGAGATGAACCCAGAACAACTCTGGGAAACAACAATGGATCCACAAGAGAGAAAAATGTACAAGGTAGGTATTGTGGATGCACAAAAGGCTGACGAGATGTTCAAGATCCTTATGGGTGGAGAAGTATTTCCAAGACGAAAGTTTATTCAAAGTCGAGCGAAGAGTGTAAAGAACTTAGACGTTTAAAAATAGCTATGTATGAATCCAGAATGAATCCCACACTCATGTGAATCTATAGAAATTACAGATGCTATTAAGGAGTTAAGAGGCTTGAAATGAGAACTTCCCAAAGTTGTGAATAAATCTTCTGATTGTTATGAGGTAGTGCATGACTGAGATGAGGATGTATGAACGGTGTATCATATGAACCAAATTCACTATCAAGCAGGAATGCATGAAAAATATTTTGAAGTTGTGCTAGAATCACAAATCCTAGTCTTTCAACAATTAAACAGGATTTCTCCTAATGTTATTGTAAGCGAAACCTTTAACGAGTCCTCGTTCCAGCTACTTTTAAGGAATACTACGCAGAAGTGATTTTCTGGAAGGATAGGAGATTTGAGAAAGTTTCTCCCTCCTCAAGATAGTCTAGAAGATGTTCTAATTGGGCTACGGAATACTGACGAAGTCACTAGTTTTTTAAAAAGAATATTTCCAGATGGAGTTACTACTGACTTTTGAGAGTTGAATGAAGCGCAGAAAAATGTATTCGTTTGATTCGGAGCAGATTTATTATTCTCACTGTTATCAGGAGCTCCTTTGATTAATGATTCTAGAGAACCTGAACTTCGAAAAGATATGTTTACTCCAGAAGGAAAAAAGAATTTAGCTTATCTTCATAAAGAAAGAGAATGAAGAACTCAGGATACGGTTAAGAGGTATTTAAATACAACAGGGAATGAAGGAGATACAGTAACAATTGTATATTGAGGATACCATAACTTTTCTAATGAATTTGCATGTGAAGATTGATGTCCTGTTTTTAAAGAAATAAATTTCCCTTCCTTAGATGCTAAGCTTCCAATAGGTTATTCTTGGAATCCTTACTTTTGATTCGATTTTGAGTGAGATGATCCAGGTTGAAAGATAGATAGTGCAGAAGCTTCAAGGCTATGGAATTAGGTTTATATGTAATTTAAAAGTATGCTCAGAATTACAAAGCAATTATTTGGTTCATCGTATGTTACTATTTTATGAGTCGTCATATTAGGATAATTTTAAATTATTTTAATATATGGCTTTATAAATATGAAAACTATAGGACTCCTGTGAGGAATGAGCTGGGAATCGTCAGCTTTGTATTATGAGACTATAAATAGCGAAACGAAAAAGAGACTCTGATGACTGAACTCAGCAAAGATTCTGATGCATTCAGTAAATTTTTCAGAGATTGAATCTTTGCAGCATTCAGGAGATTGGGATGCATTGACACAAATTATGATAGAGAATGCGCAGAGTCTAGAAGAATGATGAGCAGATTTCATTCTTATCTGTACGAATACAATGCATAAGATGGCAGAGGCTATCCAAGATGCTATTTTGATTCCACTGATTCATATTGCAGATGCAACGGTAAAAGAGGTAAAGAAGAGGTGAATCCAAAAGATAGCACTGCTGGGGACAGCCTTTACTATGGAACAAGAATTTTACAAATGAAGACTTGTTGATAACTACGGATTAGAAGTTATTATCCCTGATGAGGGTTGACGAGGGGATATACATAGGATTATTTATGAAGAGCTTTGTCAGTGAATTGTAAAAGATAACTCACGAGAAATATATAAACAAGTAATTCAAGACCTAAAAGCTGCGTGAGCCGAAGGAGTAATCCTTGGATGTACTGAGATTACAATGCTTATCTCAGAAGAAGATAGCGTTTTGCCCGTATTTGATACCACACAGATACATGCAATAGAAGCAGTAAACCAGGCATTAAGATAATTTTATTCTTTAAATAAAACTCTATGGATATTTGCAGGGCTAATCTGAAAGACCTAGAAAGCATAATTAAAATAAACAAGTTTGTTGATTATGAGAACCCAGATGAGTTCATGAAGGAATCAATAGAAATGTAAAAGGTTCTTGTTGTGAGAGAAAATAATGAAGTTGTAGGTTTCCTACTCTATCAATTATTTTGGTGAAAATTCCCACTCCTTAGTCTTTTGAAAATTCATGAGGATTACTATAAGCAAGGTTTATGAACGATACTTATAGAAGAATTTGAAAAAAGTCTTAAAGATAAATGACATGATTATTATTACAGTTCTACGTGAGAAGATAATCCTTGATCTCAGGTATTTCACAGTAAAAAATGATTTTCAGAAATGTGAAGACTCAATATGTCTTTCTGAGAAGAAATATTTTACATAAAGAAATTATAAAAACTTCAGGATTCTGTAGTTTTTTTTGCAAAGAACACGTTTCTGAGTACAAAGAACACAATAAAAACACAAATATAAGATTCTCCTAGTGCTATTTACCTATTTTATATTCTAATTTCTTTACCCAAGTATGGAAAAAATCATGTCGAAGTACCCGGTACTTCAGGATTTCAAAAATCCAAGTGTTCTGATGTGACTGATAGCGTATTGAGTCTTAGTTCTCGCACTTGCAGTGTTTATAGGAAATTTTTGGGCAGCACTATGTTTTTGACTTGCAGCTTACGCGGTTATCGGGAACGATGCAGTACAAACTCTTATGACTTATATTCACTCTAACAGTGATGTGCCAAGAAAGTACTTATTTAGCTGAGTAGCAGCAGTACTTTTGTGAGTTATATGGTATTGATACCTCACTCAATGAGGGGATATTAGTTATGGTCGTTTAGAGGCAAAGGGGTATGCAGTCTTTGATGTGCAGTGGTATGTGGCTATTTTTCCTCTTATACTTGTATTTCTTACGAGGTTCAGAGGAATCCCAGTTTCAACCTCATTGCTCATGCTCTCGATATTTTCTACTACTCTCTTGTTTGAAAAAATTGTGATGAAGTCAGCACTGTGATATCTTGTTGCCTTTCTTGCAGCTTTTGTTATGTGGTTAATTGTTGAATACATACTGAAACAAGCTACAAAACAAACAGGGAAAGTCTTCTCATTTTGAGCAATGATGCTTAAGGCAGCCATTGCAGCTGCAGTAATTATGTTTGCTCTTTGATACGCGATTATCCCAGTGATTCAAAGCCTATTTCCAGCAATGGAAATCCCAGCGTTTTCAAATTTCCAGATTATGCTGTACTCTTTTGTAGCATTTTTATTTACCCTTGGAATACTCTATGAGTCAAAGGCTGATGACAGTGTATCTCGTAGTTCAGTATTTTGGAGAATAGCTCAAACATTCACCACAGCTCTTCTTTTTGGGACCTGGCTGATGCATGATATGGTAAATATTGCAGTATTTCTCCCAAGATGATTTGACCTCGAGGTAATGCTTCTCATATCAGTACTATTTATCCTGGGACTTGCCTATACCTTTCATATCAATGGATGACCTGTTGGGAATATTGTTACGAGAAAAACTTCTACCAATGAGATTATCGCTGCAACGATGATTGATCTCGTATACTTTGTGGTACTTCTCATATTTAAAGAGTGGTCTAACATCCCAATGAGTACTACTTGGGTATTTGTATGACTCCTTGCAGGACGACAATTTGCGATTAGAGCTGTAAACAGAATCGATGTGGTACAATGACCTGGCCGAATGAACCTCGCCTTTAAGGAGTCATGGAAAGACTTCTCAAAGATTATGGTAGGTCTAGGGATTTCTGTAGTGGCACTTATTGTAGTAAGATATCTTACAGGGACATAAATTTTAAATTTTGCATAAAGTTCTTATATTTCATATATAAGGACTTTATTATTTTGTAAAAGATCAAGAAATACCAGTATATCTTTTACCTCTCGTGTACAAATCTTTGAAGTTCTCTATAAGTTTTATTCAAGTCTTCAGCTTGTCCTCTTGCAAGAAAGTTGCTACCTTGTTGAAATCACGGTGTATGATGTGCATGAATAGTGTATGGTCAATCGGCAGTGACTTTCGCTAGTATGAGCGCTGCATTTGCTCTAGAAATTCAATTCAGGTTTAATCCTAATAGATTTCTTCCTCAAATATACTTGAGACATTTCTTAAGAGTTGAGGTATTGAGATTGGGATTCTGTACGAGTGAAAGTAGGTCTCTATAATGTATATTTAAAAAGCCTGTTGCGTATTTACTTATCTTTTGACGGTCAGTGTCAGTCGCAATTTCGTAGTTCCTTAAAATAGCTTCATGAACTTTAGGATCATCAATAGATTTAATGAAGTCATTATCCACAAGTTTTTTTCCGTATTTATTGAGTATTTCTTGAAATTCCGAATCAGATAGATTTATAGGTGTATCGATATTTCAGTTTTTAACATCAATTTGTTTATCCTTGCCTCACCAACTTCACCAACTGTTTACATCATATTCTCAAGGAATTCATTGTGACTCTTTGCGTTGTTCGTTGCTACTCATAGGACTTTGTTTTCAGAGAATTTCACTCAGTAATTCTTCAGTCTCAATATTTTTGAGTTCAGTTTCCATTGTAGATGCACTTTGATTAAAATTTTCAGAGTAATTATTAGGAACTCTAGGTTCTTCCCATTGTTTATCATCAAAAGGGAATCACATAATCTCTTCGTATTGAGTATAGGTCATGTTATCTATATATTCTCCAGTTGTAGGGTGGTAAGCTCATCTGTTTGTGTACTCGTTATTTCAAGTCTCTAAGCTTTCCTTACTTCTGTAATTTACTGGATGACTTATTTGTTCAGTTGATTTTTGAGTATCAATTTGTAGTTGGTTGATAGCTGTTTCAGTTTGGTGAGATTGGGATTCTTTACGATTTCTATATTCAGTAACAACTTTATCTATCTCTGTGTATGCATCCATTGTAGCAGAGTATCTTTCATATCATAGATTAGCTAATACTTCTCCTACCTCTTTTGTATCATGTGCTGATAATAGTTTATTTATATCATCAAGAGTAAATACCGTATCTTCATGAAGAGCATTAGTTATAGATTCTTGAGCATTTCATCATACTTCAAATTGACTATATAAAAAATTAACGATAAGGGTTTTCATCAACTGGATCATTGTAAACATAGGATATATGAGCTATAAAATATGAAGTTATAAAAATTCTATCATATATTTTTATCACAAACAAATAATCATCCTTGTTCAAAAAATTAGTATTTTCACTGTCAAAAACTCCTTAAAAACTGAGTGGTTTTTTTGTCAAAAAAAGTTTGACTTTGACTGGTAATTCTTTAATATCCCGAAGCTTTTTGTTCTTAAGAAATTTTTGAATTATTGTATTCCCCCGTAGCTCAGCGGTAGAGTAGACGACTGTTAATCGTTTGGTCACTGGTTCGAATCCAGTTGGGGGAGCCATAAAATAATAAAGGTATAAGGTAGGGGATTTCTTCTACCTTATATTAATGGAGAGGTGCCAGAGTGGTCGAATGGAACAGTCTTGAAAACTGTCGTGGGGCAACTCACCCAGGGTTCGAATCCCTGTCTCTCCGCCATATTATTTTTCGGAAAAGTTATGTTGGAAAGGTGGCAGAGTGGTTGAATGCGCACCCCTGCTAAGGGTGTGTACCGTTTACGGTACCGAGGGTTCGAATCCCTCTCTTTCCGCCATTAAGTTTCGCTTGCGATAAGTAATCATAATTACGAATCGGAAGGAAGGTT
>CALLPL010000023.1 GCA_938015455.1 uncultured Candidatus Altimarinota bacterium
TATCCCATCAAATACTCGAGATAAAAATATTACCAGTATAGGAAGCAGTATAAATCAAAACAGCGTCTTTTCTGGAAGAGTTGCTGCTATTCACAGAACAATCCAGCTAAGAAAAGTCCCTGCTTGTGTCAGTATTAAAACAGGTTTTCTCCCATACTTATCCGAGAGCGCTCAAAGTATAGGGGCAGCTACAAACTGAAATAAACTAAAGGTTGCAAAAAGTATTCCTAGAACTATCTCTGGTTGACTATAGAGTTTTATAACAAATGGCAGGACCGGGAAAAGCATGGTCATCGAAAGACCATTTACAAATGTCAGCAGAAACACAATAAGGAGTCTCGAATCTCAAATCTTCTCTAAAATCTTCATATTGATAGATGGTCTAAAAAATATATGGGCTAGTATACCAAAAGATTTCCTTGAATATAATTTAAATCTCACTCTCGTTGAAAGATTTTAGAAAAACTGTATAGTTCTAAGAACTTATTACCAATATTTAGAAAATGAAAGAGGTTCTCAAACATCCCTTCGTCATCGCTGCAATAACATTCTTTATAGTGTTTGTTTGAACTATTTCGGTACTTACAGGAATTGGAAGAGAGAAAGTCACTATTGATACATCTGCCTGACAAATCATAGAGACAACCAGTAGTGATGTAGATGATATATTAGATAATAATTAATATTAAGATATGAAGTACTCTATAAAAATCCTCCTGCTATTACTAATATCTAGCTGTTTGAGTTCTTGCTTTCGTGATATAAAGGTACAAGACACAAAACCACCAAGGCAAATACAATCAGAAGTATCAGACAGTTCTTCTCAAATAAATAGTGAAATTATAAATTCAAAGAGAGAGTTAATTACTGAAAATGATGTAAACATATCAACCTGGGTAACTGGGCTTGATGTTCCGTGGTCACTCGTCTTTCTCGATGATAATAGAGCATTAGTCACGCAGAGATGATGAAAAATAACTCAAGTACTATGATGAAAACTGCAAGAAACTCCCTACTGGAGAGCCCCTTCGGTAGAGTTTTGAGAATGATGACTCTTATGAATAGAAAAAGATCCAAACTTTATAGAAAATAAGCTTATATATGTCATGTATATGTACCAAGATGGTGATATATATAAGGAAAAGATTGTTCGGCTCATTGATGAGTGAGACAAAGCAGTAGAAGACAGTACTATCATAGACAATATCCCAGCAGCAAAATACCATAACGGATGAAGAATAAAGTTCTGACCGGATGGAAAACTCTATATTACTACCTGAGACGCGAGAGAGCCAGATATAGCGCAAGATATGAATAGTCTCTGATGAAAGATTTTGAGAATAAATAGTGACGGGAGTATCCCTCTAGATAATCCATTTGAAAGCTCTCCAATCTACACACTCTGACATCGAAACCCTCAGTGAATTACTTGGGAACCTGAAACACAAACAGCCTTTATCTCAACTCATGGACCAAGTGGAGAGTTTCTCCTCACTGCAAGAGATCGCGTAGACGTTTTGAAACCCTGAGCTAACTACTGATGGCCTATTGTAGCATGATACTCTGAGGATTATGAGGATCCCCTTGCCTACTGGCCAGAGACTGCCACTCCCCCATCGGGAATGACCTTCTGGAACGGTTCACTCTTCGTAGCAACTCTCAAATCAGAGACTCTTCTGCAGCTTGAAGTGCAAAAGTCATGAGATGCCTGGGAACTCGTTTCAGAAAACAGATGGCTCCAAAACAAACATGGCCGACTCCGTGACGCAGTTGTATGACCCGACTGAAACCTCTACATACTCACTTCAAATGCTGATGGACGAGGAGAAGCTGAAACCTGAGGAGATATTATTTTAAAGATAGAGAAGAAATAAAACATCAAAAAAACTAGAGTGCGCATGCTCTAGTTTTTTTATATGTATCTGGTGGAGTTTTTAAGAAAGAATTTGAACACCTTTGAGAATTTATAAAACATATTTAAAAATATTTTTTTCCAAGTATAATTCTTTCATAATATACTTAAACACTAAACTATGACTATTATTACTACCATTTTTATATTTGGTCTTTTTATAGCATTATTAACACTAACTACAATTATTTGGTCTATCTTTTATCCAGAGAAACGTATATGGCCACCAAAAAAATATACCTATCTTACTCCTTTTATAGTATGGGTACCCACTTTTACCCTATTTGGAATTTTAATTTTTTTAGGAGTATTAGAATGGAGTGAATTCTACTTACCAAATTGAGTTCGCTATTGAATAGGTGTTCCAATGATAATATTAGCTAACATTGCAGTATGGTATGAAGCTTGAAAATTTGGTATGAAACAAACTGGTTGAGCAATTGGTACTTTAAGAACCGATGGGCTTTATAAATTTTCTAGAAATCCTCAATATGTTGCTGATATTTCTATGATATTAGGTTGGATTATCTTATCTTGCTCACCAATGGCTTGAATATTATGAGCTGTAGGTATACTCGTTTTAATTGCGGCTCCTTTCTCAGAGGAAATATGGCTAAAAGAGACATATGGAAAAACTTATGAAGATTATTTATCCAGTGTACGACGTTTTTTTTAACTGTTCTTAGTATTTAAAATATTTCTTTAATAGGGATTTTTAGCGCTCAAGAAATTCTCTCAATATTCTCTAAGCTAACATTCTTTATTCCCCTTTCTACATCTGAAATATAGGTTCTATGAAATCAAGCTTTATCTGCAAAAGCCTGCTGAGATAGTCACTGCTCTTTTCTGAGTTCTCTGAGTCTTATTCAGAACTTTTTCTTGATATCCATATCAAATATTGTATAATATACTTCATATATTCGTCATCTATAAGATACAAAAATACTGGATTTATGCAAGAAAACCTACAATACATTCTTGAAGTTTATGAAGGTTCTACTCCTCTACAAAAACTTATTATAAAAGATTCTCTCAATGATTTGTATTTATGAGTACGTAGAATGAATCAAAAGATAGAGCAAACTCCAAACTTAGAAAGTATCTATATCAAAAAGTTAATGGCTAACTTTGTATCTCAAATGAAAAGTGAATTTACTCCTGAGGAACTGACAAAGATATGAAAGCATATGGAGTGAATGATTAAAGAATGAAAAAATGATTTTTCAGATTTTGGGCTCTTTAATCTTACAAAAGAGAAAGTAATATTTAGCAGAACAGAAACAGGAAAAGCAATAAGAGAATATTATTGAGCTATAGGAAAAGAAGAGCTAGAAGAAATTCATACTCTTAGAAAGTTTTTTATAGATAATCTCCTTATAAAAGAAGTGATATGAGATTTTGAAATAGAAGACCCTATTTTTACTGAGTCTATTATAGAACTTATAAAAATGACTTCTAAAAAATGAAGAAGAGGAAGAAGAGAAATGCTGGATATCTCTAAAATAACTAATGGGTATACTAGAATGCAACTCTCTCTTTTACGTAGTTGGCTTTGAAATAAAAAGCTTAAAGAAGCATATTCTTATTTTCTCAATGATATGAATGTTGCAGGATATAGTTTTAATCTAGTAGATATAGAACTCCTCTATGAGAAAATACTTCAAAAGAAAATTGCAAAGCCAGTATCTGAAATGGTATCAATATGAGATACTATTTTTATCAAGTATAACGGAGATGAAATAGCTTTTGAGAAATGAGCAAAACCATTCACAATACTTTCTTGGCTCTATCATAGTGACTATAACTGAGAGTTATGAATAATGGATATATTTCCAAAGCTTTTTTGAGAAGATTATTCTGGAAGTAAACACACGGCTGAGAAAGAACAGATACAAAACTCTGTAGATGGAATTAATAGAAGATTTAGGAAAATATCTGACTGAAAGAATTTAGTGCAGTTCAAAAGTAACACCATAACAAAAATAACTTAAGGACTTAGAATATCTTGCTGAGCAGATGAATCAGCAAAAGAAAAAGTATATTCCCATGCGAACACTTTAGTGTCGCTGGGATTTTTTTCTGCTGTCTCTGCTCACCAGTGTTCAAGTCTAAGTACTAGGTTATCTATTCCTCTGATATCACTCTGCTTTGTTTTTGGAGAGGTTCTGTCAAACTTTGGTTTGCGTGAAGGCAAACCAATAAGTTTGCACAGGTTCTCAACAAAAACTATAAAGCAAGATTGAAGAGGAAGAGAAAGACGTTTCTCTCGCCTACAATAATGGCGAGGTAACTTACTACAACATATATGTCTTCTTATCCCTTTGTAGTGGTATTAAGAAGGAAAACGTTTTCATACTAAAAAATCTACTATTTATTTTAGTATGTAATTATATAAATTATGTGAATGTTTGCTTTAGAATCTTCTGATTTTCTCAACTTTTCTGTAGACCATATAGAGATATTTTGAACTATCAAAGATTATGATACATTGTTCCGCTGAATGGATGGGGATAACTCCCATATAAGAGAGTTTGAATGATATACACTTGAAAAAACTGATAAAATCAGGAGCTATCAGTATAAAATAACCTTTTGGAGAGATAATGTTCCTGTATTTGCTTGGTATAGATGAGATCAACTCAATATGTACATAGAAACTCGTGATTATTTTGTTGCCTATGGAAGTGCTTTCAGAGTTCATAGCTTCCCTGAGATACTTGAGTTTATAGAAACTCATTTAAATCTTGATGGGAGTGACTTTTTCAAGAAACGTAAGCATCATAGTCTTAAACGTATAGACCTAGCTCTAGATATAAAACAGGATATAAATGATATTGTCTCTCGTTTTAAAGAACTGAAACAAAAATGAAGTAAGTTCTTTGATGAGAAATGACTGCTTCAAACCTACTATATCTGAGAGAAACAGATGAGAAAAAATAAGGCTCTCCTTATCCGTATCTATGATAAAATAGCTGATATCTACCAAAAAGAAAAACAGCTCTATTATCCGTGATACTTAAAAGAAAAATCTGTTACAAGAGCTGAACTTGAGTTTAGAAGTGATTTACTTAAAAATGTGAAACTATCTCAGTTCTTAGATAAAAGTTTCTCTTTCTGACTCTTCTGTCTATATATCTGAAAACATACCAAACTCTTTAAGAAGTTTGAAAATAATGATGTAGAGAAACTTACCCGTTTAGATAAGCGAGTAGATATGGATGATTTGCACCATAGACAACTCACAAGAAATAGATATGTAAATACTTTTTTGTGATATGCTAAAAAGTTTCTTCATTTTAGATGATGTCCTTTAGATATTCTTATTAGGGAAAACATTTTCAAAGAAGAGACTATACAGGATATAGTAAATTGTTTTGAGAATGGCAAGCTCAATAGATGAAAATATGTAGATGGTATGACTCAGAAGAATCTTAAAAGAGTCTTTGCAGATAATTTTGAGAAACAAGATGAATCTTACAAAGATTAAAGAAAAACTTCCCTCATACTACAGTGAGGAAGAAAAAACTGAAATCTGTCGTCTGCTTCTAGAACTTGCCCAGTTGTATATAGATATTGAAAGAGAGGAGTAACATCTTCTCTTTCTCACTTTTTATTTTACTTTTCACTTATTTTACATATAAATTATGTAGTCAGTGAATTACTATTTAACGATATGATTATGAATCCAAAATGACTTATATACTGCCGAGTATCCTCTAAGAAACAAGTAAAGGAGTGAAGTGGTCTCTCATCTCAAGAGAGTAAGTGTAGAAGGTTTGCAAAAGAAACCCTTTGAGTAGAGGTAGAAAGAGTATTTAGTGATGATGGTGCAAGTGGTGGTATATTTGAAAGAAAATCAATACAGGAACTTCTAAAATATCTAGATAGTAACTCTCAGAATAACTATGTTGTTATATTTGAGGATTTGAACAGACTCTCAAGAGATATACAAGTACATAACCTCCTCAGAAATGAATTTAGAAAAAGAGGTGTAGAACTTCAATGTCCCAACTTTCAATTTGATGAAACTCCTGAATGAGATTTTAAAGAAAATATTTCTGTTGCTATGGCTCAGTATGAAAGAAAAAAGAATACTCAACGAGTTATTAGTAGACAATGAGAAAGACTCAAAGATGGGTATTGGTGTTTTAATTTCCCTATAGGCTATAGATATGAAAAAGACACAGGAAGAGGTGGAAAAGTATTGGTCAAAGATGAGAACTGGAAAATAGTAAAATCTGCTCTAGAAAAATATGCTAATAATGAGCTTGAAAGTCTCAATGATGTAGCAAGATATTTTAAAAAGAAATGAGTAAAAATAGGAACTATACAAAAAGAGAAAGTTCTCAATACTTCATCCATCTCAAGAGCTTTTAGAAATATACTCTATACTGGATATCTAGAGTGTGAAAAAATGTGAATAGAGAGAATCAAAGCTAAGCACCCTGCTCTCATATCTCTCAAAACCTTTGAAAAGATACAAAAGAAACTAGATACTAAGAAAAATAATCAATATGAGTATGTAAAAGCTAACTTAGAGCGTAAAGACCTTACAGAAGATTTCCCTCTTAGATGATTCTTATATTGTGAACATTCAAAGCAGTTTCTAAGCTGAGCTTGGAGTCAATGAAAACAAAAGAAGTTCCCATATTACACATACCCTAGAAAATCCCCTATACACGGAAAATCTATCAATAGAGATACTCTTCACTGAGAGTTTGAACAATTATTGAAAGCTATACAACCTAAAGAGGACGTATTAGAATCATTCTCAGAGGCTCTAGATATGCTCAGAGAAGAATCTAAAAACGGAGATACTGAACGTAGAGAAATCCTTAATAAAGAACTCATCCAAGTAGAAAGAAAAATCTCTAATTATCTTTCAAGAATTGGGGAAACTGAAAGTGTCACTCTAGCTAAAAATTATGAACAAAAACTCCTAGAGTGTGAAGCTGAGAAAAAACAAATTTTGAAAAATATCTGAGAACTATGAAAAGATGTTTGAACACCTTTGAAAAGAAAAATGAAATTTGTGAGAAATAGCCTTGATATATGGAAAAACGGAGATTTAGAGAAGAAAAAAACACTCATTAGAAACATATTTCCTGAGTGAATTCCTATGAATGAAAAAAAGCAGGTTTGAACACCTACTTTTTCCCTTATTTATCAGACTCTCTCTATATGAGAAAGAGGTACATTTGAAATGGTGGGTCACCAAACAGCAGTCCGAAAAATATCTTACTAACTAATTCCTTTAAGAGAGAGAAGCTTGGGAAAGCAAAGAAAAAAATAACTCTACAACAATAATTCTAAAATACCCTCATTCTACTTAACTCTACAGGTTTCTAAGTTTTTTAATATAGAAGTAATCGAAAAAACCAATAATAAGATAGACATTATTTTAAGTTCAAGTCCATAAAATGGGAGTACTGATATTATTCAAGCTAATCAAATATATGAAGCAAGTGTGATGCTACAGGCAGGACAGCCAGCTACTAATACTCATAAT
>CALLPL010000024.1 GCA_938015455.1 uncultured Candidatus Altimarinota bacterium
ACCTACATTCCCAGTAGTATACACTGCATCATCTGGATCTGTTCCATCAATGAACTTTCCAGAAAAGTTGATGAGAGACCCACTCTGGTAAATATCTCCAACAACATTGAGATCTCCATCGAATATAGAGTCTCACTCTACATTAAAAGTCGTTCATGAGATAATCGGTCATCAGATACTTACCTCTGTACCATTATCATAGATTGATCAAGTCTCGAGTTTTCATTGGTCTCCTCATACCCATCTCAGTATCCTACCATTCTCTCTGGTTCAGAGCATCCTGAGGAACCAGTTTCAGATCTTTCATTGATCTGGACCAGTCTTAATAAAGAGTCTTGTGAGGATCTCTCCTACCCGTCACTTTTGCTCTGGGACATTCGTTGGGAGATTCGGGTTTACTGTGTGAATCGAATTAATAAACGGTTGAGTGTCCGTAAAGTTCTGCTGCGTATCCTCGTCCTGCGCAAAAGTGGGAGAAACTATACTCAGGAGTAAAAAACTCAGAGTTATGAGTGAAATTGATTTCTGAAAAGACATATATCTAGGTTAAATACTATACATTTGCTTCATTCCGTCTTCTAATAATTTATTCTACTACTTCTTCAAACTCTTCACTATCAGGAGACACCTCTTCTCCTACTGGTTCTTCTATTGCCCCTGCTTCAGGATTAACTTCAGAAATTTCAGGTTCTACTATGGGTTCTTCTACAACAACCGCTTCTTGCTCCTGAACTTCAAGTGCTTGCTGTTTTTCTTGCTCTGCTAATTCAGCTTGAGCTTTTTCTTCTTCTAATGCTTGTTGTTTTTGTTGCTCAGCTTGTTCTTCTTCTAATCTTTTATCTTCTATAGCTTGTTGTTCAGCAATTTCTGCTTCTATAATTTTTGCCTGTTCAATGTCTCTCTTACAATCTTCTTTGATAGTGTTTATGTCATCTCCTTCAATTTCAACAAGAAGGGTATCACACCACTGAGAATCAAGTTCTGAATACGTAAGAGATCTTGAAATAGTATTATTACACTGAACTGAAAACTCTTCACTAAGATCAGAACAACCCTCAAGAGTTTTATCAGTAATTCACTTTGCAACAAGGATTTCATATTTACAAGAATCTGGATTAGTGAGTTTACTACAAAGAGATATATCTCCACTCTCTCTTGCTTGAGTAGTAATAATTCACTGCTTACAAGAATCCTTGTTAGACTCAAGCATGAGATCATCACACTGCTCTATAGACATTGGAGTATCTGGAGAAACAGTAGAGAGAATACACTGGTCGACAGATTGCTGAGCGCATTGAACAAAATTTTCATCCTGCAGATAATTAGTAGCGAGAGAGCCAAAAGGATTCTCTCATGACTGAACTTTAGCAGTTTGAGAACTTCATTGAGTTTTATTGCTAGAGCTGCTTTTATCCGGACCACATGAGGAGAGTAGTAAAATAAACAGAATTACTCAAACTAATTTTTTCATAATAAACATAATAAAAAATAAATTATTTAATAATATAAAAAAGCGACTCTTCGACTGCTTCAAACTCTATCTGATCTCAACCAATAAAGTATCAATCACTTCATCACGAGCTCGAAGATGAACTTGATGAAGTAGACGATGAACTAGTAGATGTTGAAGATGATGTAGACGATGAACTGGAAGATGTTGAAGAAGTAGATGAACTTGGCTGGTTAGTAACTCAGGTGCTATCATTAACAAATAGTTCGTTTCCTGTTGGTTCCTCAGCTACTGTACTAGGAATAACCTCTATTTCGAATTCAATATCTTCAAAGTTTTGAAATCATAAGTCACTACTATAGCTATACCCATGAAGCCTTTTATCTCAGATACAGTAATATACAAAATTTGAACTGTCATAATCAAAATCCACAAATCAGAAATATTCATTGTATGCATATCATCAAAGTTTATACCCATATGAATTCGGACATGCATCTGTAGATCAAACTACCCTCACATTTTGATTCTCATTACTCGACCAATTAGTTCTAAAGTATCACCATAAACTATCATGATAATATCATACAAAATAGTTTCCTACCACACTTGAATTATTTCATTTATTTATATATGAGAGATCTCCATCTACTGAGATAAAAGAATCACTCGATCCTGTTCCCGATGCTGTTTGTGAAGTAAATACACTAGAAACCACATCCGAAGCAAATGCAGAAGAATAAATAGATACAAGAAATAGTATTGAGGAAAATGCAAGATACTTTCATGTTATTCTTTTTTTCTGTTTCACTTTTATTATATACTTAATATGCAGATATATATGCCTCTAAAGTACATATTTTTGATAGGAATACGACCTTTTTGTGTAAATCTAAATTGTTATTCTTTTTAAATATACCCTAGTATATTTTATAGTGCTAACTCATACAACATATGATACAAAGAAATTCTAGTCCAGGTTTTACTCTTGTAGAACTCATAGTTGCAGCAAGTATACTTGCAATACTCACCACTATAGGTTTTTATAGTTATACTTGAAACATAGCCTCTGCAAGAGATAGTGTGAGACAAACGCATATTTCAAAAATTAGTTCAGAGTTAAAGCTCTATAAACGTCAGAGATGAGCATATCCAGTTCCATGAGATAACTTTGAACTTCGAAACGGAAGCACGGCTGTTGTTGGATACCAATGATATATGAACAATAAGGTGAGCCTTTCAACAGCTGACTCTCTCTCACTTGATCCAGAGTTAGATCTACCCTATAGTTATAGTGTAACTCGAACCAAACAAGAATACCAACTAGCAGCAAGTATGGAAAATGATTGAAGTCCCTATGCGTATGTAGCTTGAGATTATAGAAGTATCGCAAGAAATCTCCTCCCTAATATACTTTTAGCAATAGAATCAAATACTCCCGTTGATATCTCTACTGGAGCAAATCAACAATTATATATCTTCCATAAAGGAATTCATAATCTCCCCTATGACTTTGAAACAGGTCTTCCTTATAGTGATGGAACGAGCCTAAGTCAACTTTTGATAGACTCGAGTGAAGAGTTCTGGCAGAATTCAGACTATAGAAACTGTAATGAGATAAATCTTGCAGGAAAAAATGTCACACAAACTTGATCTACTGACACTTATCAAACACTAAATTCATCATGAGTCCTCACAGATACTTCATGTGACGGTATCTTATAATTTTTATATCAGTTAGCTTCTTCATAAAGGAAAATATCATAGTTTGACTTTTTTGTTATTTATTTTTTGACATTATTTTAAAAGTAGGTTATTGTATATTTACAGGATAAATTATTAATATGTAAATAGTCATATATGCCCGAATTTAAATTAAATCTCAAAGCATTACAGGGTGCTGATACTCCTCCTAAGGATGACTCTACTTCTGAAGAAGTATTAGAGGCACCTGTAAATACAGTTAAAGACACTTCTGTGAATCCTCCTCATGAAGAGGTCTCTTGAACTGAGAATATTCAAATACCCTCTACCGTTATTTCACAAGAAGATAATCTGGAAGAAAACTCTACTCAGAAAACAGAAGAAGCACTCCAAATAGAGGATATTACGTGAGATAGTCCTATCCAGAATGAAATTGCTGAGCAGGTAAATATTTCCCCTATAAACACAGATAAACCAGAAGAAGACAGTAATAAAAAAAAGTCAGGAATATATTCTTTTTCACTTCCTAAAAGTAAATGAAGTATCAAAAGGGCAAAGCAGAAAGCTATGCAACTGATAGAAGATCAAAAAAATGCAGCTCAGGAGCTAAAAGATGAAGCAGCAAAACCTCCAAAAGAGCACGTAGAGTTTCAAAACTATGAATCTAGTTTTTCAAAACAATCAGGGCATGTAATCAAGAAGCTCCAAAACTTTAAATACACTCCAAAAACTCGAGTTGGATTTATGATTTGACTCCTCAGTCTTACCTTTGGGACTCTCGCTCTTCTCATGGTCGTATTTCCTGAAAAACACTCTATCAGTATATATAAAGCAAGTATTATAGATCTCTACAGTGATGAAGCAATTATACCAATAGATAATATCAGCCCCTCTAATCAAATTGATTCCCCTGAAACTAACTCACCTGATACTGAAATACCTAAGGAGACACCCGAGAAAAAAGTTCAAAGTCAAAAAGAGCGTCTGAGAGAACATCTCATCGAAAAGTATTCTAAATAAATCTAAAAATCAACTCTTACATGAGTTGATTTTTTTTTGTAACATAAACCTATAATTACGCAAGAGACATTTCTGTTTTTTTAAAAAAATTCATGCTAAAATAAAGTATGTAATGTAATTAAGTAAGTTCCCCTAGATCTCTATGGCTGAGGAAAAAAAAGATAAACGCGAAGAAATACTAGAAATGCCTCTCAAAAAAAATATTTGAGATGTTGTTGCATATGTTGGGAGTATTTTTAAAAAAGCCATTGATTTTGATGCGTCAGATATACATATTGAACCTATGGAGCATTTTATGCTCATACGTTTTCGTCAAGATGGAGACTTTCATCTTATCGACAAGATTTGAAGAGATAATATATCAGCTATCATAACCAGGCTCAAGGTACTTTCTAAAGTAAAAATTGATGAAAGTAAAAAACCTCAAGATGGTAAAATTGTTTTCCATCATGAAGAAGCAGATAAAAATATAGATATACGTTTTTCTACTCTCCCTACAAATTATGGAGAAAAAGTTGTAATGCGTATCCTCAAACAAGATGAAAACCTTACGAATATCGAAGCTCTTTGACTCATTGATATAAATCTGGAAAAGGTACGTGAGGCTCTCAAAAGTAAATATGGTATTATGCTTGTGGCTTGACCAACAGGTTCAGGTAAATCAACAACTCTATTTGGGATACTCAAAAACTTTAATCCTCTCGAATACAACATATCAACGCTCGAAGATCCGATAGAGTATGATATCGAATATGTAAATCAATCTCAGGTACACCCATGAATAAACTATACCTTTGCTTCAGGTCTTCGTAGTCTCGTTCGTCAAGATCCAGATATCATTATGGTCGGAGAGATCCGTGATAAAGAAACAGCAACTCTCGCTGTAGAAGCAGCACTGACAGGTCACTTGGTGCTCTCAACAATACATACGAATTCTGCAACTGGTACGATACAACGTATGATCAATATGGGTGTTGAGCCTTTTCTTCTTGCCAGTGCGATGAAAATGGTTATTTCTCAAAGACTTGCAAAACGAATATGTAAAGAGTGCATGGTTGCGCAAGATTTTCCTGAAGTCAAAAGAGCTAAAATCAAGAAATTTTTAGTAGATATCATGGATGAAGCTGAAATAGATAAACTTGTATTTCATAAATGATGAGGCTGTGATAGATGCCATGGAACAGGTTATAAGTGAAGGCTCGGTATACATGAAGTCCTCATTGTAGAAGACTACCTTGAACCACTTATACTCGAGAGAGAAAGTTCGAATAATATGGCCAAAGAGGCTAGAAAACACGGAATGATAACCATTGTCCAAGATGGAATACTCAAGGCAGCTCTCGGAGAAACCACAATAGAAGAAGCATTTAAACTTATATAGCTATGTTTGGAAGAAAAAAACAAGTCCGACTCGAAAATGTAAAAACTTTTAAAGATGCTATAAAGGTTATTAAGACATACACCTATCTCCAAGAATGGGATAAGGCTCTTTCTGCTATTGAAGATATTAAAAATAAGGAAGATGCAGCTTTCAAAGAGTTAGAATATAAAATACGAGACGACCAACAAGAGCTCCAAAAACAAAGAAAAATATACACAAAAAATATTTCTCTCATTGAAAAAGTTGAAAAAGATTATGAAGTAAAGAAAATAAAATATGAGCGAAAAATTGAGTCAGAAAGGTTTAAAGTTCGTTTTGGGAAAATAAAGCAAGAAATCCAAAAGCTCACGAGCCAAGGAAAAAATAATGATGCCCTCAATCTCCTCACTCACTTTTTAGAAGATAATCAGGAACGTAGTGAAGTCGTTACGTATTACGCACGTCAAAAGAAGAAAATTCTTGCAAGTATAAAAAAACATCAAAAAAAAGATAAACAAAAAATCCAAGATAATGCAGAGCTTGAGGCAATCAAACTCGCTGGAATAACTATAAAAAGTAGACATGAAAAAGCAGAAGAAAGAGAGCGTGAGAGAGAAGAGGACAGGAAAAATACCTGGTATAATAAACTTAGATCAAAACTAGATTTCAAAAAACGACTCAAAGAAAAATATGAAAGAAAACGTCTATTAGATGAAGTAAAGATACTTATCGAAGAGGAATCAAACGCAAAAAATGAGATTGCCACAAAAAAACTCGAACATATACATAAATGACTCATTAAAGAACTAGAAAAGAAAAATATGGTAGGTTTTGATATCTATTGAAAAATTCTAGGTTCAGATAAGATATCAGGTGACAGTTTTTGATTTGTTGAAACAAAATGAAAATATAGCTTTTATATTGGAGATGCTACCGGTCACGGAGTAAGAGCAGGTCTCATTGTATCTATACTCTCAAAGACTTTTCAAGAAGAAGCACCAAAAGATGATATCATAAATCTGACATTTAAGGTTAACAATACTCTCAAAGAAAATCTTCAAAGTAAAAACTTTGTAACAGGTTTATTCTTTGAACTTGATAAAAAATATAGAAGCGCTTTTAATGTATCAGGAATGGGGCATGAGCCTATACTTATCTATAGAGCAAAAACAAAAACTATTGAGCGTGTTATTGCAGGAGGTCTTGCTGGATGAATACGACTCATCAAAAAAATTGAAAATATTAAACCTAAAACTATAGAACTTAATGATGATGACGTTGTACTCACTTATAGTGATGGGGTATTAGAGTCTAAAGATGAAGGGAAAAAAATCTATGGTATAGAGCGTCTAGAAAAGATATTTCTACAATCAGCGCAAGCAAATAAAAATATTAAAGAAGTATATATTGATCTTATAGAAGACCTGAAGCTCTATACTGGAGGAACAAGTTTTCTCGATGATACAACCGTGCTTATGTTTCGTAGAAACCCAGACAAGGACCTACTCAATGGGAATTCTGAAGAAATACAAAAACTTAAAGCAAAAGAATGACTCTCAAATAAAGAGGTTCGTCGTTTAGAATGAAAAACAAGAGAACAGCTCGAATCAGAGCTCTTAGAAATAAAAAAGGAAAAACAAACAGATAATATTATACTGCAGCTCAAATGATTTTATTATACTGGTGAGTTCCTAAAATTAAAACAAGAGGCAACGCGTTATATAAAAGAATGATATATAGATAAAAAGATTAACTTTTATCTTAAGAAAGCTATAGAAAACGAAGAAGACTATAGAATCAAACAAATGAACACAAAAATAGAAAACAAGTATAACGTATTAATGGAGCTCTATAAAAAGAAAGACTTTAATACCGTAATACAGGAGTGTAACGAAATAATTGCTAAAGACGGAAACGTATAATAAAAAAATGAGCATATTCCAAAGTAAATTTTACGATAAAAGTTGAGCGTTTGATAACACAAAGATCATTGCTCTCTTAAAGAAGGCTCAAAAACAGCAGCTCAGGTCAGAATTTTGATGAGCAAATAAAAAAGCCAAAGAGATCGTCCTCTTCGCACGAGCTGGACAAAAAGATGTATGGCAATTTATTAATAAATTTTCTATCTTTATCAACTCAGGGATTGATGTTAAGTGAGCCCTCTGAATCCTCATCAAGCAGTCAAAAAATCCTCTCATCAAAAAAATAGTTGCAGAAATGCGAGTCAACATTGATCACTGAGTCTCAATCCATGAAACAATGCTCCAGCATCCAAAGGTATTTGACTCACTCACGACTGCTCTCATAGAGGTAGGAGAAAAAACAGGTCAACTCTGAAAAATACTCCAAGAACTTGATACAAATCTCCTCGAAAGTATAGAGCTAAAATGAAAAGTAAAATGAGCAATGGTCTACCCTATGATACTTCTCGGACTTACTCTCTGTATGGTAGTATTTATGATGGTATTTATTGTTCCTCGAATTACTGAGGCTTTTTCAAAGGCTGGTACAGAGCTGCCATGAATGACGCAATTCGTAGTAAATGTATCTAACTTTTTTATCAACGATTGGTTAATGGTTATTTTAGGTTTAGTCGGTTTTTATGTTCTTATAAAAGGATCAAAAATGACCTATGTTGGTCAAGTATTTTGGTCAAAGATTGCACTAAGAGCACCTATATTTTGATTTGTAGTACGGCAATCAAACATTATATATTTCATTAAATCCTTTACCATACTCCTTGACGCTTGAGTTCTACTACTAGAAGCCATTAAAACATCTAGTAAGGTAGTACCAAATCTCCTGTATAAAAGAGAAATTATTCGGATTAAAAATGAGGTAGAAGTCTGACTCACTATGTCAAAATCACTCTGACTCAATTTAGATTATGAAACCAATGTATATCTCAATAAACTCTTTTCAGAAGAATTTGCGTATGTAGTAAGTACATGAGAGGAAACTGGGACACTTTCAGGTTCTCTCTCAAAGATATGAGCTAATTATAATGGTGAGCTCAAGAGATATATAGGAAATATGTCCGCAATGATGGAACCTATCATAATTGTAATCGTTGGTATACTTGTTGGAACAATCGTTGTTGCCATTATGCTCCCATTCTTTGAAATGGGAAAAGTTGCAAAAAACTTATAAAAAATGTATACACGTCTATAATGACATCTTTCTATCAGAACACTTGAGACACCTTGATACTGCCCTCTGAGACATATTTATAGTATATGATTTGATAAAAACTTGTTAAAAACTTTATTTTTACATCTACTTAAAGCCAAATATTAAAGTTAATTATACAATATATTACGAGTAACTTTGTCTCTTTTTGCAAGGAGAAAGCAGCTCTAATAATTGCTTTTGTCTATTTATATAAGTACTATCCATCTCGTCTCTTCACTTAATATTCACATATTGTTGACAGAGGCTTAAGTTCTGAAACTTAATTTTATTTTATTTTTGTAACTTTTTCTACAACATGAAAAATACACAAAAAGGGTTCACACTCGTGGAGCTTATCGTAGTTATTACGATACTTGCTATCCTTGGTACAATTGCATTTATATCTCTTCAAGGATATTCACAAGATGCTCGAGACTCAAAGGTAGTTTCTGATGTTAGAAGTCTTGCTTCTGTAATCGAAACTAAAATTACTGAAGGTAAGCTTTCAAGCCTTGGAAGTATCGTTGGTACTGCTGTTGCAGGTAACGGAGTTACTGCAGTATCTGGAGGAACAGCAACATACCTTAGTGGTGAAGTTCTAACAGGTTCTACATATAATGTTGGTAATATCGACTGGCTTGTATTACAACAAGATAGCTCAGACTTTACTGATGCAAACGGAGCAGAACTCTACAGAGTTGCTACTCTACAACAAACTACAGATGGTAAAACTAACCAAATGTATCAAGTTGCTGGTCTCAAAGGTCCTGCTGGAGCATTCGTTGCTTCTATAAAGGGTAACTATATCTATAACGCTGCTGTTGCTACTGATGCTACTGGACTTGTTTCAGATTCTGCTGCTGCTACAGGATTAACTGATGGATTAGCAACAACTAATGCTCTCTAGTTAAGAATTCTATACTACTTTAGTGTTTTCATACATCTAAGTAATCAAAAAAACTCCTCGTCAAGAGGAGTTTTTTTGATTACAGGAAAAAAACACTACTATATTTATATAATTATTTGTATTAAAAATATTTGATGTGTAAATCATACAGGAAGAGGGCTTTCACACTAGTCGAACTCATAGTCGTTATAACCATACTTGCGATACTTTGAACCATATGATTCGTGTCATTTCAATGATATTCCCAAGAGGCTAGATGATCAAAGGTTGTGTGAGACCTACGTTCACTTTCGTCAGTTTTAGAAACTCTTTTAACAGAATGAAATAGTATCCATAACTTTGTTTCAACTGAAATATCTGCAAATCAGGTTACTAATATTCAAGATGAAAGCTGAACGTTTTGATGAGGACTCTCAATGGTATGAGCTACGTATACTGTCTGAGATATAGATTTTATAAATATAAAACAAGATGGAACTGCATTTCAGGGATCTGCTTGAGAAGACTTTTATAAAATATGAACCTTCACTCAGAGCATATGACAGGAGTTTTATAATTACTACCAAATAGCATGAAATAAAATGGTTGGTGATACAGGAGTAGCTGTAGTACGAGGGAACTATATTTACCAAGGCTCTGATGAAACAGGGCTTATTTCATCAATCTCTTGATCTACCTGACTTGAGGAAAATGACCCAATAGATAATAGTGGTCTATAGCCTAATTTATTGCTTCTTCAATTATTTTAGGGTTATTTGCATACTTTAAACCTTCTTCCTCTGAAACTACTCCTGTTTGTATAAGTTCTATAATATCATCTTCAAGCAGCTGCATCCCCTCTCTCTTTCACATTTGCATAGTAGTAGGAATTTGGTGAGTATCATTTTCTCTAATAAGATTAGAGATTGCTGAATTATTTACCAGAATTTCCTTAACCATCCTTACTCAAGTTCCATCTGAAAGTTTCAAAAGCCTCTGAGAAAACACAGCAACCAGTGAATCTGAGAGCTGGAGACGAACTTGTTCCTTCTCTGCTTCTCAAAATATGTCTATAATACGAGATATTGTCTGTGATGCACTCCGAGTATGAAGCGTTGAAAACACTAGATGCCCAGTCTCAGCTAATGTAAGAGCCATAGATATTTCCTCCCTACTTCTCATCTCTCAAAAGAGTATTACTTGTGGAGCTTGTCTCATCGCTCATATAAGAGCTGTTTTATAATCTGGAACATCTTTTCCAACCTCTTTTTGTTCTACAATACTATTCTTGTGACCATAAACATACTCTATTGGATCCTCTATGGTAATTATATGTTTCTTTTGATGCTCGTTAATAAAGTTAATCATAGCAGCAAGTGTTGTTGTCTTACCTGATCCAGTTGGTCCTGTAACCAATATGAGTCACTGACCAAGCTTTGTAACCCTCTTATAAATTTCTGGAAGTCCCAAGTTTTCTATATCAGGTATTTCTGAATCAAGAAGTCTGATAACAATCATGTACGATTCCATTTGAAATGAGATATTTCACCTAAATCTTGCTCCAGCATAGCCAAATGAGAAATCTAGATTCTGCTCCTTTTTAAGACGCTCATGTTGTTTCTCATCAATGAGAGACTGTGCGAATTCTAGAGTATCCTTATAAGAAAATATTTCCATATCTTCGTCGATCTTGGCTATTTCTCAAGAAATCTTAATTCCAGGGTGGGATCAGAGGGTGATATACATATCACTCCCTCTGTTATCAATCATAACTTGCAGAAGTTGATCTCTTATAGGATGATCCTGTTTTATAACATTTTCCATTATTTTAAAAAAAAAGAAGTATTCTATTTTATTAGAACACTTCTTTATATTTTGGTCAATAATTTATACAAGTTTATAGGTCTTTCTCCTCGCGAAGTAGTAAAAAGCATTTATAACTAAACTCATCACAATGAATACCCATGTGGCAGCTCCTGTTGCTGGAGTTTCTACTGCACTTTGAGCTACCTCTTGTATATTTGTAGTAGTAAGCTCTTCTATTACAACAGTGCTAGTATCCGTTCCTAGCTCTTCTAATACTTGAACCTTTCCAATTTCTGCACCAACGGTTGCTTCGAATTCTTCTATTGTCTGAACATCTTCCACAATTTTTACTCATCCAGTAGAATCTTTTTGTAGTGAAGGTGCTGCATTAAGCTCTGTTTCACTTCCTCCTAGTGGAGTTATTACTATATCGGTTTTTATATTTTCCTGTGAAATTTCTTTTGGTGTACTTATTGGTTCTTCAGATGGAGTCTCTTCTTCTACTAGCTCAGAAATTACTTTAGTTTCTGATGATTCTATTTCTGAAATATTCTCTGTTTCAAAATCATAAATCCCAGTATCAAATTCAAGATAGTTTCCATCTACATCTTGTACATCAATAAACATGAGAATATATCTCTGATTATCCAAAAGATTTGGTTCAACTGTTATTGTGAGAACTGGAGTCATGAAGTCTTTCTTTTCTATCTTTGCAACTTCACTTTCGAGAAGAAATTTATATTCAAATTCTTCTGATATTACTGTTTCTAGATCTTCTTTGTAGTTTACCTTGATATTTTTTGAATCAATAATTTCAATAGACTCAATATCTTGATCACCCCCTTCTTCAGAGTTCATTGCTAAGTGACCAGCAATATCATCTGGAGTTATAAAATCTATACTTCCGTTAGTACCTGATATAGTAACAAGACTATATTTCATTCCCGGACTTATTTCTTTATCAAGAGAAATGAGTACCTGGTTCTCAGATGTTTCATCTATAGTAATTGAATCAATATATAGGTCATTTAGAATTGTGACTCCTGCATCTATCTTTTCAGATCCTAGATTTGGATTCTCTGAAAGAGTAACCTCAATAGTATTATTATTTACAACCTCTATCTCTGTAACCCCAAGCTCTGCAGCATATATTGTATGAGAGAGAGTTAATACGATAAGTGCAACAAATGTATTTCTTAAATGTTTCATAATCTTTGAATTAGTGTTTAATATAGAACTACATAAACATTAAAACATAGATTTTACTTTCTGTCAAAAAAATGATTAAAGTATTTTTTAATATACTTTATATTATAATTGAGACATAACAATATATCACATATATATGAAATAGAAACCTAACAAGATACCTCCTTCGATTCGAGTAATAAGCCCTTTCTTTCCAACGAAGAGCAAGAATATTATTAAGAGAACTATTGCAAAGAGTTCTACAACAATATCAGTGATAAGATCCGAACTCACTGGAAGATCTGCAACAGTTCAAGTAATACCTAACACTAATAAGATGTTAAAAATATTACTTCCCACAACATTTCCTATTGCAATATCTGATTGTTTTTTGAGAGAAGCAATAACTGAAGTAACTATTTCTGGAGCAGAAGTACCAAATGCAACAACAGTTAAACCAATAACAGCTTCTGATACTCAAAAAGAAGCTGCAATAGACTTTGCAGATCCAACCAAAAGCTCAGCACCAAGACCTAGTCACACGAGTCATAGTAATACAAATACTGTCGACTTCCCTGTGCTTAATCCACACTCTTGTTCAGAAGTATCTTCTTCTATATTCCCAGATTTCATGAGTCAGAAGGTATAAGAAAAAAATATAATAAAAAATAAAAGAAAAATCATACTTTCTCCTCTCAAAATAATATTCTCTGATCATCCTGAGAAAAATACATCAAATGCAAGGAAGAACAAAGCAAGTGAAGCTATAAGTGAAAATGGAACCTCCTTATATATAGTAGATGCCTTTGCTTGAAGAGGATATACTAAAGCTGCAATTCAAAGTACAAGCCATGTATTTGCAATATTTGACCCAATAACATTCCCAAGCGCAAGGTCAGTTTGTCCTTTAAGTGCAGAAAATACATTTACGAAGAGTTCAGGAGCCGAGGTACCAAATGCAACAATTGTTAGACCAATAACAAGAGGCGATATACCAAATCGTATCGCTATAGATGAAGCCCCCTTAACTAAAATATCTGCTCACTTCACAAGTATTACCAATCATATAAGTAAATATAAGTAATCACTTCCAGGAAAAATAGGAAAAAAGTTCATAATTAATATATTATCTAATACTATCTATATATGATTGCAGAATACATTGTGCTGCTATATCATCTCTATGGTCATCAAAACCTTCATTTGCCTGGAAGCTCGAGAAACGTTCATCATGTCATATAATCTCCAGCTTTGGGAAAACCTCTTTAAGTTTTTCTATAAATATAAGCGTTTTATCAAGTTGCCTTGTATCTTTATTATATAAATCAAAAGGGAGTCCTACAACTACTGTTTTTATATCTTCTCGTAAAACATATTTTTTTAAAAATCCCATCAGCTGCGATCTCACTACCACCTTGTGAGCAAAAGCAATTGATTCATTACTTATCGCAATACCGCACCTCTTATCACCTAAGTCTATACAAATAATAGACATACTATTTTTTAGAAGAAATACGCACTACCATTTTCGTAGCAAAGTTATCTCACATATCTATATATATATCATGATCTCCCAAGTGTTTCAATGAGGAATGTACTCCTCAGAAATCTATATGTTTTTTAGTAAGAGGAAATTTATATTTCTTTGCAACGTGCTCTGCGATATCTCTCGGGGCTATACTTCCCTGCATTTTTGAACCAGAACTTTGTACCTCTATTTCAATTATTTCCCCTGAAAGAGTATCTATAATTTCCTTCTTACTTCAAAGCAAGACACGCTTATTACTCTCCTTTTTTTGTTTATCAGAGTTTATTTTTTCTTCTATATCTTTTGAGTAGGGTTTTGCGAGTTTTTTAGGAAATAAAAAATTACTCGCATATCCCGACGAGACTTCTTTTACTTCTCAAGCCTTTGCGACATGGAGTACATGTTCTAAAAAAATAACTTTCATAATAATTTTTATTCAGATTCTTGACTCCTTGATTGTCTCTCAGCTTCTTTTTCTGCAAGGAGGTTTGCTTCCTCAGCCTTTTGTTCTTCAGTTTGTTCTAGTTCTTCAATAGAGATACTACAACCTATAAGTTCAGATGCAAGATGTACGTTAATCCCACCTCGACCGACAGCTCTTGCTCTATCTCAGAATGGTATATAGGCAATATATGAATTTTCTTCTTCTCCCTGCTCTACCTTTACTACCTCTGCTGGTGTAAGTGACCTCGCTATAACATCCCTAACATCATCACTATTTGGTATGATATCAATCTTCTCTCCACTCAGTTCTTCCATAACAGCTTTTACTCTCATTCATTTTTGTCCAATGAGTGTTCCTGCTGGATCAATTTCTTCATAACTTGAACTTACAAGAAGCTTTGTTTTTACACCAGGATGACGCACTACCCCATCAATAGTTACTACTTCTTCTGCTATTTCAGGAACATATTCTGCAAATATTGCTGGAACAAGTTCTGCTCTCTTACGTGAGAGAATAACTTTTGGGAGCATTCCTTCTTCACGGCTTACCTCTGCTATATAGAGGTAGAGTCTATTATCAGCTACATAGTTATCACGGCTCACCTGCTCTGACTTAGGAAGAGAAACTTGATTTCCATTGTAATCAAAAACAACCTTTCCTCACTCAACAAGGTCTACTCGCATATTTACAACCTCTCCTTCTTTTCCAGCGAAGAGATCATAGATCTTTTCTTTTTCACTATCTGCTACCTTTTGAATAATTACTTGCCGGGCAGCTTGGGATGCTATTCTCCCAAATATATCTCCGTCTTGAGCAAGAACTTCTTCTGTAACATCAAATTCAATCACATCTCAGAGGGAAAATCATTCTCCATCCTCTCACAGATCCTCTAAACTTACTTCAAGAGCTGGATCCTCTACTGTCTCAACAATAGTTTTTTCAACAGATATTTCAAGGGCTCCTGATTCAAGATCAAAATGAACATTTACCTCCTCATCCTTATTCCCATAATCCTTTTTATAGGCAGTCTTTAGAGCTGATTCTATAATCTCAACAAGTTTTTGTTTTGGAAGTTTCTTCTCAGCCGCAATCATGTTAATTGCTGCCTGAATTTTTTGTATATCTAACATATTTTTTATTATTATTAATATTTTTAAAAGAAAACGAGGATTTGTTTCCAAAACCCCGTTCTTTTTTCTTCTCTTAATTTACAAGAGTAAGTATATGAAACTCTCTTTGAAACACAAATCTTATTTAAAACTTTCCCATGAGACCTGCTTTAAAATCAGCTATTGTTCTAAAAGTTATTTGCATTCTTCTTTTCAAAGATTTATGAATTTCATCTGATTTTATTGGAGCTACTTTTATAAACTCAATACCTGCATATATAGCACCTCCATCTGTAAGGTAATTATCTCAAATCATAAGTATTTCCCATAACTCTAGTTCGAGAGCCTCCTGAGACTCAGTAAATCATCTTTCATCAGGTTTTGCATGTTCTGATGTAATAATTCGAACTCCTAGGGCTTCTAACTCATCATATCTATCAGATTTTTTCATGTTTGAAAAAATAACAATCTTCCATCCTAGATCTAAAAGCTCCTTAATGATTTTCATATTTTCAGGAAGTATTTGTCAGTGATGAGGAGCTATACACTCATCTACATCAAGGATAATACCTCTCTTACCATCATTCCAAAGTTTTTCAAAATTTATATCTTGAAACTCTCAAACAGATTCTAGAGCATTTGTTGCTTTCTTTGTCGTCATCACTCTCAAGAAATGAACAAGTTTTTTAGGAGTTGTTTTTTCTCTATCCGTATCTCACTCATCTATCTTTAATTTCTCTTTCATGGAACATAGCTGTCAATATTAATATATCTACCTTACAAAAAACATTCCTTGACCTGTGAGGGTTCATCATGTTATCCCGTCAACTCAGAGTGTATGTGTTCACTCTGAAAAAGAACTCACGCTTGAGGTCGCAGTAATACTTGTATCCATAACTCTTCTTTTTACTGCATAACTTGCTATCATAGCTTCGTCATATGTGATATTTGTGATATCTCCCATAACATAGGGAGCATTAATGTTTTGCACTGTCCCAGTACCTGTTCCCCAGCTAAAACCTCCACTTCCGTCAGTGACACTTCGAGCCATGAGCGTCCATCATCATCACAGAGTCTCCATGTCACAATATACAAGCATATTTCATGCTCAGGCTGGATTGATAGTATAGGTTGTGGAATTTGTTCAGATTCCTGATTGCTTTATCCTTTTACAACTATGGTTAGGACTTGCCTTTCTCAGTACTGTTCATGGTCATTCAATCTTTTCACTATCAGATATGTGAGCTATATAATCGTCTAGAGTATCAGCTAAATCAAGACCATTAAGTTGAGCTCAATCAATAAGGTGAGCCGGAGTGTTATACACACCATCATCAGTTTCTGCTATCGTTAAAATTCCAAGTTTATTTCCGTAAGTCTTAATGTATCTTTCTTCATAATTTACAGCGTATGCTTCTGGTATAATGCCTTGCGTAAGAGAGTTTGTCTCTTCCATAAATGCAAGGAGTTGAAATGACTTCCTATCTTTTGTTATCATATAACTAAAATACTCCTTATCCTTTGGATCTTTTCCTCCATTATTATAATCAAGTGCATCAATAACGTTGATTCAGGCCCATCATTGAAACGCTACAATATTCGATGAATTATCTACGGTGATATCCATTTTATTATCAGGAAGTGGTAGACGCTTTGAAGTAGAAAATACCTGCAAAGCCTCTGTAAGATTCGACAACTGTCCGAGTCTATTACTGTCTCTTGCTCATATAAGATATCCACTATATGAAACAAAACCAATAGTCGATAGAATCCCAACTATTACTATAACAACGATTAGTTCAACAAGGGTAAATCATTTTTTGGTAGGGCTCTCTGTATGGGTACGCATAAAAAATAGTTATAAATACTGGAGTATTTATAACTATTTTTGTAAGTAATTCAAAAGAAAGAGACTTTACAGGATCTTATTTTTTCTTTCTTAAGAAGCTTGGTATATCAAGATCTTCTCAACCATGCATATTTCCTGTATCAGAACTTCCTCCAGAAGAAGGAATAACCCGAGAATCTGAAATACTCTTTTTCCCAAAAATACTTCCTGCATGATTTTTTGGAGCTTCACTACGCTGCTCATTAAATCTTTTATTTGAATTTTCATCAAATCATGTTGCAACAACGGTAATTTTGATTTCACCTTCATAATCTTCTCTAATACTCGCACCGAATATAATATTTGCGTCTCCATCAACACTATCAGTAATAACCTTTGCAGCTTCGTCTACTTCAAACATTGAGAGATCAGTTCCACCAGTGATATTAAACAGAAGTCCTTTAGCTCCAGCAATAGAAAGGTCAAGTAGTGGACTATCTATAGCAGCTCTTGCTGACTCTATAGCTCTGTTTTCACCAGAACCATACCCAATTCCCATAAGGGCTGAACCTGCAGAGCTCATAACAGAACTCACATCAGCAAAGTCTACATTAATGAGGCCTGGTTGCGTTATAAGATCTGAAATTCCTTGGACTCATTGGTTTAGTACTTCGTCCACAATAGAGAATGCATCTAATAAAGGAGTCTTTTTATCAATAATAGAGAGGATTCTATCATTTGGTATAGTTATGAGTGTATCCACCTTTTCTTTTAAAGCGTCATACCCGTCCATTGCTTTTGTTGTCCTATTATGTCACTCAAAGCTAAATGGACGAGTTACTACTCCAACTGTGAGACACCCTAATTCTTTTGCAATCTCTGCAACTACTGGAGCAGCTCCTGTACCCGTTCATCATCCAAGACCACAAGTAATAAATACCATGTCAGCTCACTCAAGCTGAGTCTTGATTTCCTCACGAGACTCCTCAGCTGCTTTTTGTCCTACCTCTGGATTACTTCCAGCTCCTAAACCTCAAGTAACCATCTTTCCAAGATTTATTTTGTTTTCGGCAAGTGATCAATAAAGAGCTTGAACATCTGTATTCATAACAATGAAATCTACTCCATCAAGTCCAGCTTCGATCATGCGATTTACTGCATTTTGTCAGGCTCCACCTACACCAACTACTTTTATCTTTGCAACTGGTGAAATACTTCATGATAAACGAACTTCTTCTGGTCCACTTGTATCTGATTTTTTTCCCTTACTTGAAGAAAGTAGGCTTTTGAGTTTATCTTCTCGTGTCATAACTATAAAATATAAAAAATGTAAAATATAAATTCTATTCTGGATTCGATTCAGGATCTTTCTTCGAACAAAGAACAGATACTAAAGAAAACCCAGAATCTGGATACTAGGGAAGTATTTTCTTAAATACTTTTATGAGTGAACTCCAAAAGCCCATCAGGTTGAGATTGAGTCATGAAGAACCATGGCTAAACTTATTACCAAGTATAAGCCCTCATACAACTCAAGCAAACACCGGGTCACTCATCGATGTCTCACTAAGCGCTTCTTTTTCTACAGGAGTCCCAATAAATACAGGGAGTCTGAGTATCTCTTTAGCTAAATCTACAACTCATTGTCATTTCACAGCTCAACCAACAAGAATTGCCCCTTCTGGAAGCATACCATCCTTTCCAACTTTTTTTAGTTCTTGTGAGACAAAATAAAATATTTCTTCATATCTCGCTGTTACTATTTGAGAGAGGTATATATTTGTTATACTTCATTCCTCGCTTTGAGCTATATCTTTGAGACTTATCTCTATCTCCTTTGCTGTAAGTTCATCGAGTCACACTTCACTATAATTGAGTTTCAATTTTTCTGCAACATCTATAGAGGTACGCGCTCCTAGAGCTATGTCATTTGTAACACTATCCCCCCCTATTGGAATAACATTTGAAAATCGAAGTGCTCATTCCTCATAGACGCTAATACCTGTTGTTGAAGCACCTATATCTATACATACAACTCCAAGTTCTTTTTGTCTTTTTGTAAGAATTCCCTCAGGAGCAGCAAGAAGATTCGGGTAAATATCATATATTTCTATCCCAACATCGGCTACAGACTTTCTAATATTTCAAAGTACATTGTTATTCATCGAAAATATATGTGCCACAACCTCAAGTTTTCGAGCTGACATTCAAATAGGGTTTTTTACCCCCTCTTCAACATCTACCACAAAATACTCAGGGACCACTTTAAGTATTTCTCTATTTGGGAGATCAATCCCATTTTTTGCCATATCTAAGACTCTATCTATATCATCTTGGGTAATTTCATCTCATGATATTGCAATGATTCATTTACTTGTAATTACCTCAAATGATGAGGAATTAAAAGATATATTTACTCAAGTGACCTGCTCTCCTGACATTTTTTCTGCTTCTTCTAAAGAATTATCCAGATTACTCTTAAATTCTTCCATATCAAGGATATTTCCTTTTCGCATAGCATAAGAATTCGTCGCTCATACTCCAAGTACATGGAAATCTCGAGATTTTTGTTCTTCAAAACTTCAAATAACGGTTCGAATTTTTGAAGTTCCTATATCGATTGAAGTGATAATATTCTCTGACGGCATAATTCTATTAAATATATATTAATGTTTTTAGTATTGTATAAAATATTGTTCTAGTTTTTTATACTCTTTCCTTCGCTTTGCAGTGAAAAAAACTACTTCTCTCTAAAATATTTTACTCTCCAATTATATGAGCATTCTTAAGCCGGGCAACAAGACTTAGGAAAGTCCTGTTAAATACTAAAAAGGAGCCCTCATTTTTTGCAAAATATCTAAATACATGATATCCTAATGATAACTTAATAAATATACTAATTCCTCTGATGGGACTTTTTAAATACATTCCGGCACTACTAATCCTCCTATCCCTCTTTTTGTGTCTCATATGACTCATGATTCTTCGTGGAGAATGAGAGCCTGGTTTCATGACGTGGGTGAACCTTAGTCTTCTTATTCTTGTGGAATTCACTATTATCATTTTCATAATATATTTCTTTTATGATAAGCCTATCAAGCATCTTGAAATTACCATCAAGAGATTTCTTGTAGGATCACTCAAGCAAGAACACCTGAGGTTTAAAAAAACATCAAACCCTCATCTTAATTATATTCTTTTATTTTTTTGAAAGACTCTCAATACTCTCAAACATATAAAGAGTGAATTTATACATGGAAAAGAAATAAAGTCCGAAGTAGATATAGGAAAAGAAATTCAAGAAAAACTTCTCAATAAAAAGCTACCTGAAGTTCCAAGTCTTGAAATAGTTGCAAAGTCAAAACCTGCTGGAGAAATCTGATGAGATAGCTATGATGTTATTAAGCAGTGAGATAATTACTATATATATGTTGGTGATGCTACCGGACATGGAGTGTGAGCCTGATTTATAATGATGATGGTAAATGCTCTCGTAAGTGGGTATTCAAAAGTAACTTCAAAATGAAATCAGATTTTAGCTCTAACCAATGATATTATTAAACCCCGGGTAAAAGCAAATCTTCTCATGAGTATGTTACTTGTGAGATGGGATAGTAAAGAAAATCGAATGTACATGACTGGGGCTGGTCACGAATATCTCATGATATATAAATACAAAGAAAAAAAATGCTTTAAGATAAAATCATGAGGAGTTGCTCTATGAATGGCAAAAAATATACATAAACTGCTCAAAGAACGTGAAATAGCATTTGAACCAAATGATGTAATAATACTCTATAGTGATGGTATCACTGAGGCAATAAACCAAAGTAAAAGAGATGGAAATGAATCTATGTTCTGAGAAGACATGCTTATAAGAGCAATAGAAGAATCTCCAACCATCTGAAATGCTCAAATCAAAACTGCTCGAAGTATATTTAAAAATATCACTATATCTCTCTCAAAATTTATGTGATATAGACATGTTCAGCTTGATGATATTACTCTCGCAACCATTCAATACTCTTCACCAGAATATGATAAAAATGAGGATTGCTCAGAAGAAATGTGAGAAGATTTTGTTACGGAGTGGAAGTGGTAAAATAGTATAAATATGTGAAATGCCTATTTGTAAAGACATAAAGCTTATTGCTCTCTTTACAAACATCAGAGCGAGAGTAGTATAGCGTCTAATTGATATTAGCTTCACAAATATACCCTACTCGTGGCACAACAAGAAAAACTGATTGAACTCGTTGCTCAAAGATATACTGGTGATGTATCTGGTTTCCTGCCCGATATTGCAGAAGTAGTAGAGACAAAGTCCAGTAAAAAATGATCAAAAAAGTCAAAAGCAAGTGAAGACAAACAGGTTCTGGAAACAGAAAAAGAATATAAAGAGGCTCTTGCCTATATAAAAGATGCAATTTCCCCTGCATTTTTCAAGACCCATATCGATAAACTTCGCATTAACAATACGTATGTGAAGACCTTTTTCGTATATGCGTATCCAAATTTTTTAGAAGGAAACTGGCTCTCTCCCGTAATCAACTGGGACGTAAAATTTGATATGAGTCTCTATGTATATCCTATTGAGTCTGCATTCGTACAAAAGTATCTGCGGAAAAGACTGACGCAGCTTCACTCAGAGCGAAGTATGAACGCAGAAAAATGACTTATAAATGACCCAGGTCTTGAAGCGCAGATCCAAGACGTTGAGGAACTCAGAGCAAAGCTCACAAGAGGGATGGAAAAGTATTTTCATATGGGTCTCTATATAACGGTATATGCCGATAGTGAAGAGCAGCTCACACGTACAGGAAAAGATATTGAAACAATTCTCGCAGGGAGAAATGTTCTCCAAAAGCAAAGCTTTATGCGAGCAGAACAGTGATTTATTTCGACAGGACCGTTCGCAAAAGATGAGCTATGAGTTTACAGAAATATCTCTACTTGATGACTCTCAACAACCTTTCCATTTTCATCAAGCACTCTCTCTCATGACGATGGGATACTCTACGGAGTAAATACCCATAATAATTCACTCATTCTCTTTGATAGATTTATGACTGAAAACGCAAATATGTGTGTATTTGCAAAATCTGGTTCTGGTAAATCTTTTGGAGTAAAGCTTGAAGTTCTCAGACTCCTCATGATGGGAATAGATGTTATTGTTATCGATCCCGAAAATGAATATAGGTCTCTTGTTGATACTGCTGGATGAAGCTATCTTGATGTAAGTTTGAACTCTAATGAGCGTATCAATCCATTTGACCTCCCTCTCGGAATGAAAGATCATGAGGAAAAACCTGGAGACCTCCTGAGGTCAGCTGTAATCAATCTCCTTGGACTCATGAATCTCTTACTATGAAAGCTCACTCCAGAAGAAGAATCTCTTATGGAAAAGGCATTGATTACGACATACTCTCTCAAAGGAATAACTATCGAAGATGATGATATAGTTGGAAAAGAGATTCCCGTAATGCAAGATTTACAAAATGTTCTTGATACTATGGATGGAGCAAAGTCTCTGGTTATTAGAATGGAAAAATATACTTCGTGAATTTTTGCAGGTATATTTTCAAAGCCAACAAATGTAGACCTCAAAGAGTGACTCCAAGTATTTTCTGTTCGAGACCTCGATGATATCCTCAGACCAACGACTATGTATGTTATTCTCAATCATATTTGGAATAAAGTACGTTCCAGTAATAAAAAACGTATCCTCGTTATCGATGAAGCCTGGAATATCATGCAACACGACGACTCTGCAAAATTTCTCTTTGGACTCGTAAAGCGTGCACGTAAATATAACCTATGAATCACAACTATTACTCAGGATGTAGAGGACTTCGCTGCAAGTAGATATGGAAAACCTATTATCACAAACTCATCAATCCAAATCCTCCTCAAACAATCAACAGCTTCTATCGATGCTCTAGAGAATATTTTCAAACTCACAGACCAAGAGAAATATATTCTCCTCAACTCTGCTGTCGGACAATGACTCTTCTTTGCCGGTGCTGAGCATGTAGGAATACAAATAGTAGCTTCATTTTATGAAGAGCAAATAGTTAGTAGTGACCCAAATAGATAATAAAAAATATGAACAAATATATTCTCTTCATCTCTGCAGCTCTTTCAGTAGCCTTTGCTTCCATCGCTTCGATAATTCCCTTATGAGTCGCAAATCAGTGAGAAGTCTCAGCGATGCTCCCAACCCTTATTACCCCTGCTACCTATACTTTTAGTATTTGGAGCATAATTTATCTTTCTTGGATTATGCTTTGAGCATATTATTTTATCAAATGAAATTTCGTAAAAAAGAAGAACTTACAGCTACTCGCAGGAGCTCAGGTTCTTTCTAGTCTTTGGCTCATCCCTTCCCAGTATCTGTATATTGGAACAAGCTTTGCTGTAATGCTTGGAGTTCTCTGACTCTTAGTAAAAGTATTTCTTAGCTCTCGCGACGAAGAAAAGTACTTTAAATATACGGTAGACCTCTTCCTCTGATGGATTATAGTTGCAAGTCTCGCTAATCTGCACCTTGTTCTCGTATCATTTGATATTTATATCTTTCCCGTTTTCCTGACTATACTCTCAGTAGTATGAGCCCTGATACTGAACATATATGTAATCAAAAAATATAATTCTCTTATCCCAGCTGGGGTTCTCATTTGGGCAGCTATATGAATAGTTATATGACAAGACAATACCATCATCCAGGTTCTTGCTGGAATATCTGTTCTCACACTTATACTGGTGCTCTTTCAAAAATTCAATACCCCTCATACCAAACAGCTTAGCTTCTAACAGGAATCGCACAGATTAAGTTTTTTATTAAAGAAGACTTCATAAGGAGTTTTGTAGCCAAGTCTTTTTCTTGGTCGTAAGTTTATGAGAGAAACATAATATTTCAACTGGTTTTGAGAAATATCTGA
>CALLPL010000025.1 GCA_938015455.1 uncultured Candidatus Altimarinota bacterium
TATTGATCAAAGTCTATATAATCATCCTCTAGCATTCTTCCAAGTATGAAATCTTTTCGTCCTGTTTGGTACTCTATTGTTTCTCTGACTCATTTTATCTTTATTCCATTTAAGAGAGTAAGGAGTTCAGAGTAATCTATAACACTACATCCATCAGCATCAACTGTGATATTTGATTTTGAAAAATCCTTATTGAGTCCACAAAGCAGAGACTCGGAATCAGAAAAACGTTGAAGTTGTAGGCTCTCTATGTACGCTGACATTTTTTTCACTAGTCCAACATGTTCGTTATCTTCTAGCAGAGCATTTGTTGTAAGTTGAATTTGATTTTCATTGTCTTCATTTGGATATACATATGGATATCCAACAAGCCTATCAAAATTATTGTATGGAGAGTAATAACTTGGTCATTTAGGGAGAGATGCAAGCATTGATGATTCTAGTATAGAAAGATCTTTAGAGCTTTTCGCAAAAAATGTTCTTGCAGCTTGTTCTATACCAAATGCGTTTGATCAAAATGATATTTTATTCAAATAGAGTTCGAGTATCTTTTCTTTCGAGAGATTGTTTGTGAGCTTATAGGCCAGATACATTTCCTTGATTTTTCTCTCTGCTGTTCGTTCATTCGTGATGATCATGTTTCTGATGAGCTGCTGCGTGAGAGTTGAAGTCCCCTCTATTTTGTCAGATTTTCAGCTAGCTCTATAGAGTACAGCCCTAGTAAGACCAATGAGATCTACTCATGGATTCTCAAAAAATCTTTTATCCTCTCAAGCAACAATTGCATTTACCATATTTTGGTTAATATTTTCGTAGTCCTGATAGGTACGTTTTTCTTCAAAAACTTTATAAAGTTCACTTCCATTCCTATCATAGATGATGGATGCTTCGGCAATTTCTAATTTCTCAAGTTCATTAATAGATGGAAGAGGTTCTATATATTTTTTGTAGAGTATAAGTATTCCGATACAAGCAAGTACGAAACAGAATAATAAAAACCATCCAAAAAACTTTAAGAGTCCTCACTTTCGCCTCTTTTTTGCAACCTTTACTGCAGGAGTCTTTTTAAAGACTCGTTTTTTATATGTTTTCGGAGTTTCACTGACTCTTCGCTTTTCAAATGCCATACGACTGTATTAAAAACTAGGGGGATTTTCCTCAGGTTGAGGAATTGTGTCTATCAGGGTTCACGAGGAAATCTCCTCATCCTCAATACTATCTACTAAAACTATTTCTATATGAGTACCACTTCCACTGAAGAGTGGAAAATCAGTCCTTTCTGAATCTATATCAAGAGCTTTTTCAATAATTGAGAGACTCGTGTCATTATCTTGAATACCATTATAATACAAAATTGATTTTTCAAACTTTTTTTCTGTGAGATTTGATAGAAGGATATTATTTTCCTGAATAAGGCCATAAGGTTTGAGTATATTTGAGTATTCACTTGCAAGGCCAGGAACTCAGCTTGCATTATAAAGAGCTATATTTTTTGGAGTTGAGAAGATTTCTGGTGTATCAAATACGAGCTGAGAAAAATCCTGGATCTCGTTATAAACATTCAGGTCATAGTAGGTTGCTCCATTTGGGATAATGACACTTTTTCCTTCAAAGTATTGCCTGAGAGGAGTATAGAGAAAGCCTCATGTTCCGCAATCAGCTTCTTCATAAAAACAGCTATCATTGAGATTGAAACTCAGAGTTTGAGTATTTTCCCAAGACTTGAGATCGAGAGCAACTTGTATAATTTCTTTTAGAGACATATCTGTTTCTATGTACTGAGATATTATCTCATAGAGTTCAATGATTTTCTTTCTGTCTTTAAAATACCCAAGTTCTGAGACTTTTTGCTTGAGAGAGGATATAATTTCTTGCTGCCTGAGAGATCTATCAAAGTCGCTGGTTGAATACCTACTTCTTGCATACATGAGTGCTACCTCACCATCAAGCGTCCATGTTCATTTTTTGAGAATAAAGCTTTTATAGCCAAGATTTCCATCGGGGTAATTGTTATCAACAAAGTTTTTTTCAAGCGTAACATCCACTCATCATAATACATTAACTATTTCAATAAAACCTTGAAAATCGAGATTTACATAATAATCAACATTTTTTCCTGTAATCTCTGTGATTTTCCCCATGAGTTCATTCATGGCTGCTTTTTTTCATCTTTGTAGTCCATGAAAATATACTTCATTAATTTTTCCTTCATCATCTGTTCCTGGATATTCTACATAGAGATCTCTAGGAATTGAGAGCATAGAAATAGTTTGTTTTTCATTATTGAGTCCCATGAGTATAAGCGTATCGGTAAGGTCTGGAGCATCATGACTCCCTCATCACTTTCCAGTGAGGAGTATATAGCTTATATCAGTATTTACTTTTTCTTCACCAATTATATCTTGAGTCATATCTAGAGGAGATCACGAGGAGTTTGCGAAGTCAAATACACGGAAATTTAGATTATTCATAGCTCAAACAACAAAAACTCACATCAAAAATATTCCCAGTACTCCTATTCATCAAAGAAGGAAAGGGGTTTTATAGGTTTTATGGCTTTGTGGAACGATTTTTTTCTTTTTGAAAAACACGTATTGTACATTAAAAAAATGAGCGTCATAACTATATAGAAAACTCAGCATTTATCAAAAATATATTTATAATTCTTAACTTCTTCTTACAATAGAAAAATATCCTGTTTTAATGTATAACTCCTAACTCTAAAAAATATGAAACACGAACTTGTATCGCTCCCGTATGCTAAGAATACTCTAGAGCCAATTATGTCAGAAGAAACGCTCAGTTTTCACTATGATAAACATCATCTTGCATACGTAAATAAACTGAATGAATTACAAACTTGAACAGAATTTGAAAATATGAATCTCGAGGAAATAATAAAAAATTCTTCAGGAGGAATATTTAACAATGCAGCTCAAATCTGGAACCACAATCTCTTCTGGAATAGTTTTTGCCAGCCCTCTCTTAATTCTCTCCCAGGGGGAGAGACAAAGCTACATAAACTTATAGAAACAAGTTTTGGAAGTCTTGAAAATTTGAAAGAAAAATTCAAGGCAGAATCTCTCGGAAGATTTGGATCAGGATGGGTGTGGCTCGTACAAAAGTGAGAGACTCTCGAAATCTACTCAACTCCAAATGCTGAAAACCCCCTTACCGAAGGAGGAACAGCACTCCTTGGCTGTGATGTTTGGGAGCATTCATACTACATAGACTACCGAAATGACCGAGGAGCCTTCATCGATAATTTCTGGAAGATTGTTGATTGGGATAAAGTTGCTGAGAGGCTGCGATAATTAAATTCAGAGTTCTATGAGAGGATCATTATGATATAATCGTTTTCTTTCTAATCAATCTATACCAGCTTTAACTAGAGCTCATTCTCAAACCATTCAAGATCGAGCTTCTCCTGAGTTTCTTTCAATATAGGTAATAAAGGGTAAATTTGTACTTGTAGCCACTAATTTATCGATTTTAGGCCATATACTTTTAAGAAAATTTCCTGTAGCTGTGGATAGCTCATTTAAGGGTAATTCCATATCTAGTATAGTTTCACTAGGAATAAAAGTATTTTCATTAAAAGTCCTCATTCAGTTTATGATTGCAATGTCTCACATAGATTCCGTATCGGAATCAGCAATTACAAGCTCTCCTCCCATAAATAATTTCTCCTCAGGTTTTTGAGGGTTGGGATTTAATTTAAAGGCCTCAAATTCAAGTCAAACTTCTCCATAGCTTCTTTTCATTAGCCAAAATATTTCAGATGCAGTAGTTAAGGTTGCCTCAGAAACATTATCTCCTATATCTCAGATTCTTCATGGTATAGTTCACTGAATACATAAACTTTGATATGAATCAACAAAAGGTCTTTTTTTAACATCAGACATATCAGAAATTTCTTGAAATCGCATAGTCATAAATAAATTACTTATCAAATACTAATTACATTAAAAGCATTTATACCTTTTAGTCAAACTTTTATCCCTTTCTTGCTTTGTTCTTACTTTTAAAAAGTATATTTTTTTATACAATTAGGATCTAAATTTATTTGATAAAAGAGAGATGGAGCTTATGAAGGAATTTGCTGAGAAAATGAAGGAACTTCAAGAGGAGGTTGGGAAGATAATTGTGGGACAGGATGATCTGAAGCGTGATATCATGGTAGCGCTCTTTGCTGGAGGACATATCTTGCTTGAGGGAGCTCCAGGGCTTGCGAAGACTCGGACGGTGAGTACGTTTTCAGATGCTCTTGGGCTGAAGTTTCAGAGAATTCAGTTTACTCCGGACTTATTGCCGAGTGACCTGATTGGAGCGAAAATATATGATCCTGAGGCAAAACAGTTTGAGGTGAAAAAGGGGCCTGTTTTTGCAAACTTTGTCCTCGCAGATGAGATTAATAGGGCTCCAAGCAAGGTCCAATCAGCTCTGCTAGAGGCTATGGAAGAAAGGCAGGTGACTATTGGAGAGGAGACCTTTCCACTGGACGCTCCGTTTATGGTTCTTGCAACACAGAATCCTCTTGAACAAGAAGGAACATTTCATCTGCCAGAAGCGCAGCTTGATAGGTTTCTCCTCAAAACTATTGTTGAATACCCAACTACGAGCGAAGAGCGAGAAATACTTACAGGATCTCTGCAGCGCGAAATAACAAAAATCTCAAAAATCTTAACAAAAAAAGAAATACTGTGAGTTCAAAAGCTCATAGATGAGGTTGAGGTTTCTGATCCAGTATATGACTATATTTGTCGTATTATTGCTGCGAGTAGAGATACAAAACGCTATACAGAGATAGTTTATGGAGCATCTCCGAGAGCTTCTCTATCGCTTCTTCGAACAAGTAAAGTCTTGGCTGCACTTGAATGAAGAGATTTTGTTCTGCCTGAGGATATTAAATCTATGGCTCATGGAGTACTTCGTCATAGGATAATTTTGAGTTACGAAGCTCTAGCCGAAGATACTCGAACAGATGACGTGATAGAGAAAATCTTAGAGGATACGAGAATAGACTAATTTCAAATCCTAGATATGCAAAAGACTCAAAAACGTCTCCAGATCAAAACTAAAAAACTTATGAATTCACTCTTCGTAGGAAATTTTAAATCTGCCTTTCATGGCCGGGGAATTGAGTTTCAAGACTTTCGTGAATATTCTCCAGAGGATGACGCAAAATATATAGATTGGGTTATCTCAGGAAGAGAAGGAAAGACTATTATGCGACGATACCGTGAAGACAAAGAGGGGACTATCATGTGTATATTTGATGATAGAGTGTCCCTGAGATTTCGCTCAGGAATTAAATATGAGCTTGCCAATGAACTGCTAATGCTCATTGGTCAGGCAAGTCTCATGAGCTGAGAAAACTTTGGCTGATATCATCTTAGCCGTGAGTGACATGAATATATTGCCCCAAAAAAATCGCAAATTTCACTGCAGAAATTTTTGATTAGTAAGAATCCCCAAGAATATAACTGAACTCTTTCACTCGATTTCTTTCTCAAGAATCCCCTAAAGAGAAGTATTGTGTTTATTGTGAGTGATAGTCTAGAGCTTGATGAAAAGAGTTTTCGTATTGCTGCATTAAAACACGATCTTGTTTATTTGCATATATCTGATGGCTTTGAGAATACTTTGGATGGTTCATGAGTAGAAACGCTCAGAGGAAGGTGATCGATATTTTGAATAAATCTCGATAATACAAAGAAAAAAGAACTCTATAGAGTAAAAAGAAAGCAAAAACTTGACGCTTTTGCCCGAAAGGTACGATCTCTTGGATGAGAAGTGGCATTTATCGATAATACAAAGTCAGTTTTTTCAGTACTCCTCTCTCTGATGAAACGACGAGAAAAATAATTTTTTAATATAAACTCTCAATGTTCCTAAAATATATTGTGGCCCTTGTATGTCTTATTCCTAGCTTTACTTTTGCAAATGATCAGGTTCAGGTATCACTGAGCTCTGAAAATGTGAATCCCTGACAAACTATAGTAGTTGAAATACTTTTTGATCCCGGGGTTTCAAGCTGAGAGATAGAGCTATCTATTCCTGGAATAGAAAAATTCCAGGTCTTTTCACAATCACAGCAGCAGAGAGTTCAGGCTATAAATGGTGAGACTCAGACTCAATTTATGTATCAACTACAAATTGCAGCTGAGGAAGAGGGAAGCTTTATTATTGGTCCAGTGGTCGTTGATCTCTGAGATTTTGAACTTATCGATGACGAGAGTTTTACTATTCAGGTAGGCAAACCCAATCCTCCACTTAATTCAAATGCTCTGCAAAAGACTCCAGAAATAACAGAAACACCAGAACCTAAGGCTCAAGAGATAGTCCCAAAGCCAGAGATCAAGCCTCTGAGATGATATACTCCTCCAACGCTCCTATTAATTATTGGATTTATAATATTCCTTATAACTTTTTATTGGCTTTTACGGAAATATTTCTTCCCATATAAAGATCCAGTGCAAAGGGAAATCCCAAAGCATATCCTTGACGCAAAAAGAAAATTTGAGCTGTATTTTCAGAAGTTAGAGCATGTACATGAGGAATTATCAGCGCAAGAGTTTTCTCGCAAACTACAATTGGGAATTCGAAAGATTATGAGTCTACAATGAGTACAAGTAGCGCAGACAGGGACGCTCAGAGAGTTTAAAAAGTTAAAAGATTTCCAGGAACATGAATTATCATGAGTATTTGCTGAGAGTTATGAATACGAATTTTCTTCTCAAGATTTGGCTTCGAGTAAAAGAAAAGAATATCTAGAGCAAGTAATAAAATATGTAAGAAATATATGAGAATAGATGGATTTATATTCCCTGAAATATTACTGATTTGCGCGATTCTTATTTTTATATGCGCAGTACTATTTTTTGTATATCGTCCGAAAGAGAATTTTTGAGACCTAGAGCTTATACGAGAGATATATGGGTATCAGAGCTGGTGGTATAGATGATATGTTTTTTTGCTACTCATATCTACAATTGGTTTTGCTTTACTACTTGCTGAACCCTATGAGTCACTCAAGAAGGAAAAGATCAAAAAGAATGGTATAGATATAGAGATTGTCTTTGATTTGAGTTATTCTATGATTGCAAAGGATTTAAAACCGAACCGACTTGAGGTGGCGAAAAGTGTGTTTGTTGACTTTGTTTCTCAGTTAAAAACTGATAGAGTGTGACTCATTCTTTTTGCCTGAAAACCCTTTCAATCGGTCCCTTTGAGCTATGATTACGATTTCCTTAAGAGTTTTATTACTGAGATAGATATGGAAACAATAGATCAATGAAGATGATGACTTCAAGGAACAGCTATAGGTGATGGACTTGTACTAGCAAGTGATGTTCTCCTGCGTGATACTACTGATCGAGAAAAAGTAATTATCCTCATAACTGATGGAGAAGCGAATGTTTGAGTAAAACCTGAAGTCGCACTGAAACTCTTAAAAGATAAGGGAATAAAGACATATACAATATGAGTTGGTAAAGATAAGCAGAGCAGTATTGATGTAGTGAATCCTCTAGGCTTTGGGCAGAGAATTCTCGTATGATGACTGGATGAAAAAATACTTAAAAAAATAGCAAAAGAAACAGGGGGGAAATATTTTCGAGCTGACTCTCCTGAGGCATTTAAAAATATTGTAAGCACTATTGCGAAACTTGAAAAGAAGCCACTTGAAACGGAACTTTATAGTTTTCAGCAAGAGGCGAGTAAAGAAATTATACTTATAATGTTTTTTGTACTGAGTCTTGTTTCATGAGTATATTTTGTTAAAAAAATTAGATTTTAAACTATGAGATACTTACAACTACAGATTTTGCAAAATATAGTACTTATAATATCTCTGCTTTGTTTTGCGTGTTATGGTTTTTTGTATTTTTCTTGAGATCGAGATAATGACTTCCCAGAAGGTGGAACAAATATAGCCTTTATACTTGATGTATCACAAAGTATGCTTGTAAGAGATATGGGAGATATGACGAGGCTTGATTGGGCTAAGAATGAAATAGTAGAACTGCTCTCAAGACATAGATGAGCAGAGTTTGCACTCAGTGTCTTTGCAGGAGAGTCTGTTCGGGTGCTGCCATTTACGGGGGACGTTTGAGTATTCCAGACCTTTCTAGGCTGACTCTCGAGTGATAATCTCTCTGTTCAAGGAACTCAGATTAATCTAGCCCTAGAGGATGCTCTTTTAAGCTTTGGTACTGATAGGACAGGAACTCTTGTGATCCTTACAGATGGTGACGAAGATGATATTAATATAGATTCGACAGTATTAAAAGCTCTTAAAGATCAATCTCTTGATATAAAGATAGTATGAATTTGAACAGAATCAGGTTGAAATATCGTTGAGGGTATCGACCCCTTTGGGAGAATTGTTTATAAAGTATATGAAGGAGAACGCGTTGTTGCTAGGCTTAACGAAATTTGACTAAAGAGTCTCGCAAAAGACCTTTGAGGACAGTATTACGATGCAGGAGAAGATATAGGTATTAGCTTTGGTTGAAATAAAATGCAAGAGAGTTATACGCCTGAAAAAAAGTTCCTTTGGCTTGCATTATTGTCATGGATTTGTTTTATTATTTGTAGTATTTATCCTTTATATAAAACATAAACTATGAGAAAAAGAGTTTATATATTTATTTTTTGTTTTCCTTTACTTGTTTTGGGATACATCTTTTTTCAGTGATATATTTGGTACCAATTTTATGAGCAAAGACAGTTATATAATGAAGAAAGATATGAAGAGATTCTCTCTGCTCTCGATAACGAAAGACTCTTAATAGACCCCGCGTATTTGCATAATTTGGGGAATACGAACTATGAGCTTTTTGACCCAGCAGAGAAGAATATTGAGGTTCTACTTGAGTCACTTAAGTATTATAGTTGAGCGCTCCTCAACTCTGATCACCCTGATACTCAGTTTAATTATGACGTAGTAATGAAACTTTTAAATGAGACACTTTCATCCTGAGGTGGTAGTGAACAGGAAGAGAAAACTCAAGATGAGGGTACTCAACAAGAGAAAGAAATAGAGACTCCACAAGAAGAATCTGAGGAAGAGTCAGATACATGAGAAAGTCCAGACACACAAAAGAAACAGGAATCAGAACAAGATCTTCAGATAAATAAGCGAGACGAAGAATATAAATTAGATGAAGGTCAAAATATATGAGAACTCAGTCCAAGAGAGCAGCGTGAAATTGATGAAACGATAGAAGAGCTAAAGCAGGAACAAAAAGTAAATCAACAGTTTTTTAAAAAGCAGCCTCAAGAGGGAAGGTTTAATAATGCTTTCGATATGCTTTTTGAAGAGGATATTAATAGAGGCTGAGAAAAAGACTGGTAGAATAAGACTCTTTTATAAAACTTAAAAAACAAAGGGCTAATACCCTCTGTTGTAAATGCGAGTAGTAGGTTTTAATCTACTACTTTATTTGTATAGTATAAAATTATTTTGTCATACCAGGAAGTCCTCCTGCTCCTCCCATCATATCCCCAAGTCCCATACCTTGCATTACTCCTTGCATTTTATCTCCTGCTACTTCTTGGGCTTTTTTCATTCCCTTGTTTACAGCTTCCATTATTGCTGATTCTAGAGCAGCTTTTTGTGATCCTGAGAGACCAGGAATAAGAGTATCTGCTTCAAATTCAGCCTTTTCAACTTTCATCTCACCGTTTACGGTGATAACAAGACCATCCACCTCTGCTTCGATGAGAGTATTTTCAAGTTCTTTTTTTACTTTCATTGCTTCTTGTTGGAGCTTCATGAGCTCTCCTGCTTTACTAAAATCCATTATCTTATTTTTATTAAATATAGTAGCAAGATTATAGGTCGCAATTCTATTTTTTCAAGAAAAATATGTATTTTCTTGCAGAGGGGTGAAATATATGGTATCCTAAAGATATATTATTATTTATAAATATTATTTTATGGCAGCACCAGCAACACAAGATGATGATCTACTCATCATTGCAGACGACAGTTCTGATAGTGACAGTGGAGATATTGATTTTTCTTTCGATTTTGGAGACGAAAATAAAGATGAAGAAGTAAATCAGAAAGCAGAAACTGAAACAGCAACTATTACTCAGACAGAAGAATGAACTTCTCTAGATCAAGAGGTGTCAATTGTTGCTGAACCTGATAGTGAGTCTTCTATCCTAGAAACAGAAGAAGTATCTAGTCTCATAGAAGTTTCTGAAGCTCCAAGCGAGGAGGTAGTTTCTCAGGAAGAGGTTTCTACTGAAGCTAAAACATCAGAAGAAGTTCTTGATTTCGGTTTAGATCTTACTTCTGATGAAGTAAGTGAAACTCCAGAAGTAGAAGAAGTAAGCGTAGAGGAAACAAATACAAAAGAAGAAATTTCTTTTGATCTTGGAATTTCGGATGAGACTACTGGAGATATCCAAGAAGAAGTAAGCGTAGAAGAAACAGGTACTGCTACTGGTGGATGATCTACATGAGACGATAGCTCTATGAACGATATTCTTTCAGCGACTATTGCAAAACTTACTGCAAGAAAAGCAAGTATCGCTTCTCAAAAAGAAGAAAAACTCAAACATGAAGATGAGATTAAAGCTCAAATAACAGCACTTCAAGACGAACATGCTGGAATCGAACAAGAGCTTACTGGTCTTGATAGTGAATCTAACAAGATTACGGCAAACATCGATGAACTTGAGGGCATGAAAATGGATCCAGTGAAAGAACACAACGCAAAGCGAGTAGCAAAGAAGAAATAATATATTAAAGATAAATAAAAGACTCTCTAGTTAATAGAGAGTCTTTTATTTTGTTCTCTTTCTCTTACGTTTTTCTCTTCTGTTAGGGCTTCTTACGTTTCACCTACTGTTAGACTCTTTTTTTCATCTGAGCTGCCTTTTTTGATGCTCATAATGTAAGTTTTTTATCCTTGAAAACGAAAGGAGAGTGATCCTTCATACAAGTGCCCCAGAGCAAGTTACTGTGATCTCAATTTCATCTTTCGCATGTATATATGCTCAAGTCATACGCATAGTATTGGAGTGTAAGCCACCAGTAAAGATTTTATTAAAATTCTTTTGATCACCATTTATTGTAATAGTGTTAATTCTTTCAACAGCATCTGAGTATGCTTTCAGCTTATCGCTGAGAACGTCGTGCTGTTCAGATAGAATGTTCTCATCTTCAGCTGGGATATATTCTCTATAGTAATTTTTTATTTCTCAAAGCTCTGCCCTTGAAAGTTGTACTTCTAATAGAACGAATACTCAAGGCACCTCAGAAATAGGTAGTGTTATATCTCACAGTTCAGTAGAACTAGAGGAGATGCTTGTTTCTCACTTTTTTTGTGCTTCTCTGAGTTTCTCCTGATATTTATATATACTATTTTTCTTTGTATTGGCTATCCGAGATCCAACACTTCATGAGAAGAGTTGATATCCTATCCTTAAGTCCTCACCACTAAACATAAAATCGGTTTTAGCTACTAAGTCTAAAAAACGATGACCTTTAACATATTCTCATGAATTTCTTCTTCATTTTCTTGATTCTAAAAGATCAACGAACAAAAACTCTAATAGCTTAGGTCCTCTAAGTTTGTCTGTTGTAGTCACGATGTGCTCTGTTCCATCGAAATTTAATACAGATTCGAGTGTTTGAAATGATTCTCTTCATATAGTTGAATCAATAAAATCTGTTATTTCCATGACTATATCACGAGCGTCATCTCATACTTCATGGAGTATTGCTCCCCAGTTTCTTCTCTTCATTGCAATATTTGAGATATTACTAGCGTCTCATCAAATAAACTTTGATTTTTGTAGTATTTTCATTTTAGCACGAACTTGTGATATAATTCTCCATATTTGTACCTTTTTTATTTCTGCTACAATATGCTGAATTTCACTTGTGAGTTTTCTTTCAAGAGCCTTGTTCTTCTTTGACTTTCTACTTTTCGGTGAATCAAGTCTTTGTATCATTTCATCAACGGTCCTTTGTTCTTTCGGTCAGTATACTAAAGAACTATCAGTAAGAATAGACGTAAGCATGTTCTTTACCTTGAGAGCTTCTTTGATAAGATTTCGTGATTTTCAATGACTTACACCGATAGTATGGAGATACTTTATAGCCCCGTCCTCTCGCCTATTCTTTAGGAAGAATTCTTCTAGTAGTACGTTGTTATCATTTCTTGCACTTCGTGAGTCTTTTTGTCTCACAGAGTGATTGAGGATTTTTCAGAAATCACTATTAGCAATAAAAACAGTTATACTTTTGCTTCATTGGTCTTTTTTTTCTTTATGGATTGATCAAATTCTTTTTTGCCAAGTCTTGGCTTTTCCCTGAATAATTTTATCAGCAGCTCCAAATTTATACATCTGATACCATAAATTTCTTATATCTATATCATCTGCTTCTAAAGATTGTAGGAACTCTTGAGAGAGATGCATTCCTAATAACTTACATTTTTTTTGCTGTGACAGGAATAGACGTAATGCTAACCAATGAACATTACTTCCATGAAAAAATTGGTCAGCTTCTTCTCAAATAGCTTCATGTAATTCTTGTTTGAGAGTAACGATAATATCTCCGCGGTTTCACCGAGATATAGGCTTTATCTCAATATTCATATCAGCGGACTTTTCTGTTGAGTATCATTGTGATTTTAAAAAGCTAGAAAGAGATATTGCAGTCTTGTTTCATGCAAAGTAAATCTTAACTTCACTAGCATCGTATTCTGAAAGTAAGCGGGGAATTATGTATTTGAGGTTAGTGTCTTTTTCAACAAAGTCAGTGTTCACAAAAAGATAATCTCAAACATCAAGTATTTCAGGAGCCTCGGGGGTACTATTTGGTAGACTATTGAAAAGCATGAAAAATATTAAAACACTATATTTGCTAAATATAAATATAGTGTTTTAATACGTAATAGCAATAAAAATAGATTATATGCTCAATCTATTATATCTCTTCAATCTTTTTATATCCATTATTTCCATCCATCTCTACCTGCATAACGGTAAGTGTGCATCAAAAGATTCATTCAATGAGTTCTTTGTATTCCAAGAAAAATCGTGGTTTATCATCATATACTACTATTTCAGTAGGAATATATTTAATCTGATACAGTATGTATTGGATTGTTGAGAGAATCTTATCTTTTTCTTCTTTATGGACTACAAGTGGGATATGAGAGATTCATAGTGCATCAAGCTTGGCTTTTTGAATATCTTCAAATCCTGTTGTGAGGAAGACTGAGTTATTTGGACTCAAGAGACTTATAATATCTTTAGGAGCCTGTTTTCATTGGTAGTATTTTGCTATGATGTAGGGAATACCAAGCTGAAATTTAATAAGCCTGTTTATTGCTTCTTCAGGATTTTCCTTTAGGAGAGGTTCATTTTGCTTAAGCTCGTTTCGACAAAATATGGTTTCATCTAGACCGCTCACAATAAATTTTCCATCTATCTTTGGAAGTCTCGCAACCTCCTCAAGAAAACGACGCGTAAAAAACTCATTATGTGTGAGTTCTCCCATTAAGTCTTCGAGTCTGTCGATGTATACGGCCATAAATAGAGAGGTTTAAATTTCTTCTATTTTATTATATCCTATATTTTCTCTGAATTCAAGAAAGAGCTTTGGTTTTTTGTACTTCTTGTATGAGGAATGTGAAATATAGTTTTAGGTCTTACCTGCTCCTGCTTTGTTTCAAGAAGCTAAGAGGATTGAGGTATTCAAGTCTACTTTTAATTATAAACTTTGCTTCCATGCCAGGTTTGACTTGGTATAGTCACTCTATATCAGCGAAGAGCCTTTCTAACCAATCTATTCCAAAGCCTATGATAAAGTTATCTTCTATATCGATAATAGTTTTTAGCTTATCTCAAAGAGTTTCTCGCGCTTTCGCGCTTACATCAGTACTTGGTTTATTAAAAAGTGCGAGAATTTCTACTACAGCACCTTCACTCTCGAAAAATCGTACAAGTCTCATAAGAGTGTTACCTGTATCTATCATGTCCTCTACTATTAGTACTTTAACTCAATCTTTAAGATTCATTGTATCTCGTAGTTTTGTTTTTAATTCTTCAGGAATGTCATCTCAACTAGATTGCATGTTAGCTCCATAACTCGAAACAGGCTCTCTGATTATCCTCTCTTCGGGAATATCAAGCGTACTAGTGGCTATATTTGCGAATTTTTCAGCTGAATACATGGCAACAAAAACCTCTCCATCATTTCCTAAGCGTTCTTTGAGTCTTTCTCAATGTTCTTTTAGATAGGAATCTATTTTACTCAGGATATTTTCTTCAGACATTACTAATTGGAGATATCACCCATCGACCAACTCTGCGACCTTTTCAGCACAATTGTTGAGAATTCTACTTATAGCTCAGCCTAGTGACTCTCGAGATCATTCAGTGGACGCTTGTATATTTATATCTGGCAGAGTATCTTTGTAAGAAATAATGAAATAACTATAGAATATAATATTTTATAGTCAAATAATTTCTAATAGAGTCAGTAACGAGTTAAACTTTTAAAAGATTTTTAAATGGCTTCTATCTTCTTATATCCATCATTTCCATTCATTTCAACAAACATGATAGTTATTTTGCATCAAAGTATTGATTCAAGAAAATCTCTATACTCTACGAAGTATTGAGGTCTATCTTCATATACTATTATTTCACTCGGAATATACTTGAGTTCAAAGAGTACGTAGCGAATAGTTTCGAGGATCTTTTCTTTTCCCTCATAGACTACTACAAGAGGAAACATATCAAAATTACCGGCCTTAGCCTTCATTTGAGCATATTCTGGGACTCAAGCTGTGAGAACTAGATTTTCCTCATTTCACTTCATAATATCGATTATATCCTGAGGAGCATTCTGATTTACATAAAACCTCTCTATGATATCATGAATACCAAAGTGATTAATTACTACATCGTTTCCTGCCTGAGCTCTATTCTTTTTTAAGAGAGGTTCATCTATAGCTAAACGATCTCTTGATAAGAGTGTATCATCTATGTCACATATGATAAACTTTGTATCTCGCTTCTCGAGTTTTTTAACCTCAGTCAAGTAGAAATCCACGAAACCGACTCTATTAGTAAGTCAGGATATTTTTTCTTTTAATTGGGTTGTTGTATTCATAGCAGTTATGTTTTTGAAAATTATTAAAAGTTAAACACTTACTCAGCTCAAAGCTAGTATATATAAAAGAAAAACAGTGAAAAAAGTTCCAAGGAAAGATACTGTAAGTAGTACTAGTTCATTTTTATTATAATTTGTTTTGCAATGACGTGTATATAAAAGTCCTGCTGATAAAAATGATATAAATACTGGTCAAATCATGAATGGTAGTATTGGGATCTTATAGTTAACTATAGTAAAGAAGATAAAGCAAACAACAAACGTTCCAAAGAAGAAAATGTAGCCAGGCCAGTTATATTCTCAGTGAGAAAAGATATTTCTAAGTGCTTTTAAAATCAAAAAAGTTATAACATAAGGAATGATCCACAAGCTATAAAACACAGCCATTTTAACTATTATATATGTTTCAACTATTTCAGACATATTCTATTTCTTAAGAATTATTCTTTACAAGCTAGCTCAACCTAATATTGCTCAGCATAAAATTAATATAAGTGTCAGGATAACGGATATAGATAAAAAACAACGTATGTCTTTTTTTATATTATCTTGGTGTATTTTCTCAGAATAGTTCTTGAAAATAATTGAAGACCCAACTACTGATATAAAATAAAATACAATGAATCATATGAAAGTTCATATCTCAAATAGGAGATGCCATTGTATCATTATAGAAATAAGAACAGAAATAAATAGAACCATATGTCACATGTGAAGTGGGTCAAACTTCTCTTTTTTAAATAGATTGGATCAAAATTTTAACAATAAAAACGGAGTGAAATAAATACAAGTTATTATAAAAGATATAGAAAATGTAAGTGGATTTAGAAACATATTTTTTATTTCTTAAGAATTATTTTTGCTATCGTTTCTCAGAGCTCTATTTCTTTCTCTACATCTCAAGATGAGAGAGAACTATCAAGAGTAGAGAGCGTCTCAGAGGCTATATCATAGCTTGCGAGGATCGCTTCTAGGTTCTCTACTATGATATTCACGCTTATTCTATCGTCAACCTGATATCAGGCCTCTTTACGAGCCTCCTGTATATGCCTAACGATGTCTCGCGCTTGTCCCTCGACCTCAAGCTCTGGAGTGATCTCAAGATTCATCGCGATAACCATACCAAATCCTGACTCTATATTGTCTGATTCTCCTTCAGTCACATAGGCAAACTCAAACTCTCATTCCTCGAGCCAAACTTCACTTCCGTCATCAAGTGTTATAAATACCCCAGCGCTTGCGTCTTGTTCTTCAAAGTTTCACTGCTTTGCTGCTTTCATAATGTCCTTAACTTGTTTTCCAAATTTTGGCCCGATGAGACGACCATTTGGCTTACAGATCTTTTGTGCTATAGAGCTAGAATCTACTTCGAGAACCTCCTTGATATTGAGTTCTTCTTTGATGATGTCTTTGTAATACTCACTCAGGTGTTCTCAGGTAGAAATACTTTGAAGTGGTTGCCTGACTCTGATTTTTTGAGCTGTTCTAAGCGATAAACCAAGATTAATAACTTTTTGGCAGAGATCCATAGAGCTATTGAGCTCTGTGTCTATGAGCGAACTGTCTGCTTTTGGAAAGTCTGTGAGATGCACAGACTCATTTCCTGTGAGATTTTTATAAATTTCCTCCGTTACAAATGGCATAAATGGAGCAACGACTTGTGAAAGCATTACAAGGACCTCGTAGAGCGTTTCGTATGCCTGCATCTTATCTCCATCATTCTCTGATTTCCAGAAACGTTTTCTTGATCTTCTAATGTACCAGTTTGTCAGATTATCCATGAACCTGACGATAGGACGAGTTGCATCTGTGACTTCATAGTTCTCCATTCATTTTTCTACTTCTGCAATGAGGGTGTGAGTTTCTGAGATGATCCATACATCGAGAGGATTTGACCTCACCCTAACCCTCTCCTTAGAGGAGAAGGGACTAGCTGCAGTTTCATCCTCTCCTTGAGGAGAGGAATTGAGGTGAGGTTTTTGGAAACCATCAATATTTGCGTAAGTGGTAAAGAAAGAGTAAGTATTCCAGAGAGGGAGAATAACTTTTTTAATCACCTCTACAATTCCTTCTTCTTTGAAATCCATGTTTCCACCGGTAAGTAGGGGAGAGTTGGCCATGTAGAATCTAATAGCATCAGCTCCATATTTCTGAATTGTTCCTCGTGGATCAGGATAGTTTCCATATGATTTACTCATCTTGCGTCCATCTGATCCATTTACGATTCCCGTAGTTATGACATTGGTAAATGCTCTCTTATCAAAGAGTGCGACTCCTACCACATGCATGACATAAAACCATGCTCTCACTTGTCCGATATACTCGACAATAAAGTCAGCAGGATATGAACTCTCCATTGGAGCTTTATTTTCAAAGGGGTAGTGCATCTGCGCATATGGCATAGACCCTGAATCCATCCACACGTCGAGTACTTCTGGGAGTCTCTGCATTGGTTCTCAATGTTTGATTGTTCCTATAAGTACAGATATATTTCACTCGAGTGAGTGGTCTCATGTTTCTCTCTCAATAAAAGTAGCTCAGAATTTTTCTGCGAATTCTCTTCCTTTTTCAAAAGGAGTTGTCTGGTCATCTTTTGCATGGATAGCTATACACTCATCTACAAGCTTTGTGAGATTAAAAGTATCTAAACTCTTGTGAATAGCTGCTATATTCGGTCTTTGTCCGTCCTGGGTACTTGCACTACTTCCAGGGGCCTTCATTACTAACCTCTTAAGTTTTATATTATTTTCTATAATATACTTTGTAGTCATTAAGCATCATAGCGAGCTTGCATATACAGCATCATACTCAGAAAAATCTATAGTATCGAATGTCTCTTTCCAAGATTCATAGCTGGGGTCCTTTTGAATATTGAATTGAAGCAGTTCAAGTTCCATTCATTGCTGTTTAAAGTCCTCTTTGAGTTTTATCCATTTTTCTCATGTTATATTACTCTCATGTCCATGTACTCAGAGAACTTTTTTTGCTACGAAAGACTTTTCACTAGAGATAAAGATATCATCAATAAATGGTCTGTGTAAATTAAGCTCTTTTCACTCAAACTCTCAGCTAGTAAAATAGTATTTTCCTTCTTTTTCTTCTAATTGACCGAACGGTTTATTTCATTCAAAAATTTCTTTTTTACTGGCAAGTACTCTGAGCTCATCATTTGAGTTTTTCCAGATAGGCATAGGAGTTCCCCAATAACGGGTTCGGCTGATACACCAATCAGGAGCTGACTCAACTGATTTGAGGAATTGCCCGTGTTTCAGATGATTTGGTTGCCAGTTGATTCCTTCGTTTTCAGCTATGAGCTTATCCTTCATATCCTGGATATTCACGAACCATGAGTCTTGAGCCTTATAGATGAGCGGAGTTCATGAGCGAGGACACATCGCAACTCGGTGATTAATAGATTCTTTCTTGAAGAGTCTTCCCATCTCTTTGAGTTTTTCTGAGATTACATCATTTGCTTCTATATAATGCATTCCCTCATAATCAGAGATTTCTTCTGTGTATTTCCCAGCATTATCCAGAGCAGCTGATATATGAACTCCTACTTTCTGTGCCAGTTGAAAATCGACGTCCCCAAACTCAGGAGCTTGATGCCCAATACCTGTACCGTCAGTATCAGTGATAAAGTCTGCATCGAGAATTTTATGATTCTTCTCTGGATCAACCGTTCATTGATAGTACTTGAAAGGAGCCTCATAGCTGAGTCCAATAAGATCAGATCCCATAAAACTTTCCACTATCTCATATTCACGGCCCTTGAATACTGTTTCTACTCTCGCAGTTGCGAGGATATAATAATCTCACTCAGAAGAGACTCGGCTATAGGCAAGTTTTGAATTAAGAGCCATACTCATATGAGCAGGAATAGTCCACGGGGTAGTCGTCCAAGCGAGGATGAAATCTCCAGTTTTTACATGCGTATGATCCTGGGTGAGTGGAAACATCACTGTAACTGCTGGATCAGAAACGGTTTCGTATGAGTCGTCCATCGCGACCTCAAAGTTTGAGATAGGAGTAGAGAGTTTCCAAGAGTAGAGCGAGACTCTTTGACCTTTATATACCATACCCTTATCCCACATAGACTTAAACACCCACATAACAGACTCCATATAATCCTGATCCATCGTCTTATATGCATTCTCCATATCTACCCAACGACCAATATGATCGATATACCAGTCCCACTCAGCAGATGTTTCCTGAGTATATTTATAACATTCCTCGATAAAGGTCTTGATACCAATCTTTTCGATATCTTTGCTCGATTCGAGTCCTAGTTTTTTCTGAACCTTTTCCTCAATTGGCAGGCCATGACAATCCCAACCCCAAACACGTTCACAACGTTTTCCTTGCATCGTATGATACCTAGGAACAATATCCTTAATTATACTCGAGAGCAGGGAACCATAGTGAGGAGTCCCCGTAATAAACGGAGGACCATCATAAAACCTATACGGATTCTCCGCAGGTCTCTGCTCAATAGACTTCTTAAAGGTATCATTCTCCTTCCAGAATGCTACGATCTTTGCCTCCATCTCTGGAAAGCTCTGTTTTGGGTTTACTTTTGGGAACATAGGGTAGTGGGGTTAGTTTTTAAAGCACTTGTAAAAGTTGCGTATAAACATTGGATTTTTATCGAAGCACTCATAAATATTGGTTTCACTGGTAATTTGTTCTATGTTTTCGGTTGGAGCAGTGATATTAGTTTTCCTTTTCATTAATCAAGTATCGATATTTATGGTAGTAGTAGAATTCGCTCATCATCAGTCACCTGAGAAATATGAATATATAGTGAAAGTATTTTTTTTCTCAAACGCAGTTTTTATAGGGAAGTCACTCTGGAATAATAATTTTTTATAGTCATTATTTCAAATGAAAATAAAACAGTCATATGCATCATTGTCTCTATGTCTAATACTTGCGCAATTTTCAACTTCTTTTATATTATTAACTTGTGAAGAGTTGTAAGAATTTGTATATACATAAATATTCTTTTCTGAATTATCGGGGTTTAGATATTCATGAACAAGTTTCATTTCTTGAAAGTTTAGGTGTTTATAAAACTCAAGCTCATGTACTTCATTCTTTAACTCTGTATTTTCTTTTTCTAATTTATTTACGTGAGCGCTCAATTGACTGATTTGTGATTCTCCAAAATCCTCAGCCCTATTGAGTTTTTCAATATATTCCTTCTCTAATTCTTCAATTTCAACTACCTGTTCACTATTATTACAAGAAGCTATAATTAGTAAGATACTACATAATAGTAATATTTTTTTCATTTTTGATATGTATTATTAAAATTATTTAAGGAAGTGACTTTCCTATGAATCGAAAAATAAGTATTTAGTTTTGTGTCGTTTCGGACATAGGTCTATGAAAATAAGCTTTTAAAAAATAGTAGGATACTTTGAAAAAATCATATTTTTTCTCGGCTGTCAGTATTATTTTGATTCTTGGTTTCTTTTTTAACTCCAGGATTACTATCCATTTGCTGTTCTACAAGAAAGCTCTCCTTATCTTTGATTCATACAAATAAAAATCTCTTTCCATCATTAGAGTAAGTTGGATTAGCATAGCTATCATATCAACTTAATTCCTTTCCATCTTTTACTATGATATCTACTCAATCCTTTTTTGCTAAGAAGGCAAAACTATCAGTAGTAGGGGAGTATGTTGGAAAACCAACACTATCATAAGATTTGATTTCTACTCAGTTTTCTACAAGAATATTGCTTCTTCATTCCTCCCTTGCGATATAAGATATTTTTGATCAATCATAAGAATAGACCATCTGGCTAATATCAGAATATAATTTTCATGCAATTCAGTCCTTTACGACAAACATCTTATTATTTTCTACTCATATATAAGAGAAACTTTTTGAATCAGGCGAATACAGTAATTCTCCAACAAATCTGTATTCTTTTCACTTTACTCAATCTTTTACGACAAACATTTTATCATTTTCTACTCATACATAAGAGAAGCTTTTTGAATCAGGCGAATACAGTAATTCTCCAATAAGTCTGCTGTATTCTTTTCACTTTACTCAATCTTTTACGATAAACGTTTTATCATTTTCTACTCATACATAAGAGAAGCTTTTTGAATCAGGCGAATACACAGGAGAATGAGCTTGAGTATAACTAGATATTTCTTCTCAGTTTTTGACTATAGAAGATATTCTCTCTCTTGGTGTAATAACCGTCTCTCATTGATATACTATATCGTTTCCATCTGGAGAATACATGAGAGACCAGATATGGTCATACTCCTTTCCTTTTCTTCAGTTATGTACAGTAAAGGATTTATCATTTTTCTGAGCATGAAACATAAAGTCTCAATTCACAGAAAATATAGGTGAATACACATGGCTAAAACCTGTAATCTCATCACCATCTTTTACAAGAATATTCTTTCACTCTTTCGTAGCTATAAATGCTAAAGATTTTCCATCAGGTGAGTAGCTCACATGTTTTCGGAGTATAGTATCATATACTTTACTTTCGATTCAATCCTTTACCATTACTGATTTACCATTTTTTCATGCGTAAAAACTCGTACTAAGTCCATCAGGAGACTGATGTATGTCATGTATAGAAGAAAAAGGAGCTGATACATTTTCGGTTTCAGCACTCACTACATTAAGGCTCAATATTATGCTAAGAATTATGGCTATATTTTTCATGCTTTAAATGGTTGTATTATTTCTATTCTCAAAAAACTCTTTTGGTCTAGTTTTGTGTTGTTTCGGACAATGACCACTCAGTTTTTACTAGGAAACTCTTATATTGTAAACTTTATTTCCTTAGTCTTTAGGGTAAGACTTTCTTTCTTTCTTGTACTATTCCTCCTGATAAAACCTTGTCTCATGATTCATCAACCTCATCTGGAAAAGGTTCTAATGCAATATTAGTTGATACCTGAAGAATCTGTCTTGCCATAGAAATTGTAAGTACCAGGCCAGATAAAAATAATAGTCCTATAGTCGCATATTGAAAACTTAAGAAGGGAAGTATCATGTACATGATTTCTGATTTCACCTTAATGAGTCAAAAATCAAAGAGGTATATGGAAAGTCATATAAGCAATATACCGTACAGCAGTAATAAGGAATTCGCGAGGATATTGATATATTTGCTATACTCAGACATTTCTTTTCTATAAGACGTACTCAAAAGATTGTACAACTTTATTCAAACAAGAGCAGCTCCAAATATTTGGATGAGTAATAATGGTATGAGGAATAATCATTGAAACATGAGGAAGAAAACCCATATTCAAACAATAATAATAGCAATTATTCACATCCCTGGAATACCTCAGCCTGTATGAGAGCTAGTTTCAGCTACAAATGTTCCTACTGCAAGAAATACTAGTATAGCTGGCAGGTAGGTTAAAAGTAGCAGAAGGAGTATGGAAAATATTTTCTTCATAGATAATCTTATTTGTTTCTATTCTCAAAAAATTCTTTAGGTCTATTGAACTGCCATGGATCTCGGGTATTGCACTTGTGGATCTGGATATCTTTCCAGACTCAGCCTGTTACGTAGGGCTCTTTTTCTAAATAAGCATTTAATTCGTCTTCATTTGCAAAGTCGTAAATGAGAATAGATCACTTCATAGCTCCGTCATCATCCCAGATAGCAGCCCCATACCACAGATTTCCAGACTGAAGGAGTTCTTCTCATAGGGCAATATGTGCGTCGCGAACGGCGAGTCTTCTAGTTAAGGCTTCACTATCTGTTCCATCGAGTCATATAACTGTAAATTGCATGGTCTTTTTATTAAATATATTCTTCTCGTATCTCTTCCCACATCTTTCACATAATGTTTTCTCCCTTTCCATCATGTCAGATTCACCAGAGGGAATCTTCTGGAATATCTTTGAGGATATTCATGTTTCGAGATTTCTTGAGGGTTTCTTGTACTTCTGTGTGCTGCTCTGCTTTTGCCTGCATGAGTTGCTTCATTATATCAAAGTTATTCTTGCTCCAGTCTTCGTATTGATATTTTTTTAATGTTTGTGAGATATCTCGCGCTTGTTTTGGACTTGTTGCTGCGAGAATCATATCTTGGTGTTTCTTCTGTGGATAACGAAGGGTATGGTATGCATGCTCCAGAGTAGGGTAGAGTACTCAGCCCCATTCTAGTATATGTGCAGAGTAGGGATTGAGAGGGTAATACTCAGGATCATAAAATCTTACAATTTCCATAATTATCAGAGTTTCTTAGAATACAGTATCTCTCTTACAGAACCATAGTTTCACATATGTCAGATAACGAGGGTATCAAATATAGTTTCAGCAGGGAGGCTTATTTGGTCTATGTGGTCTTGGATATCAGTTTTTCACAGGGTGATATGTAGATCAGGCTTGTCTTTGAAATGTGCCTCATCCCAGAGTGGGAGCTGGTTTTTTTCGAAGAAGTTGTCTATTGCGTAGCTAGAGTGATCTCTCTTATCATTCTCAAACTGCTTTGTTATCCCACAAATAGTTTCTTGTAGTGCTTTGAGCTCAGGTGTTTTTTCTGTGTATATGCCAGTCCAACAATCAGTAGCGGATGTTTGCTTTGCATAATACTCGAGGACTTTTACTGAGAGTTTAGATATATTCAATACATCTATAGCTTCTTGTATTTTCTTGAACTTCTCTGCGCTGACATATTTTATAGCAAGAGTTGCGTGGGGAATAAATGCCCGAGAGTTTTCGTTGTACTTTGAATTTGTATCAAGTTTATTGAGTTTTAAACAGGTATCATACAATGCTTTTGATGGTATGAGACATATGTTGAGTGCGTATATTTTTTCTTTCATAATTTCTATTTAACCTACATAATTATTTCAGAAAGCTGAACTCAGTTCTCAATGTTCTTAATAACATCTTTGTTATAAAAAGTTATATCAGGATGATTAATAGAAAAGAAATCTAATTCGGAGCATTTATCAGCTTCAAGATTCCTAATACTTCAACTATAGTTTTGGATTTCAAAGAATATATCGAAGTAGACCCTGCCTCATTTTTGTATTCTATGCAAGACATGAGCGAGCTTTACGTCATCTTGAGTAAAATCAATATTAATCTCTTCTTTCATCTCTCTTTTAAGGGCCTCATAATATGTTTCTTCTCATTCTATATGTCCACTAGGAAACTGAAGTACCCCATCATTAAATCAACTATTTGCGCGTCTTTGAAACAGTATCTTTCACGAAACGTCTCTTAGGATTCCATATACTGCAGAAAAATGTTCAGCTTGCCTCATAATTATTGTTCTAAAAAATATTTACTTGCTATGAGAACATTTTCAGAGGAGAGCATATCTTGTTTTCATAGCTCTTCTATCTCACTTAGACTCTTCCACTCAGCCTCTCAGATATTATTTTCATCCTCAAGTTTTGCTTTGTAGTGGAAGAGAACTATTTCTTCAGTAACTCCGTCTCGTTTTATCTCTCAGGAAATACAGAGTGGTTCTTTGTCACTGAGAGAAATATTTTTATGACCAAGAACTTCAGTTGCTTTATTTACAGCAGTTTCTCTGAGAGAGCTGCTATCATCAAGTCTCCCTCAGATAAACTGGTATTTTCCAGTAGAACTGGAAATATGAACAAGAATCTTCCCCTCAGGGCTTATAATAACAGGTCATGAACAAAGGGTGATCTGAGAGTCTTGTCCACCGAGATTTTTACTGGGGAGTGAAAATATTTCTGCCATAATTATTTTTTAAGCTCTATTAACGCAAGATCCATCTGTTGCTCGTCAGTATAGTTTGCATAACTTTGCTCTGTGGCAGTGTCAAAGAGACTAAACACCTCCGCAGTTTCTAGACCTACAATTTGAGTTATTTTCACTTTGAGGAAACAGTTTTTATCAGTCTCTGCGCTTCCTAGGAATTCAAGAGCAACATCAGGATTTTCGTTTGCCTCTAGAAGTTTTAATTTTGCTGCCTCAGAGCTAGATTCACAATCTTCAGCTTTCTCTACTATTGGTGATTCCTGTACAGTCTGAGACTTAGATGTGTCAGTTGCTTTTGGAGCTGAAGAGTTTCCTCCACAACTCACAAGAAGAAAACAAAGAGCGAGAATACTTATAATACTTTTCATAAGATAAAATTAATTAATAAACATTTTGCGTCTCAAGTCACTATGTTCCTTGGAGACGTAACTTTCCTTCCGATTCGTAAACTCATCGCAAGAGAAACTTAATGGAGGAAGGGACGGGATTCGAACCCGCGGTACGCGCGAAGCGCACACACGCTTTCCAAGCGTGCGCTTTCAACCACTCAGCCACCCTTCCAAATAAAAAAAGCACACATAGCCACAGTTCTCTACTATTTAGAGAAATACAGGTATATATGCTTTTGGTTCTGCCCCCTACTTTCCCCCAAAGGGAGAAAGGACGAGCTGCAGAAAGGTACCACCGAAAGCTGTAGAACGAAGATATTCGTTCACTACTCTATTTATTTTGATGACGAAGTATTACGACTCCGAGAGGTTCTAATATCCCTGTATGGTCTCCCCATAATAGGGGGAGATCCCACAAAGTGGGAGAGGGGGTTCTTCCTCTAGCTTCCTCGTTGATAGCGAGGCATTGTGCTGATAAGAGTATTATACGGGATTTAGTACAGATGCAAGATTTAGTCGAAAAATATTTTACGTGTACCAATAGTTATGAAGTTTTTTGCATGAATTTTTGAGGCATAGAGTTTTTTGAGAGACTTTTTAGAAGAAAATTTATTCACGAGTATCGCATAAACTCAAATAAGAGGGAAGAATGAACACATGGTGAAGGTCATAAAAAATGACTTTAAAAAATCTTCTCCTCAGGCATATGCTATAAGCGCTAAGACTGTAGATATTATATTTATAACTCAGAAGCATATACTCAATACACGGAAGATATTTTTTGATGCATGTTCTTGATAATCTTGAGTTATATTCTTTATTGGCCCATAGTTATGATGATTGAGAAAATGAGGATCATATTTATAGGATTTCCACTTAGTGTTTAACTGCTGATATTTTTTTCTATTCATATATCACACTTGACTCAGTTTTATGTTTTTTCATGATAAGTGCCATGAGCTTGTTATGGCTAGAAACATGATTCATATAGCACTATACTGTACGGCTAAAGAAGCATCAATTATATAAAAAGAAATAGTAAGAGTTATTATCCATGTTAGGAATATTCATGCTAAAAAAAGTAAACATATAGCTGAGTTATATATTTTTTTACGGCTTTTCTGAATATGTTTTCGTACTCGTGTTTTCATAACTAGTCGTAGATATAAAGGGTATAGGGTAAAGCCTTTAAAACCCTATCGGTATTTTTGTTTTTATTTCTTATGTTTTTATAGAGGGCAACATGATTGTATTTTAGATCTATCTTTTTTGATACATAGCTAGATCGTATTTTTAAAAGAAAAATGAAGTGTGTAATTGTGATTGTTGTAAGTATCACGAAAAACGGAATTTTTACTCAAAGAAAATTTATACTAAAGATATAACTAAAAAAGAGAGTAAGTATATATGATATTATTAAGATAAAGGATAATGTTGTTCTTTGGGCTCTTATTTTCCATAGTAAATTTCTTGTAACTTGTTTTTGAATTGATTTTGTATCAATATAATAGTTAGAATGTATAAGATTTTGAGTATCCATGTACTTATCTTTTTCTAACTTCTTTAAAGTATCATCGATATGAGTCAGATGGAATAACTCTCTAAAATATTTAAAGTAAAGAAATGTTGTTCAAAATATGAGAGCCCCTAAAAGCATAATATTACTGAAGATGAACTGTGATATTACATAAAAAATTCAGATGAACACTAAAACTGATATTATTTTCCATCAATTTTTATTTCTTATTGCGTCTATCGAATCAGAATATGTTCGTACTCGTGTTTTCATAATCTAGTAGAAAGTAAAAGTATCTTTATTCTGAATCTTTTTACTTTCTTTTTGATAAAAGAATATCTTGGTATGTATTTTTTTAAATAACAGCTGACAGTCCTCCTGAGTTATTTTAGTTTTGTGATAATTTCGAATTTCATCTAAGGTTTTACAAACTAAAGAGTATGTTATTATGCTTATAAGAAAAAGGAGAGTAGATCAAAAGAGCAGCTCGTTTGAAATAAATATTCATCATAAAAATACTACCCCCATAAATAATCCTACGAAATAAACACATAGATATTGTACTATTTTTAATATATAGTTATGTCGTAACTCCCAATTTAGATACTTTAGTCATTGTCTTTGTGCGTCTAGATTATTAAAGAACTTATTGTGATGATTAAGATTCTCTAGATTTATTTCAGAGTAAGACCTTCATTTTCTAAACGTATATAAAAGAGCATATTTTTTATAGTAGACAATTACGAAAGGCATGATAATTAATACTCATATAAAAATGAATTTATACCGTGATAAAAGTACTACTCATATAAGAGTGGCAAGAATGGGCGCAAATAATAGAAATAAGAAGAAATAAGATACAGTAAATATTACAGACTCTGCTCAAGTTTTTACCTGTCTTTTCGCCTTTCTTTCAGCAGGATATGTTCGTACTCGTGTTTTCATAGTTTAGTAGAAAAATAACTCATCTTTGATCCTTGTGAAGTTTTCCGGATATAGCTTGAGAGTATATATTTTTTCTTTATTTTGTTCTTTCATTCAAGATTTTTTCCACAAGTGTTTTATGAAGAGAAGCATTCAGAATATGACAAAAGACCACCAAAAACCTTTCCAGAAAGCCATATTGATAAAGTACATAATTCATCAACAGAAAATTGATAAGCATAACAAAAAACACGCACTTTCCCAAAAAAGTTTAGTCCTTTGTTTTTGTTTCCAGAGACTATAACTATCTTTAATTATCCCACTCTCGAAGTAATTATGTTGATTTAAGAGATTTATATTATTGATTTTATGTTTTTGCACTTTTGTAAGATAGAGGTCTTTATTTTTTATCTCTTTTATGGTGAATCAATGTATTTTGTTGAAGTATAAAAACATAGTTCAAAGAACAATGAATACTACAAGCATGTATTTGTTAAGGTCGCTTAGATTGGACATATGAGACATTATTTCTGCAAATAAAGCCAGTCAGAATACAATAAGTCCAACTACTAGTATAGTATATAATCAGCTGCCTAATACTTGGTAAGATACATCCTGTTCCAAGGGATTACTCTTTTTGGAATATGTCCGTACTCGTGTTTTCATAAGTTAGATTTTCCTGCCTGAAATAATATGCATGAAGTGCTCAAAACTTGCTTTATAGACGGGCAAGACTTCTTCAAGAGAGACCTTATTAATTCTCAGTCGTTCCTGAGAGAGCGAGATATGAGCGTTACTAATATTGGACTTTTGAAAGCTCTGAACTTCTTTGAGTTGCTCTTGTGTACTCTTGAGTGATTTATGGATTGCAAAGACGTTATAGACCAGGAAGAGGAGACTTCGGTAGACCTCTGGGTATTTATTTTTAATTTCACTTGGGAGATATTGTTTCTTGCATCTTTCTGCAAAGTCTTGCAGCTCTCATTTGAGATTTCTCTTTGAGTATAACTCTGAGAGGGAATTGATATCTATAAAGTCGTGACGAAGGAAGTAGGTTTTTTCGTTATTTTTTGTTACTTCGAGATCATTATGAAACTCTATAAGCATATTTTTTTCCTCAAACTCATCAAAACACTCAAAGATGTTTGAGAGAAGAAATATCATTTTCTTTTTCTTTTCAGCAGAACGAATATATTTTCGCTCGATATATATTTCTGAAAAAAATGATGGAAGATAATACAGCTTATACGAATACTTCATCCGTTGAAAGAGATATATTTCTCAAATTCATTCAAGTTTAATGATGAGCGTTTCATACTCTCCAAGTATTTTCTTTTTTTGAGAGTACTCGATTCATTCTTCTTTGAGATAACTATGAATTCTTTTCATAACAGAACTAAGACTCTCTTTGTATTTTGGTGAGAGTCTTTGTAAGAGCGTAAAATAATATAAACTCGCTATATTTATCATAGATCTCTTGGGTCAATATATGCGAGCTCTCAGGTGAGGGAAGACTCCCACACATCGATATAACTTCCATAAACGTATTCTACCTCAAGAATAAACTTATCGCTCTTAAAGGCTTTTGGAAGTTCTTGGTCTTCGTCTTGCATTTTTTGCTCCTCAAAATATCCACGTTTTGGAGAAGAAGTATTTGCATGAAAATAAAGACGATAGTAAGATTTCTCAGAAACATTATAGAGGAGTTTAAAAAATGCATACAATTCAACCTTCGATTCAGATTGCTTCTCAAGTGTTTTTTGATCGAGTATAAGTTTATGGTGTTTTCAGGATTTTTTATAATAGACGACTACTTCTAACTTAGTATTATAAATAAGGCTTACTTCATCAGGGTAGAATCTATATTTTTCCCTATACTTGAGGGAAATAATTTCTACAAAGTTTTTTTCCTGACCATCAAAACTTCCTCTACTCCCAATTCATATAACAATTTCATTCGTCTCAAGAAATATTTCAGTATTATGAAACCTTTCTGATTCTAGAGGAAAGAAATACGATCCACGTACTCATTCACTCTCATGGAAATACAGATTTTCTCTACGAAACACATGAGAATAAGGACCGAACCGAGAATTCGAGAAATTTACATGAAACTCACCAGTGGTTTCTCCTGTATTTGGAGTAACTATTTCAGGAATTACTTTTCAAAGCACCATAAAACAAAAAAATATATGCTAAATTACTTATTATTCTAGCATATATTTGAAGAAAATGCACATATTAACTCAATGTTTCTTCCCACTTATCAAAGACGGACATATCAATCATCTTGAGAGAAGATACAGTATCAGTAATAGCAAGCTCGAGGAGAGCTTGGGTTATCTCGTGTTTTTCGATTCCTTTGGTGATTTCTGAGAGATCTCCATCGTGGTCTTGTATTTTTTTTGCTATATCGAGGATGTTTCATGACGCGTCACGAGAGGCTTCTTCGACAATTGCTTCTATATCAGAGGCAACGTATCAATCGGTAAACTCTGCGAGTTTTTTGTAGTTGAGCTTTGCGTGAGGTCGGCCTTGCCTCTCTATGAATATTTCAAAGAGTTCAGCGCGAGCATCAAAATCTGGTGGTCAGATATAGTATTTTTTATCGAGACGACCAGATCTGAGAATAGCAGAGTCGAGATGATCAGGACGGTTGGTAGCAGCGATCACTATAAGGTTTGGAGCGTCTTCAAGCGCGTTAAACTCTTGGAGAAACTGTGAGACTTCTTCGGCTTTATTTGCATCGACCCTATCGCTACGTTTTGATACAAGGGAATCAATTTCATCGAGGAAGAGGATTATAGGACCAGCTTCACTAGCTTTTTTTGCTCAGGCAAAAAACTCTCTGATATTTTTCGATGTTTCGTGGAGATAGCTTGAGCCAAATTCTCCTACAGATTTTGTGATCATTCCAGCCCCGAGTTCCTGAGCCAGTTTCTTGGTCATAAAGGTCTTTCCGGTACCAGGAGGACCATAAAAAAGCATTCCTGTTGGTATCCCTACCTGGAATTTTTCATAACTCTTGTAGAGCTCTACGAGCATTTTTTCTTTTTTTTCTTCGTCTGTATCTATTTCAGATTCAGGAAAGTTTTCGTATTTATCTTTGAGGTCACGAACAAGAAAGAGAAACTGAAGAGGTCTAATAAATCAGTCAGTGAGTTCCTGTTTAAGCTTTGCCATCCCAGCTACTCACTTGAATCCCCAAGTTTTAGGGTTCTTCATCTCAAAGTACTCTGGCTCTACAACGAGTTTTCTTGGTTCTTCATCTCCCGCGTTTTTAGTAGACTTACCTCCCTCAATTCCCTCCTTATTAAGGAGAGAAGAAGCAGCTCACCCCTCTCCTTGATAAGGAGAGGTTGGGAGAGGTCTCAGAGACTCTCATGTTGCTATCGCTTCTGGAGTTGCAAAGGTGGTCTGAAATGCTTTGGTGATATCTCCAGCCTTTGCAACCGATTGTTCCATATCTTTGAGCGCTTTCCCAAAGTCTCATTTCCAATCCTTTTGGAGAACATTTTGGAAGTCAGGAGAACTCGTAACAGACTCAAAGAATTTATCGAATCATGTGGGGTCTTTTTTTGTCATGGTCTTTACTACTAGGAATTATTCTTCATATACTCTTCGAGCTTTTGTTTCTTTACTTTGAGGCTTTCGAGAGTGGAACTAATATTGTTTTGCTCAGATGTAAGAGTTTGGTTTTCTCAGAATACTCACTTTTCATGATTTCCTACCCATGAGAGAATGTCTTCTTGGTAGCTACGTAGAAGTCATAAAAAGAAAGTCTTCTCATGAGAGAGAATTTCCTCTTGTGTATGGCTATGAGCTATTAGCTCTGATAAAAGCTTAGAATATATTTCTATAAGAGCACTAATTTTATAAAGACCATGTTTTATAAAATCGGTTGACTCAGGATCAATTTTTTTACTGTCGATATCGTTATGCAAATGACGATATTCAAGCAGGAGCTCCTCTTTTGCGTCAGCATACTGCAGAAATACTTTTTTAAAGCTTCTCGGAAAAATAGAGAAAAATATACTTTTTATATGACTTGGTTTATAAGTGTCAGCGAGTCTGTGGGTTCTCTCGAGCTCTTCTTGTAATGTATCAAGTACGTGGAGCATATTATGATTGTAACTTTTGTAAAGACTCCTCGAGCATTGGGATAAATTGAGTGGTATCTCTGATCTGCATCTCTACTCTTTGCAGAGAAAGCTCGAGAGCAGATTGGTGCTCAACTCGAGAGGTGTCACTGATTTCTTGTTCTAGTTCACTTCGGGAATTTTTTAGTAGGAGTAAGTTATTTTCTAACAGTTCTTTAATTTGCTCGAGTGGTTTTGAGATCTGCTTTTTTATCCATCCGTTATATACATCAAAGGAAAACATTTCTTTGTATTTAGACTGTGTAATAGTATTTCTCAGTTCAAGAACTGATAGTGTAGCGCTTTGAGCTAGAGTATTTATGTTTTTAATTCATCAATTGATTTCTAAAAGTAGTCCATCTTTCCACTCATTTTTTTGAGCTTCAGAGAGGAAATGCGTGAGAGACTTTTTTTCCGCTTTAATATCCTCAGAGGCTATATCAAGTTTTCAAAAGAGATCATTAATTTTGAGGACAGTATTTCCTTTCCATATAAGAAATTTTGTATTGATCCAAGTAATAATCTTTCCAAAAAACCAAAGAAATAATACTCATATGAAATACACAACAGACATTATCCCAACATAGAGAGTATAGAGTCATATAAGCACAAGAACAATTCTCGCGTCATCTCATCATCCTATCCTTCAAAATCTATTACTTCAAGAAAAAATTTTCTCATATCCTCAAAAGAGTTGCGTCATAACCTCTTTTCCGAGTTTTTGTTTGCTTCCAGAGAGACGAGACTCTTCAAAGAGTCACTCTTCAAAGGTCTCTCAGACCTGTGAAATTTCTGGATGAAGTTTTGATATTTCTGAGAGTTTCTGTATTTTTCATCCAAGAGATATTGAGCTATCTGTGAGCACAACAAATGCTGATTTTGAGAGGAGGGAAGATCGTCTTATAGAAAGAAAACCAAGATATAAAAACATTAGAAATACTCACAGAAAAACTATCCCAAAAAATAAATAGGGAGTAATAAGACCAAAAACTATAGATATGACAGCAAGAGGAAGTCATATTTTTTTTATAACCCGTAGAAAATCCCTCTCGACAGAAAGCTTTACTTCCTCAGGAGAGATCCACTTATAGAGATGAAAGCCGCGATCAGAAATATCCTCTTGTACTTTCTTTGGAAAATTAAGTACCTGAGGAGTAATATCTGCTTCAGATGATTTACGTGTTCTGGTGAACATAGAAGAGTGTTTTTACATTCTTACATAAAACCTCACTCTTGTATTCTCTCTCCTTAAGGAGAGAGAGGCTGCAAATGTAGTTTCATTTCTCCTTGAGGAGAAAATTGTATGAGGTTTTGTGTAAGAGAAAGAAAAAAAGAATCTAGAGAAATATAAAAAGGAGTCTCTATTTATTCATTTCTTGCGCGAATTCTTCGTGAGATTTTGCTGAAAGAACTTTTACATTTTCGAGGTTTTCTTTTGCCTCAGCAAATACAGCTTTTTCAGCTTCTGCTTCTATTCGTACTTGCTCTCTAAAACTCTCAATCTGGTCAAAGTGATTCTTGAGCTTTGTAACATTTTCTACAAATACTGACGCTGAAAGTACTGGCTTACTTGCGAGTTCTTCTGATCTTTTAGAACTATCAATAGCTTTATCAGTAAGGTCTGATGACATCTTGTCAATTGTTTCTCCCATAGTGTTAAGAGCTGTCATACTTGCGTCAAGCGCTTTTTGAGAGCTTGTTTCTATGATGGCAGTTGAGAGAAGCGTTTTAAATATTGGTCTACTTGAACTCATGGCAAGTGAGAGCTTGCTCGCACTATCAAGTCTCATAAGAAGTCTCTTACGAGCCATCTCAAGATTCCCAATAAGTACTACGAGGTTTGATACAAAATATTCTACATTACGTAGGAACATTGCGTATTTCATCTTTTCATCTTCGTTTTCTACACTTTCTGCTTTTTCTCTAAATTCATCGAGTTTTACTTGAAGAAAGTCCTTATATGCAACAACCTTTCAAAGATTCTCTTCTATTCCCTCTAGGAAGTCTTTTTGAAGGTCTATAGAGGTATTCAGAGAGTTTCATGAGATATCAAAACCAGAAAATATAGCTTCGATTTTCCCCTCCATTGATTTGATATTGAACTTTGCCTCATCCCATTTCGCGTCCATAGTCTTTGCGAGAATAGAGATCAGTGGGAGAGATTTTGCAATCTTCATAACCACCCCATCATTATCAATGATCCCATCATACACTGACTGAACATCTTTATTCATCTCAGCGAGTTCGTCAGAAACCCTCATAATTGGGTCAGCGTTGATAACCTTTGCAGTCTCAGAGATTATAGAGTCTATTGGAGCCGTGATCTTTTCCCCCAGTCTTCTAAAGTCACTCGCTTCCTGAAAAGTCTCCTCAACCTCCCGTTGATCTGCCTCTGAGAGTTCTATAGTCTGAGCGTCAGAAACCAATAGTTCTGCCTCAGCCTGAGCATCGTCCGTACGTACTTGTGTTGCCATATCTTGTTAATTTATGAAAATAATACCAAAAAAGTATATTAGAAAAACTCAGAAATTCAACGCTATATTTAATATTTTAGACAAAAAAAGTACCTCGCCCAAGTTGGGTGAGGTAATCGCACGAAAGGTTGGGTCCCCCGACTTTTCCCTTTCAGTAGAGTCAATAGTTGAGTCTACTTATTCTGCTGAGTTAGTGACATACAGCTTCTCCATCAGTTTTTATGAATGGTCTTTTTAGATGGCCGCACCATACGGTAAAGGCTTTTGTCTGGAGGTAAACTACCTCCAGCCCAACCTTGCAAACCCAGTTTCCTGGCTCGCAAGATTGCTCAGCAAGTAGGATTCTATAGATCCTGTTGATGTAGACGATTTCGTTTGACTCCCAGTCAACGAAATCGGTCTCCGTAAAGACCAAATTTTTCCGCGGTTCAGCCGAAGCTGGAGCAATCAAGAGAAAAGCAGCCGAGGCTGCAGCGAGAAGTACCTGCATGAGGAATTTCATGTCAGGGATAGTCCTTTCGTGTTTTGCTCCCATCTTACACAAATGATAAGGGGGTAGCTTCAGTATTTTAACATTAATAAATAGTATAGTCAATATTATGATTTGTTTTGAGGATTTAGAATTTTATACAAAAGAAGAAGGACCCGGGCGCGATGCCGGGTCCTTCGAGTAGATTGACGAGCCTCGTTAGAGACTAGCGTGTCGTGACAAGCACGACAGGGGTGTTCCAGCCGTTGTATGCTGGTTGCTCGTGTTTCTTCGCATCACCGAATATAACACGAATATTTGGTGAAATCCTCGATCCTGTGCTCGGTCCGCAGCCGGTCGACGTTTCCCAGGTATGCCCTACCTCGCTACAGTCCGCAAGATAGGCTGGGGCCACCATATTGGTAGCCGTAAGAGGCTTAGGATCGACCACGTAGGTTCTTGGTTGAACCTCCGTGTATCGCCCCGTAGGGGTCATGCCGTCGATCGGGCCGATATGAACATATTCTGGTTCTTTTTGAACCATAATCAACCGTTGCCCAGTCACCGGGGTATCGATTGCCCACAGCGTGGGTACGCTCGGTTGATAAGTAACCAAGCCTGCAGTATCAGCCGAAGCAGAGTTCATGCCGAACGCGAGAGCAGCCGAAGCTGCGAGAATAAGAAGTTTCTTCATCGAGATATCCCTCAATCTGTTACCCATACCAACGTCAAACGTGGCATAGACATTTTCAAAATGCAACCCTCATATAACTTTCGTTATCTAGCGTTGCAATAAAAGAATATATTAAAATTTAAGAAATGTCAAGTATTTTGGTATTATTTTTTGAAAAATGAATGAAAAAGAAAACCGGCCCCCCGATGGGGAGCCGATTGAGTGGGGAGCGATCCCCATGGCGAATTAATACTTTTTCGCCGGGGCCGGGGTGTACGATTGTACAACGACTGCCGGAGCAGGGGTGTATGTTTTCACGACTGCCGGAGCAGGGGTGTACGTTTTCACGACTGCCGGAGTAGGATGCGCGCAGCCAGCAGCATATGCTGGGGCTGCGAAAGCTGCAATTGCAGCTGCGATAGCAAGAGATTTCATCAACATAGAGATCGTCCTTCCATAACCATACCTCATTTTACCGTCCAGGATGGACAGAGAGGTAGGTGAGTTAATAATAACATTATTTGTTATAATGTCAAATAATTTATATGTTTTTCTTTAATTTTGTATATTTTTCGAATTTTTCTATGTGACAATCACTCTGAAACCACTCGAGCATATGGCAGTCCTCTGGGAAATAGAATATATTGGGAATTCAAGAATGAATTTTTATGATCCCTGATTTGGGACTAAGGATTTGCTTATTATCTGTCCCAGCTTCTTCGGTGATGAGTTCGCAAGATCCTGAGAGTAGCAGAGCATATTTATTTGCGTGATAGATCTTGCCTCAGCGATAGTTTCCTGCTTTGGTGAAGATATTGTATTGAGTAATGCCAACACTTTCTATGGTATAGAGAGCTCAGGCTTCGTTTATTTTTTCTTTCATAAGGTAAGTATACATACAATCACAAATCCTCCTACTCTCTGTCCATAGTTTTCTCCTCCTTAATAAGGAGGAACAAAAAGAGCTAAAGAGGTCAGAACTTTAATAACTAAAGATGGGGGTTATAGTTTTCACACGTGTCTCGTATTCTTTCACAAATTCATTCAAAACTATCGTATACCTCGTTATTAGTAAATCGTACTATTTGGCATCATAATCATTCTAATATACTGCTTCTTTCAGAATCATAGGCTTTGGCTTGACCTGAATAGTGACTTTCTCAATCGAGTTCGATTATGAGTTTATAATCAGGGATATAAAAATCTACAATAAAGTGATCAATGATTCGTTGACGATAAACTTTTATTTTTTCTCAATCTTGCTGTCACTTTGAGATAGAAAAGTCTTTTAAGAAATCAAACCAGAGTTTTTTCTCAGCCTTTGTCATATTTTTGCGCATTTGAGCAGCTCGCTCTTTGAGCTTTTTATTGTAGTCTAAAAATCTTTTCATGACTCTATTCTAAGAAAAAGTACCCCCTTATCAAGGGGGTTAGAACTTCAAGACTTAATATTGTCCGGTATTCTGATAAATCCTCCTACTTTTTGTCCATAGTCTTCTCCTCCTTAATAAGGAGGAACTAAAAAAGTACCCCCTTATGAAGGGGGTCAAGATTTCAAGAATGCGTTTGGGGGATTTTTGTAACTATTTTTTTTCAATAAATTCTATTTCTCAGCCGTGTTTTACAAATGCTGCGACTACCTCTTTGAGTTTTTTGAATTGCGACTCTGGGAGATCACTTTTGTACTCTTTTAATACGGAACTTTGTATGTCACTCAGTTCTCCTGCTACAAAGGTTTTCTTTCAGAGACTGGTCTCTATGATTTTTGCTATTTTTATGAGATTCACGGCTCTAATGGTAAAAGTCTTGTCTACTCCAGAGATCTTCATACGAACGGCAGAGTATTCACTCACGTCAGTTTTTTCAATATCTTGCATAACTCATGAGGCTGGTTTTTGGCTTACAATTACCTTTTCTTGCTCTGGCATATCAGGATTTATTTTTGCTATTTCAGTATCAAATATATCCTTTCAAAAGAGATTACTTGGTGCAAATTCTGCATTAAGGTTATTTCAATATTTACGGGTATACATAGTAGAGAGGACTATCATGAGTATCCCAACGACAATAAGCGCAACTACCCTGGATATTGTGTCATCTACACTCATCCATATATCATAGAGGAAGACCTTTCCTGCAGTGAGAGTTATGAGGTAGAGTCCAATAGTCCGCAAGTAGAGAATATCCCTGGAGATACCGTAGCCAAGAAGCACAAAAGAAAGAATTCCCCAGTAGAGGGTTATAGCAAAAGTAACATCAAATATATGGTACACGTATGAACTTGAGAGAACAAATATATAAGCCATGAAGGCCGTAAGAAGACCTCTATTTTCTATGTCTGAGTTTTTGATATAATCATGTATGAGAGGGAGGGTAAAGAGTCCAGCAATGACTGTAGAAATAACAAGATTCATAGATTCTCTTCCTATACTATCTAGGAACATGGATAGATGAAGAAAGAGTCAAAAACAGTATACCAGGAAATATACCTTTTGCAGTCCAGATGAATACAGAGAGTGGTAGAGTATTCATAAAACGGAGATAATTCATGAAAAGTAGAGAAGTGAATACCAATTCCCTGAGATGTTAAGTATTTCATGTCATATGATAACTACCGTAGTCATACCAATAACATGAAAGAGATTATGTGCTCCATAATATTCACTAGGAAGTTTACTTTCTTTTTGTGAGTCTTCTTCACCAAATAGTAGAAAGAGGTTATAGATTAATGAAATAGTAATAATAAGTAGCGCAACGAGCATTCAGTAATCTTCTCCAACTCTTGCTCCGAGAAATGGTATAAGTCTCGCTATACCAATAATGAAGAGTACGAGAGCTGCGAGTCCAACTTTTGCAGATCAGGTTTTTTGAGCAAGAAAGAAGAAAACACTTGCTTCAAGCAGCCAGATGATCGAAATAATTTCTTTGTGTTCTGCAAAGACAAAAGCTATAGCAAGAGAAAAAAGCGATACTCAAATAGCAGAGATAGTATAAAAAGTGTTTTGATGTTTTTCGTCGTTCTTTAAGTTTTCTATTCCTATTCTCTGAACTATGAGGAATGCTAAAAGACAGTAAATAATAGCAAGAAAGAAAAACGCGAAACCTTGGGATGTACCAGGGAAATATATATTCCCAAATTCGTAGAACATAAAGGTGAGAAATATAGCTCAAGACACGAGTCATGAAATAATGTTTCAAAGATTTCAGGCAAGGAGCTGTTTACTCTTTGTAAGAACCACCCCAATATTACATAGAGCAAATACTCAGATGATTCAAGCAGATATCATGAGTGTGTCTTCCTTAAGGCCATTTGTTAAAATAGCAGGAGTGAGTGTGAGTACTGTTCAGAGAGTTCCAATACTAAATAGATGAGTTCAATTGTTCATATTGAGGTAACATAGAATCATGAGTCCAATACTTGAAGCTCACATAATAGCGAGTTGCGCGGATGAAAGCGAGGCTATTCAGAGAAAACCCATAACTCCAATAAGAAAGAATGTCCCACCAATAAGTACTTCTCATAAATTTTGATATTTCTTTTCAAAGACCGTACTTACATATAAGCTCATAGCACCAAGAACATTAATACTGAGCAGTTTTGTAATCCATCATTCAGCGCTACTTGATGGAGCATTTATGAATATAAGTGCCGCAAAAACAAAACTCAAGGGAAAGAGTAACTCGTCCTTTTTTACATAAGCCATATACATAGCCCCCATAGTTACAATCATGGTATACCCCAGGAGCGTGTAGGGCTCATTTGAAGACGACCCGAGTAGAAGAGGGTTAAGATATGCAAATATAAAGGCAAATATGAGTAGTGGTCGAGAGTTATACACGAGCGCTGTTACTACAGCAAATACCGTATTAAGAATAAGGAAGATGAAGGTCATGGTCACTGATAAGAGTGTTGCGTCTGTCGATATGTCACTTCAAAGTATGTGTCTTCCAGAAAGAATAACTAGGTAGTTTATGAGAATAGCAGTTCCCATAACGATACGTGACTCAGCCTCGTATCACTTTTTATCCATCCATACTCAAGCTCCATAACATGAGAACCCAATTGCAAGTCAAACACACATCTTTGCTACTGGGCTTATAACTGAGTATATAAGACTTAGCAGGAAGAGAACTCAGAGAAAAACAAGAATTCCTCAGAGTTTCGCGAGGAGATTCTCAGAGAAAAATCTCTCGATGGCACTTGGCTCACGAGGTTTAGATATATACTCATCTTGATCGCTCACGGCAACACTTTGATAAACCTTCGTTTTTGTAAAATCTTGATTTTCTTCTAACTCTGTAAAGTCTGGGAAGACGTGTGTATTTTCTTGAATATCTTGTTTTGTGTCTCAGACACTAACTTTTTCCTGTTGAATATCTTGAGTTATATGAGAAGTTTCTTTATGAATGTTTTGTTTTTGATATTCTCAGAGAGATCTTTTGAGGTATTCCTCCGGAAAGACCATATGTTTTAATAAAACAGTTAGGAGTAGTGATATGATAAGAGTTACTCAACCATAATACCCGATTATAACTCCGACAGCAGAAAAACTGAGGAGAAAAGATAGTATCCACGTTATTCGTGTAAGAAGATTTAGCATAAGAAAGAATGATTAAGAAGTATTATTTTTGTATCTTTCGAGCAACACTATAAATTCACCCCAGAAACATAAGTATCACAAGTATCATAAGGAGTATAAAAATCTCTTTATTAGATTCTAAAAATCTATCGTCATCCTCATCACAAACATCA
>CALLPL010000026.1 GCA_938015455.1 uncultured Candidatus Altimarinota bacterium
GGATGAAGATGATATGGATGAAGATGATATGGATGAAGATGATATGGATGAAGATGATATGGATGAAGATGATATGGATGAAGATGATATGGATGAAGATGATATGGATGAGGGGGGACGAGAAGGCAAGAAAGATGATGAAAGAGCTGCAAGAGAAGAACTCAAGATGATGAAAGATGCAGGACGGTCTGAGATACGAGACAATAGATGAAAAGCCAAAGAAAATAGAAGTAGCTTCCGTAGCGAGAACAAAGAGGCTCTTATGACTGTAAAAGAAAGTCTCTCTGAAGAACAAATTGAAGAACTCAAAGAAATCACAAGTGACTATAAAGAATCAATGAAAGAACTCAAAGATGAGCTCAAGCTAGCTGAAAGCGATTCTGAGAGAACAGAGCTTATAGAGTCAATGAAAGAACTCTCAATGCAAAAGCAGGGAGAAATTGCAGATATTATTGGAGATGATGAGACAGCAAGGATGCTTCTAGAAAAAAGAAAAGAAGTCTTTAGCGTGAATGAAGACCTTCGTCAAGAAAACAGAGAAATTCGAAAAGAATACCATGCAGTAAAAAGAGAAACCATTATGATCTATAGGACCGCTTTCGTAAAAAGAATTGGAAACGCTCTTGATAACATGTCAGATGAAAAGCTCGAACAAGTAGCTATGAAAATAGACACTATGATAGAAGATTTTGAATCAAAGACATGAATATCTGATGCTCGAAGAGAATCTATGCTGGCAGCACTTATGGCGCTCAAAGAAATCATAGAAGAAAAACTTGAAACATCTGACCTTGAGGAAGATGTACTAGATACGGTTGAAGCTCTTCTCGCTGAATAATTCAACATAAGTTAAAAAAGACTCCTTAGATGGAGTCTTTTTTTTGTATTTCTAGTAGATCAGGTGTTGAAAAATATATACCATATTCCTTTTGCATTTCTAACAAATACTGATTCATGAGCCTTTGAGCCTTGAAAATATAAAATGGACTGGTTATTGTATAGAAAAACTTATATTTCACGGCATAATCCCCAAAGTCATCTATTTCTACAACTTTGTACGGTTCATCTCAAAAATAATCTGCTATTTCAGGAGCTAATGTCTTTTTAAATGCTCTTTCATATGCCTCGAAACATATTCCTTCTATATCCTTTTTCTCTTCCTTGTATCATACATGAATAACAATTTCTCTGAGGATACTGTTACTCTTACCATTAATTCCTTGAGAGAGGTTTTTGAGAGTCAGTCATCTGAATTGACTTGGCCTAAATACAATTGGGTTTCCTGTTCTCAAATCAATACATTTTACTTCTGTAAGAGAAATATTTTTAATCCACACATAAGACTTATGCTCATAAATATAAAAAACATTCCCTACTCTGAAACTCTCTGACTCCAACATTATCACTCAAGCAATCATATCTATAGCCCAAACAGGGGCAGTAAATCAGAGAAATGCGAGTATTCAAGCCCAAAGACCACCAATCTCTAAAAAACTATCAAGTTCAAAAATCTGTATACAGAGGAACACTCCAATGAAAAACGAAAAAATATTTACAAAAAGAGAAAACAGGCTCACAGTATATCCCTTTCGAAAATATTTCTGCCCAGAAACCTCTACCTCTTCTCCATACACTAAAAGGATCTTTCTCTGAGTTATAAGAGCCAAAAGATAGAGTATAAAGAGAGAAAAACCAAACTTCACCATGTTTTCTAAGAACTCTATATCAAAAAAGAGTGACGCTGTGTAAACCAACAAAATAAGCAAGACACCACTATATAACAGGATCTCATGTTTTGTGCTTGCTTTTTCATCTCACTTATGTTCTCTTTTCGCTATATCACTACGAAGTAAAAATCTTGATAGAATAAAAATAGCTATCATTCATAAAAATATAGCAATATCTAGCCCCTCTACGCTTCATTTTTCAAGAATCTCTTGCAACACCGTTACTTTATTACAAACTACTAGGAATATTCTAGCATAGTTTGAGTAAGCTCGTCAAATCACTGCTTGTTTTGACTCGATATATAGATTGACTTTTCTTTCTCGAGTCATTTTTTAAGAGCCTCGAGATACCTTGGTTTTACTTGGTCAATCTTGTTAAATACATGTATTCTTGGTTGAGATGCTCATATCTTTTCCAATATATCATCCACCACTCCGATTTTTTCTTCTATTTTTGGATCACTCGCATCGATAACATGTAATAATACATCTGACTCAATCGAATCCTCAAGTGTCGAGGCAAAAGCGTCTACGAGTTCGGGAGGCAAGTCTCGTATAAATCATATAGTGTCAGAGAGAAGTATTTCTGTTCAAGGTTTATAGGAGTAGTCATTCTCAGATACCTCACTCTTGAATTCTCTCTCCTCAGAGGAGAGAGAGGCTCATGCTGTAGCTTCATCTTCTCATTGAGGAGAAGAATTGTGATGAGGTTTTGTAGTTGGAGCTATCCACATTTTCCCAACACTTGTTCCAAGCGTTGCAAAGAGTTTATCCTCTGCGAGAACTCATTTTCCAGTGAGCGCATTGAGGAGAGTAGATTTTCATGCATTGGTATACCCAACTATCCCTACCGTGAGGAAGCCTTTTTTCTTTCTTCCCTGCCGGTGATTTTCTCTTACTTTAGAGTATCACTCCAATTTTTTACGAATTTCCTTTTCTCTATTTGCCAGATGACGCTTCATGATTTCTGTGTTACTCTCACCACTTCCCTTTCCTTGCTGCTTTCCAAGCTCCATTCCCATGTTAAATATCCGGGGACCCATATGTTTTATAGCTGCAAGCTCTATTTGCAGTTTCGTTTCTTCAGTTTTTGCATTCTTTTCAAAGATCTTCAGTATCAGATCTACCCTATCCCAGGCAACAGCTCAGATTTCTTTGAGCCTTGAGTTGAGATTAAACATCTGATGTGGCTTCAGGATATTTCCAAGTACGAGAAGATTCGCTCCCTGCAGATGCATTTCATGCATAATCTCATCAAGTTTTCCTCATCCTATATAGGTCTTGTAATCAGGTACTGATTTCTTTTGAATATGTTCTAAAATCACTACTCCACCAAAAGATGTCACGAGATTCTCCAGTTCGATCATCCTATCCTCCATAGCTTCTTTTTTCTCAAGATCATGAGGCAAAATATCCGCAATAAAGACCTTCAGTTTTTCTTTCCCTGAACCTATTTTTGCTTGAAGCGCTTCTAGGTCGCGTTCTGAGAGATCAGAGTAATCTATAGTTCACATACTATGTTATATGCATATTAATAACTAAGCTGGCTATACCCGCTCTATCTGCTGCTGCAATATCAGAATCAGGATTATCCCCAATCATAACAAAGTTTTTACTGTCTCCTCATTGTTTTTTAATAATTTCTTCTATTCACTCTGGATGAGGCTTTGAAAATAGTACAGAATCTCTCCCAAAAACTAGAGTAAAATATTCTCAAATACCCATCTCTTCAAGAGCATTATTAATCGTACTACACATGTTATTCGAAAGAATATGAAACGTATATTGATCCGAGGACGTTTTAATAAAATTTACTAATTCTTGATTAACAACGATATTTGATAAGTGTTCTGATTCTGCTCTTCCACAGATTTTATCTATATTTTGCTTCCCCTCATTTCCATATTTTTGTATAACAAATTCAGCAAATGCATGAGAATTCATAGATTCTTGTTCTTGTTCAATTCAATAATTTATTGCAAGTTCCTTCATTCCAATACGAGAGGTACTCCAATCAATTATCAAATGAGCGATCGTTTCATCAAAATCAAATATAACATCGCTATATCATCACTCTTTTATTGCTTCGATTACTTCTCATGTAGATAGTCCAGACATAAAAGATTCTGTTAAATTAATAATGATTATATATTACTTCTTTTCGCCGAAAGAGGAAAAATTTTTGACAGAATCTCTATCTTCTATATCCTAGAATTATGAACACACAAATTTTAAACATATCTTGGAGTCTCTTCTCACATCTTGGGAGGGTTTCTTTATGTGTTTAATTTGTTGTAAAAACATTTGAAAATAGAAAAAAGTTCTTCCAAGTTTGGAAGAACTTTTTTTAACGAATAATTTTAGATCCATGCTTACATTATCTTTCAAAATCTGGTGACAAGAACCTCCCTGGTGTAATTATCATGAATAATCACTGATTTTTTCAGTGCCTCTTTTTGAAACTATTACACCCCTTTAGATGTAATAGTTTTTTTATTTATCAAATTTTAAATTATGAATACAGAACTTCCTGATGTAGTAATAAGCCCTAAACAAGAAGAAATGGCAAAAGAAACAATGGCCTTTATGAGAAAATTCTGATCGAAGATTACATTATTTTTATCTCTCTCTGATGGATGAACAATTAAAAATCCTGAGGATGAATTCATACTGGAAGACCTTGAAGAAATTGACGCTTTTTTTGAGAAATACGCAGATATTTCAATTAAGTATGATAGTGAAATTGCAAATCAAAAAATACATCTCTCACTTGAAACTATAGCCGTTCTCAAGCCAAGAATTTCGATGAGAATACTTGGGAAGTTTTTGGATATCTTTGATGCATCTCCAAGTGAAAGAGCTCTTGAAGGAGTAATTTCTGCTGCGAAAGCTTATGAAGCTTGTGAGTGAGTAACGCTTATCTCAGAGGAAACTTTAGAGAAAAAACGTAGACAGATTTCTAAGATTAATAATTAAATAATTAACATGAATCAAAATAAATTAGAAACAATTTTTCGGAAAGGAGCCGAGGGAAAAAGACGGTTTAGTCCTATTAATAATACGTGAGAAAGATTCTCATTCCTATGTAAGGAAGTTATAAACAACTCTCGAGACTTTAAAGCAACAAACATTCATGTTGGCTTTTGAATACCAAAGAATTGAGAAGTACCATTGAGACTTCCCGTTATCCTGGTTCCAGCTCTTGAAATCATGAGATGACTTCTCCGAGAGTGAATAACTCCACCACATTTCATAGTATATCAAGCAACTTCTATTATATCGCAGATTAATGATATAGAAGTAAGTGAAGCATCGAATACTTCAAGAAATATGGAAAATAGGATCCTCAGTTTTATACAAGAAAGCTTTCCGGAGCTTCTAGAATATATAACTTTGAGTTTTTGATGTAAAAACGATGATTTAGAGATTTTAGAAACCATACGTGCGTATGCCTGAAGTACTTCAGAGCTGTTAGCAGAATCATCAAAATCTCATTTTCAAAGTTGTGAAGCAAGAAATAGTAATTGAAGTTGAAAATCTCTCCTGTATGCAACCGCAAATTCCTATTATAATGGTTGATTTGAACAGTACCCTTTTTCAGAAGCATCACCAGCCAATACTATTATCCCTATTTGATGACGTAGTGAAACAGAATGTTTTAAGCTCCTTTTAGAAACACAAATGTCTTGTAGAGATATTTTTCCTCTCATTACACAACTAGGGACATTCCCTACTTACTACAAAAACCTAAGATGAGATATCATGACAGAAACTGAGTTATCTCAGTACGATCCCTGAAACACAGACTTACATCCAGATATTCAAAAAGATCTAAAAGTTTTATCCAATTACACTCAATAACTATGAAAAAAATATGAATCTTATGAGGGATGTGACCTCAAGCTAGTTTACACTTCTATCAAATGCTTATACAACAAGCATCAAAAGACAGTCAAAACTCTAGAAACCAAGATTACCCATACTTGATACTTTCAAATATTCCGGTGCCCGACTTAATACAATGAGAGAGCAGTAAAGATATAACTTTAGATATGGTCAACTCTGCAGCAAAGTCCCTAGAAATAGCTGGAGCTGATTTTCTTGTAATGCCATGTAATACCATGCATTTATTTAAGGAAGATATCACAAAATGAGTCAGTATACCTTTTATATCAATGATTGACTGCATTGTTGATACTATTAAACAAAGAGGTATTAGAAAAATATGATTACTAGGGAGTAGTACTACTATGCAATCTTCTTTGTATACCAGAGCTCTGAATAGACTGTGAGTGATTACTATTATCCCTGACGAAAGTAAACATAATATCTTATCATGAATTATAAGAAAATGTATAGCTAACTGAGTAACTTCTAATGATGTAGAATTGATAGAATTATACTGTAATGAGCTACATGAAATGTGAGCAGAGGCAATTATACTGTGATGCACTGAACTCCCTTTAATACTAAAAGATAGCCCTAAAAGCTTGAATCTCATCGCATCAAGTGAAATACTAGCTAAAGAAGCATTAATATATTCCCAAACTTAAGATTTATTTTACCTTATTTCTTACTATACTCTCATATATTAATTTATGTAAGTATAGACTATGGACTATGATATGGTGATTATTGGATCTGGAAGTGCTGGACTGCCTGCGGGGATGTATGCGAGTCGTTATAAACTCAAAAACGTAGTTATTGGAGCTCAACCTGGTTGAGCTCTGGCAACAAGCCACAAGGTTGAAAACTGGCCAGGAGTACTCTCAGCAAGTGGAAAAGAAATTATGGATGACTTTAAAGCGCACGCAGAGAATGCAGGATCTGAGATCCTTCAAGATACCGTAAGTAGTATAGAAAAAATAGATTGAGGCTTCAAGGTAGCTACTACGAACAAAGAAATAAGTACAAGATTTGTTGTTCTCGCAACTGGAAATACCTATAGAAAACTCTGAGTTCCTGGAGAGGCAGAGTTCCTCTGAAAATGAGTGAGCTACTGCGCGACTTGCGACGGAAATTTCTTCAAAAATCGAGATATTGTCCTTGCTGGTTGATGAAATACTGCCCTAACTGAAGCTCTCTATCTCTCTGAACTCTGCAGCAAAGTATATCTCGTCCACCGAAGAGATACATTCAGGGCTGAGGATATCTGGGTAGAACAAGCAAAGAAAAGAGACAATATAGAGTTTGTACTCAATGAAGAAGTAGATCACCTCGAAGGAAGTATGTTCCTGGAGAAAGTGGTACTCAAAAGCTGAAAAGAACTTGCTGCTGACTGATTCTTCGTCGCGATAGGATCTGATCCATCTGTGAGTCTCGTAAAAGATTTAAACCCCGATATGGATGATGAGAACTGTCTCATCGTAGATAAGAGGCAAGAGAGTTCCGTGAAATGACTGTACGCAGCTGGGGACGTTACTACCAACTCAAATAAATTCAAACAAACTATCATGTCAGCTGCAGAATGATGCCTCGCAGCTGATAGCATACATGAAGATATGCTAAGAGGTTAATCTTGGTCAGTTTCCACAAGCCTTATTCTTAATTCGTCTGCGTCTCGCCCTGTAGGTTTTATATTAGGATTTGATTTTACTATTCTAAGTCATTTATATTCTCTGTATGGATTATTAGCAGTAATTCTATCAACTGTTTCAGGAAAAATATGTTTTACACTATTCATAAGTATTGCTTGGGAATTCGTCAAAAAAGCTAGAAAACTTACATCCTCTCACTCTTCTTTAGTATTTGTATCTTGGTTGAATACTTCTAATGTTTCTAAACGATCCATTTCAGACGCATCTACCAACTCTTTCCTTTCACAAATATATCGTAATGCACGAGTATAAAAGAGAATATCTCTAAGTACTTGTTTGACCGTAGTATAATAATCTCCATTCAAAGAAAAGGGTTCTTTCAGATCCTGATTGATGTCAGGAGTATCATTACCTCATGAAAGTGGTTCATCTGATATAGATCATTCACTAAAAAAGACTCCTGGCGTTTCCTCTTGTAAAGCAAGCCATGTTTTCCTAGTAGTATTACTAGGTCCAAGTCTAAGGCCAGGAGATAAGTCAACGTAATCATCATTATTTTCATCTCAGTCAAAGTTGTCTTTAGGTCTTCTTATTCGAAGAGGTCAAAGTTCTCGTCACTTCTTGTTCACACTCATAATTTCTCACGTTCCTAACATTTGTACTTCATAACGTACTCTATTTATTGCTTCTTTAATGATCATAAAATCTCCTTCTGAAGATATAGCATTCTCTAAAGTTTCAACAGCATCTACTAGAGATCCATATATTGAAAGTCCTAACCTTCATCATTTTGTGAGAGTTTTCTTTTTCGCCTGAGTTAAAATTACTTCAATTGATCTCTTAAAGGCTCATTGAATTGTAAGAAACGAAGATTCTCCCGTAACATTATGATGAAGGTATTTTCGTATCTCATCAATTGAAAGTATAAATATAACAAGACCTTCAACTCAATATCAATCTTTTATCTTTTCATGCTTTTTCTGATTTCTTATGAGATCTTCTCATATGTATTTTAAAAAATCCCTTCTCGTATCAACCGTACTAAAAATACTTTCTACAAAAGTATAAAAATCTTCCGTAAATCACTGTTCCTTATTTTTAGGATCAATCCATATCTTCAATCTACCATGATGATGTTTTTTATACCAAAAATATAGGTAACGTAAAAGATATTTATTATGAAAAACATCTCATATTGTATCGCAGGTATTTTCTCAAATTTTTGTTTGGTTCTTATTCATCTATATCTATAAATCTATATTTCTTTTTGCTAATTCTCTAGATATCTCATTAAAAGTATCTTGATCATCGATATGCCATATATCCATCTGTGAAGCTAGAAATATAGCCAGGTGACGTGACCTTTCTAATGCTTCTTTGGCACTATTAAAATTATGAAAAGAAAGTTCTTTTTTTTCAAAGTCTTCTTCTAGTATTTTTTTGTAATTTACAATATTATATATTTTATTTTTTCCTTGTATCTTTGTAGATAAAAGGTCTGTAAGCCTAGATTTTTGCTCCCCTGTAATCCTACTTGGTTTTATGTCTTGATCTGTCATAAAATGTTTTGCAAATAATACAAGTGCGGGGTTATTTTGTAATACCTTTTCACAGAATATACTTACTCACATATATATCATCCAGTCTAGACATATGTAGCTACAATCCCCATCTTTAATATCTAGTAGTTTATTGATTTGAATTCCAAATTGATCACTTACAGTTTCTTCACTCATATCAAATCCTAAACATTTTCCAAGCTTAGGTATATCTTCTTTTGAAAACTGTGAAGGTACAATGTCTAGACTCACTAATATGTCTTTAAAAGATTCTTGTGAAAGTATCACTTTCTTTAATCAAGCAAACGTATCTCATTTATTTTTTGGAACACGATATCTAAAGTACAATAAATCTACATAATTTTCTACTCCAAAATCATCCTTTAGCCTCTTACATAGTTCTGCTCTTGTAGTTCAAATCTCATTTTGGAATAGATTTTCTGCTAATTTTCTTCTATCCTCTGCGTCAAACTCTGAAAGATTCTCTTTCCCACCAACAAGATTGTACATATAATATAAATCTGCAGAATCATTCATCTCTCTGAAAGACTTCTTTTTTGAAGATTTTGCCCTAGATTTCTTAACTGGGTTACGTATACATGTTGCATAATCATGTATACCATGTTCGCGTAGATATTGTTTACAATTTTTTATATATTCCTCCTTCTTTAAGAACCGTAGTCAAATTAAACTTTCAAAAATATACCTCCTGTTACTTTGGTTTACGTAGGTATAACTTCCTATGTGCCTTCGTAAGAATTCTTTTAACTCAGGAATAGTATTTATAAGTTCCAGAGTTTGAGACACCGTTTCTTTTTCTACGTGTGCCAGATTTGTATATCATTGTCTATTAAGCCCCTGAAGAGCCTCTTCTAATAGCTTTGGATCATCAATAGCACAGATTCTTCTATCTCATTTGTTTCAAGAGCTCATTTCTCATAAAAATGATAACCTGTTTCTTATTGAAGGGCTTGATGCTTGTCTTACCTTTGCTGCTTGTGTTAGAGTACCCTTTTCTTCACTAGTTCATTTTTCTACTCCTGCAAACAACTTAGCTTGATCAACTTCTATAGTATGTATAACGTTAGTTGGTGAAAGAGTATTTCTTATCGGCCATGATTCCATATCTACAATAAAAGGTTCTCATCATGTTGGTGATTTTTGCATTGCAGCTAAAACTTGTGAACTTAACTGTTTATTTGAAGGAGAATAAAAAAATAAAGCTCCCGTAAACATCGACATATCAATGTTTCATCAGATATTTCAAACTGTAAGAACAATTTTTTTCTCTCAACTTCATACTTCACTAAACACGTGTCGATGAGAATAAAATTCTTCGTTTCAAACACTAGCGTAAGGGATATCATGTTCATCTAGAAGAAATCAAATACTCCTTAGCTGTTCATCAGATTCACAGTATCATATTGCAGTTGTTTCTTTATTGAGTTTAGAGATTTCAATAAATTGATCTACTATTTGAGAATTACTACTTCTATCTTCCTTATTTTTCAAAGTATGAAAATCTGGTGCTGTAAGTATTCCTGAAGTAACAAGATCATCAATGGTAAGTGACTTCTCCTGTTTTTGTGATCAAGAGTAAATATCTCATAGATTACGATTCGAAACAAAATCAATTCACGTTGAATGAAAAATAAAAGGTGTAGAATCTGTAAGTGATTGCATTTGAGATAAAATTGACAATTCTTTTTTTGCTACTCAGGATATATCAAGAGCATACACTGTTGAAATATTCCTAAGAAATGATTGTTTAATTTCCTCAGGAAGTTTCTCAAATGCTCTCAATTCAGAATAAGTAATAGCAACTATTGTATTTGAATCAATACCCACTCTTCCATAAAAACTTTTATTATCAGTCTCATCTCCTTCTCATGTACTATGCCAATCTGCTTCTTTTAAGTTAATATTAGAACTCGTATCAGGGGTTATTATAAGGCTTGATTTACCTGATACTTCTATAGATTCTTCAATATATCTATAAAGATTGTATACATCAGGGTATTTCAGAAATACTGAGGTTCCTAATTCTTGCTCATCTAAAAACGTTGCTACATCAGGATGAATATGTCGCCGAGGATCTTGAGCTACTAAAACCGTTTCAACTCGTCCTTTAGCACCAGAGCGAGGAACTCATCATTTTCTCCAATCTCAAGGTCAACCAAGTCATGGTAGTAGTTCACTCCTTTCAGCCATTTATTAAGTCTTTACTAAGATTAAATTCACAAGATTATATTCAAAATCAAATATTTGACAAAAGTATTTTACATATTAATATATATATTAAATTTCATAAGTAATAATATGTTAAAACCAAATTGATTTTCAGATACTCCTATAGAATTAGTACAATCATTTGAACTTGATATTATTGAGATAATTCATTTATGTGAAAAAATTTCTCGTAATAGACTTTCATCTCAACAAATTAGGGATATTAATGGAAAAATTCTATGCGATCAAATTTTAGATTATTTATCTCTCCAAGGTGCTATTTCAAAAGATGAGAGACAATGAGTTCTAAGATTAGTTATTGAAAAGTGTAACTCAGATGAGCATTACTGATGATGATATATGTTTGTTTTTTTAGAATCTCTGTACTTACAAGGCTTCTTAAATCACAATAAAGTCCTTTTTGATAGAGTCTGAGTTATTATTATAAAATTTTTTATTAGTGAAAATAAATCTTATGCTCTTGAAATTACAGAACACAGAGAAAAAGTTTTCTGAGAAGAAAAAAATTACTTTACACAAGCGCAAGAAGGTATTTTTGAGAGGACAAAAGACATACTAATAATCATTACTTTATCAAGACATACTAACTTAAAAGACGCTACTAAAGATCTACTAGATCAGTTAGTAACTGTATGAATTTTAACAAGAGATGTTTCTTTATCTTTTTATGATAATCTCGATGATACAGAACATACTACATATGAAATTTTATATGAAGCATTGATAAAGTGAACCTATAATGATTGTCCATTAAAAAACCAAGTGCTATGAATAGTGTTTCGATATTTCAAACTTCATGAAGATGATGAAAGATGTTGAGAGATTCATTCACTATACTATTGAGAAAACGATGACTTAGATGGATCTACATAATAACCCCACTCCCCCATAATTCATCTCCATTATAAAACGCTACTATTTGCCCAGCAGCAATAGCTCTTTGTTTAGATACAAATTTTACTTCATATCATTGTGATTTCATCTCTCCTTGGGAAGGAGAGAGTTGAGAGAGGTCTATAATTTCACAATCTTGGCCTTCTTGTCTATAGCGAATCATCGCTTTGCATGTATGGGGAAACTCAGGTTTGCTTCATAGGAAATGTATCTCTGAGGTGTGAAGAGAGTTTGAATATAATTCCTGATCCTCTGATACTCCCATTATGAGTCTATTATTTCTGATATCTTTTTTTACTACAAAAATAGGTTCAGACATACCCCCTATATCTATCCCCTTTCTCTGACCAATCGTATAGTAAAATACTCATTTATGTTTTCCTAAGACATTCCCTGCAGTATCCACTACCTCACCCTCAGAATTTGGTATTTTTTTCTGGAGAAACTCTTTGATATCTACTTTTCCAACAAAGCATATTCCTTGAGAGTCTTTACGCTCAGCATTTGGAAGCCAGATCTTCTTTGCTATCTCCCGAACTTTTGACTTATCCAGACCACCAATTGGGAAAAGAGCTTTTGAAAGTTGGTCCTGAGAAAGTCCAGCTAGGAAGTACGACTGATCTTTTGTTTCGTCTACTCATTTCAGAAGCTTATATACTCCATTTTCTGATTCTATCCTCGCATAATGCCCTGTTGCTACTGCGTCAAATCAAAGCTCCAGTGCTTCATCTTGGAATACTTTAAACTTAATCTCTGAGTTACACATAATGTCTGGGTTTGGAGTCACCCCTCTCTGGTATCACTCATACATATATTCAAGAACTTTTTTCTCGTATTCTTCTCTATAATCAAAAGTAAAAAATGGGATCTCTAAAAATTCAGCAACTTGCTTTGCCACTTCCATATCCTCTTTTGTAGGACACACTTCCCCCTCTGGAGCTAGGTAATTAATCATAAAACCAGCCGTAACATCATGTCACTGCTTTTTCAGTAAATACGCGCTTACTGCGCTATCTACCCCTCATGAGAGTCATATCAAAATTTTCTGTTTTTGCATAGTCGAAATTTTATTGAGTTTCCTCAAAAACACAACAGCATGAATGAATCTAAAAAACCTTATCTTCACCCACTATTCACTCTCTTCACTGATTCTTCCTCATTTTCTTACGTTTCTCTTAATATTAATGTGTATTATGACTATACATGAAATATGCTACGCGTCATTTATGGGACTACCGGGATAAAAAGTAATTACACAACATCCCAACAAATATGTGACTGGTTCATATCTTCATTGCAATACTCCCTTATGGGGAGTATTTTTTATACTACAGCAAGGTATACTCACAAAAGCATCATAGAAATAATTCATAGCTTTAGTCATTTGCTTTTTTGTTCTGAATCAGGGAATACTTTTGGGTAAAAGTATCCTCCAATAAAGGAAACTAAGAATAATCCTATTACATACGTTTGTGTTAAAAAGATAACGAGTGTAAGTGGTCAATTTTTAAGAGCTAGATTTCAAAAAACTAACTCAAGTATTCAAAAAAACTCCATAAATAATCATAATCATAAATACAGTTTCCATCTTTTTGAGAACTCAAAAAAGAATTTCTTCCCATTAACTGTTCAAAAGATTATGTAAAAAGCCGATAAGAAATACCCCAGAGTAAAGAAAGTAAAGACTGTAAAAAAGTCAGATAGTTTATATAAATGATCTACAGAGATACTCGAGAAACTATACGCAAGCATTGATATAAAAATAAGAACGATCCCCAAAGTATTTTTGCTAAACTTAATGTGATCAAATGAAAAAGCAATTGCTCCAAGAAAAATGAGTCCATGCCCAAGTGTCTGTGCAAAAGTTAGTTTTTCATCAAGGATAAGAACTCAAAAAATAAAAATCACTACCATTTGCATTTTATAAATCGTAGCCAGTAATCAAGGAGAGAGTCATGTATCTAGTCATTTAAAGTAAGCATATGAGCCTATCTTTGCAAGAATTCATGCTCCAAAAGCTGCTGAAATAACAAATATATTCGAAAAATCAACTCACTTATAAAATCAGAATACAATAACTGGAAAGAAAGCTAAGCTTGAAATAATACAAGGGAATTCAGGATTTTTAAAGACTCATTTAAGGAAATTATAATCAAGTAAATAAATTATAATGAGAGTAACTATATGAAATAGTACAAATAAAATCCACAGCTCCATTAGGTATTTTTAAAATTTATCTTGTTCAAGCTTTTCGATATACCTCTTCATCTCAGCTTCATCTGCAAAGAGCTTATTTCAACTGAAGTATTCATAAAATACCTGTACTGCATAATAGGAAACACTACTAAAGAGCATGAATATCAAAAACCATCAAAGTTTGATAAATCATAGATCTATAACAATATTTGCAAAAAACTCTCAGAATATAAGAGCTGATATCGCAAAAAATGCTATTTGCGTTACAAGCTGTTTTGGCATGAGGATGACTTCCTTTTTGAGTTCTAGCATCCTGAAATAAACTGAGAGCATCCCTGAAATACATCAGAATAAGAGTGTGTAGAATATATAAGTCATATTACTTTTTCTTAGATAATTTTTTATAAGCCAAGACAGCAAATCATAGACTCATAATAGTGAGTCATGATTTTTTGTAAAATCTATGTGAGGCCTTTCTGTTATCTCGGCTAAACAGGATGAAATAATCACTTTTCTCTTTTTCAGCTTCTTCCATCGTTTTTTCAAACAGCTTTTTCCCATATCATTTTCCTCTGAGTTTCCTGTGAACAATGAAATCATCTAAATACCCGAAACGGTATCCAAAAAACTTATATATCGACAATGATGCTACTCAAAACACTTTCCTCGCGCTTGAAAATGGAAGAGAGATAAATCTCTTAGCTTTAGGTGAAAAAAGAAACACCATTACGGCTAATGCCTACTTATACGAAAAGTGATGCTTGAGTCGTTTAATAGCATTTCGCTCTCTTCGAGGAATTTCTTTACTTACTTTCATAAAAAACTAACTATAAGTTGGTCTGATACTATCGTCAGAAGTGCTATCAAAGTGAAAAAGTATTTCTTTGAGAAGAAATTCCACTCCTGGGTGCCGTATTTTTGATATATGAGCCAGTATTGTCTGGTATTTTTCATGGAAAAAATGATTCCCTGCTTGAGCCTCAACTTTTGCCTCAATAAGCGCTGAGAATACATCTGCAAACTTCACTTTTTTCCCTACTTCTGAGTCAAAGGGGTAGAGAATATAGGGAATTAAATACTCTTTATAGTCTTCCTCTATATATCCAAAGAGATAGTCATCCATCATAGTTTTTTCTACGTCTTCTAGGAGCTCATAAAATCCTGGAACAGCTTTTTTTGTTGGAGTAATAATATCTCCCGTGATTACTTCAGGAACATCATGATAGATAGCTCTGAGCATCATCTCCTTCACATCATTCTCTTCTCCATGTTCATTTCCAATGCTCGCTATAATATAGCTCAAATATACGACCACTACTTTATGACTCATGACTGAGATTGGAGCTGTTCTCTGGTATTGATTCCAACGCATAGAAAAACTGAGCCTGTAGATATGAGCTAAGTATTTTTCATAGTCTGGGGTTTCTAAAAGTATTTTAATTCATACTAAATCGCCTGAGAGTTTTTTTAGCTCTTTCTGGAGTTCAGAGAATGGAACCTCGTACATCTCAGAAAAGACTTTTTCATTGGTCTTGCACTCAAAATATCCAACATACTTTTTTGCTCACAGAAATATCTGGTCTTCAAGCTGCTTACTATCCTCTTGGAGTACTGCTCTTAAATCATCTTTGAGTATCTCAGGAGACTCACCATCGAGGAAATAAGAGTATGCCTTTGCATAGAGTTCATCAAAAACTTCATTATCAAGTTTTTTAATATAGCCCTTAGTACCTGAGTTTATATCTGAGAGTATGAGATCGGCAAAAGAGGTAAAGAGAATTTTCTTCATAAGATATAAGGTATCTATTTTAATCCCCATTTGCTTTTCCTCTAAATGGGCTATAAAGAGAGCTGTATGAAGTGTTGCTCCAACGTTATCCATTTGCTTAATATCAACAACCCTTGGAAAGTTATTCCACCTAATTATCGAGAGTCCCCTGGTAAGCATAAGTCGCAGCGTGTTTCCAACCATCTTTTTCTTCTTTTTATTATGAATATTTTTGAGGAAATATTCTACCCAAAAACAATAAAATCCCAAATTGGGATTTTATACTTATAAAGCTCTATTAGGATTCAAAATCGAAGATGCTCTTCCAGAGACATATATAACAGCTTTTTGCATATCTTTTGCAAGTGGTAGTTCTCAAGATCATCGATTTGACTCAATTGCATCCTCTACCATTTTAGGAAAGCACATATCAGTAGCTGTATCTTCTGATTTCTTCCTAATAAAATCCTGCGCAATCTTATAGAAATCTGTGTACCTCATTCATGCTCAGGTTTCATTTCATGAAAGTTCTATAAGATTGTTACTTAGATTAGTAAAATCATATCAATAATCTATCAGTACATATAAACTTGCTATATCAATCTGCAGGTTTGCCCATGATCATAGTGTATTAGCCTCATTATTTCTCCTCAAAAGATTTCAAAATTTAAAACTCTGAATTACTCCAGAATAATTTGTCATCAAATCATTTAACATAAATGCAATATTTGATCTAAATACTTCTACTTGTAACCTTGAATTATTTGGATCACTTGCCCCTCCTTCATCTGGCCAAGATCACGGTCAAACATCAAACATAAAGCGCTTTTTATTTAAACTTCATTAGGAACTTCATGGATTTTAGTGATAGCAACTTGGAATTCCATTTCTCCTTTGGTTGCTTGCTTTATGATAACCGCAATTTCTCAGTGTTCTTCTTGTTTTTCCTCTGGTGGAGTAAGATCTCATAAAACTTTAGAGGCAGCTTGGATAACTCACATAAGATTATCTGGATATTTTCCAGTGATTGTTTTACCATTCTGGAGATCTTGTTCTATGCTCATGGGTAAAATTAAATATTAAGTTGTTTATTATTCTAAATAATAGCATACCGATAATGCTTAGTCAAATATTAAGTGTGAATAATAATGGGGAAACCGAGAAAAAAATTTCTTTTTTTTTACTAGATTTTTCATATAATACTACCGATTTAAACAAATAATTATGAAAATAGGAATTGATGCTCGTATATGCGATGATGGTGGTTATTATTGACAATATTGTTGGGAACTTGTAGTTGCTTTTTGTAGAACAAATACTCAGCATGATATCGTTGTGTACCGGAATAATGACATTAGTGGAAATATAGAAAAAACTCGTTCTGAAACTATGAGTTTTAATAGACTCAAGGCTTTTGAAGAAGGAAAAGCGAGACGTGTTTTTCAAAAAGAAAACTTTTGAATGATGATATTTTTTGACCATCATGTACCTCACCACTATAAGTGAGAATATTTCATATTTATAGAGAGTTTAAAAGAAGTTTTTTTTCCAAAAAAGAGATACTTTGCTCGGCGCACCTACCAATACAAACTTCAAAGAGCCATTAAGCACTCTGGACTAGTTATTGCAATGGATTGATGATCGGCTCTTGAGCTCAACGAACGTCTTAATGTTCCAGAATATAAGATAGAAAAAATTCATTGATTCTTCCCGCGAGCTGTTCGAAGTAATGTCACAGAAATGATAGTTGATGTTGCTACAAAGCATGATTTGCGTGGTAAATATCTTATTTACGACTCTGGGAATGAAATGCATAATAACTTTGATCGAATACTTAAAACCATTCGCAAACTCAAAGAAAAAGAACTAATAATCTATCTCATTATCCTCTGCGAAGAGACAAATAAGGATCTTGATGTTCGTAGCAGATCAATTGAGTATGATATAGCAGATCAAATTATTTTTCTATGACCTGTAGATCCTGCTGTTGAGGCTTCTTACTATGGGCAATCTGCTGGAGTGATATTTTCAAGTATTTATGAATCATTTCCATTCCATTTTAGTAAAGCTATTAGCTACTGAGTTCCGATATTTGCAAATGATATTCCAGCGAATAAGGAGGTGATGTGAAGTTCAATTTCATACCTTGATCCTCTCTCAATTCACAATATCACGGATACTATAGCGCATGCTTTGAGCTTTCCTAAGCCCCCTAACTATACCCAGGTGAAATCAAACTTCAGCTCTCAGAAATCAGCCCTTGAGCTTCATCGTATTCTAGACCTAAAAGATTAACATCATGACTCCACTCACGCAGCGTAATATCGAAATTCTCAAAATAATAATTGAGGAGTACATCAAAACAGGTGAGGTATTGTGATCAAAACTTCTCTTAAAGAAATATGATCTAGGAGTCAGTAGTGCTACTGTTCGAAACGATATGGCAGCTCTTGAAACACTCGAACTCATCTATCAACCATATAATTCAGCTTGAAGACTCCCTACAGCAAAATGACTCAGAGCATTTGTGAACTACATGATGCAGCAAACTCCTGAATATTTTCTCGAAGAGCGCAACAAAAGCTTTGAAGCAAAAAATATTAAAGAGTTCTCTGACTTTGTTCACTCTCTTGTATATAATCTTGCAAAAAATACCAAGGAAATAGCATTTTTTGTCTTACCTGACAAACACGTTTCAGAGTACTCCGGGGTAGCAAAGTTTTTAGAGAGAAATCATAAACGTTTATGAGATGATACTTTTATGCTCCTGAAAATGCTCGAAGATAAACCAAACTTTTCTAAGTTCATCGAAGGTTTTTCTATCCAGCCAGGAGTAAATATCTACATCTGAGAGGAAAATATACTCCCCTACCTCAAAGATTATACCATCATCCTCAAACCAATAGAAATCGACGACTCTATCTGATACATCGGTATCATCTGAGGCCTCAAGATGAACTATAGCTTCAATATTAGCGCTGTTAAAGGGATAATATAATTACACTTCAAAAAAATCAAAAATTTGGATAGGAGCTTCCTCGTAAGGATGTACTTTTTTGAGTTTTAAAATAACCATATCCAAGATATTCCTATGACAGGTGAACTCCAGGTGAAACTCTTCTACTTCCTCTGCTTTTCATATTTCTCCAATAGTAGGATTTGACTCCTCAAGTGGAGTAAAAAAGCCTTTTCCTTTGATTATGAAACTACAATGGGAGTATTTTCATTCCTTTCCAGCTCATATATCTCAAATAGCTTTTTGAACTGTTTTAAGACTTGGTAACGGAATATGTGTTACCACTTTGACATACTCTGATTTTTTCATTTTTACATTTATCAACTAAATCACTTCTTCACTCCCTTCTTTTCTCTTCCGGGAAAAGTATCAGAGTACACACAACCACAATAGTTTTGTCTATAAATCCCATGTTCATTGGTATAATCAACACTCCTCTGGAAACCTCAATTTTTACGAAACGCAATCTTGAGGAATTCGAGTTTTTCTTGTAAGTCCTTTCTTCAGACCTCACTCTTGAATTCTCTCTCCTGAGAGGAGAGAGAGGCTGCAGCTCCTTCCTCTCCTTGAGGAAAGGAATTGAGGTGAGGTTTTGAGAAGAGTTTTTTATCCCATTTTTCTCACAGAGCAAACATTTTTTCCATATCTTTATGGGGAGAATTATTCAGGGAACTTGTCCATTTCTTGATTCACATTTCCCTCGCAAGTTTCGCGGTTCGCTCGAGCCTCATGTCATAACAATGTGTACATTTTTCTCAGCGTTCAGGAGTATCTTCCATTCACTTAATACGCTGAAAGAAGTTTTTTACATCATACTCTCATTCTATATATTCTACTCATTCTATCTCACACACTTTTACAAAGGCATCAAAACGTTTATCGTATTCTGCTTTCGGCTGTATGTTTGGATCATACCAAAACGCAATAACTTCATACTCTTGCTTCAGATCCATCAAAGGAACCGTAGCATCAGGTCCGCAGCAAATATGAACGAGTACTTTTTCTTTTTTCTCTAAGATGTTCTTTATAGGTTTATAGCTTGTTCTATGGATTCATGTAATATCACTCTTTTTTTGTAAAGCATCTTTATGCTTTTTTGTTCCATAGCCAGCATTTGTTTCAAGTCACAGGTGAGGATAGAGCGTTGCATACTGGGTCATGAGTTTATCTCGAAATACTTTTGATATGATACTTGCTGCACCTATCTCAGAGATTTTTCCGTCACCTCAAATGATATATAATGGTTTTTGCTGAAGTTCCTCAAACTCATAGTTATCTCGTCCGTCTATAACAACTGAAACCTCGCTGCATTCTTTTGGGATCTTTCTTTGAACTTCTATTATAGCTCGCCTCATGGCCTGCTTATTTGCCTCTCTAATATTTATTTCATCAATCATGTAGTTATCCACTACTCAGACTCCAAAAAAGAGTTCTTTTTTCACTGATTTTTCTATTATCTTCTCGTATAATTCTTTTCGTTTTTTCTCACTAATTTTTTTTGAATCATTCATCAAGGCAATAAACTCTTTATCTGGTTTATTATTTGGATTCCAAGCTAGAGCGGATGCTACTACTGGACCACACCAAGGACCTCTTCCGGCTTCATCGATTCATATTTTAATCTTTGTCTTTTTCTTTTCCAAGTTTTCAACATTATTTTTTAAATAGGGCTTGATTTTGCCTTCGTATTTTATATATTGATACTATATTTTCAAGAAATAAAAACTTATGGACGAAACTCGCAGCATTATCCTCCAAGTAGAGGACCTCAAAGCACAAAAGAAATTTAAACTCGCTATCTCAAAAATACAGCAAGCACTCACAAAATACTCTGATGATTATAGACTTTATGAAGAACTTGCAGATATTTACCTCTACATTTCTGATTTTACAAAAGCACTCTCAGCTCTCGATTTCGCGCTCACTCTCAATCCAAAATCAGCAACAGGTAATTATCTCAAGGGTTTTATACTCCTAGGAGAAGACAAAGTAAAGCAAGCCGTATCATACCTGGAGAAATCAAATGCTCTCTTTTGAAATAACGCTGAGGTACTAAGAAATCTTGGCTGGGCATATACAATGCTCGGACAACAAGAGAGAGGGATCATAATACTCAAACGTGCCCTTAATATATCTCCTGAAGATGAACTCATTACAGAAGACCTTGCTATGGCACTCATAGGTACTGGTGAAATACTCGCATGAAATAAACTTCTCAAAAAAATAGGAAAGTCTGAGGCAACTAGCACTTAAATATTTCCCAGATTTGAGTTTCACAACAAAACATATCAGGGCCAAAACTTTATGTATCATAGACGTTGGGAGTTATAAACTCAGAGTTTGTGCCGGAAAGTTTAAAAATAAAAAAATTGAAATTCTTGGATACGCTGAAAAGCGTCAAGATGTTTCGTATTTTTCAAATCAAGAATGCACGAATCTTCCATGACTTTGCCAGAATATATCTGAGGCAATAGAAAAGCTTGAATCAGAGCTTGGTTATTGTCTCAATAATATCGTTATTAATTACCCTTTTTGAGAGATATTTCTTGGCTCTAGGAAAATTAATTACAAAAGAAAAAATCCATCAAAAGCAATAAGTCTCTCTGAGCTTGAGGAAATCATGGAGTCAGTAGAAAAACTCTGCCTAAAAAAACTTACCGGTGAAGTGGAAAAGCTCTATGGTATGAACTCACATGATGTGCAGATACTTCTGAGCCGAGTAAATAAGATACATATAGATGGACAGGCATATGATAAGATTATAGGAAGAGAGGGTGAGAATATGAAAGTATCTCTTTTAAATGCCTTTGTACCCGAGTCAAAACATCGATTGATGCTCCAAATAGGAAATGTTATTGAAAAAAAAATCTTTCGAATTCTTCCAACTGAATATTGCATTACCAAGATTTTTCATCAGAAGAATATTGTAGTTATTAATATCTGAGCAACTCAAACAACCATTTCTGTTGTAAAAGAATTCGAAGTGATAGGTATATCAAAAATATCCATCTGAATACAAGATCTCGTAAATAAAATATCCCGAAACACCCAAGAAACAAAGGCCGAAATAATCGAAAACTTATGATGAGATGCATATCTCGAAGAAAAGAAATCCTTTCTTGGTGTCTGGGGTGAAAGTTTTTGACTGACTCTGAGAGAAATACTTGGAAAGAATATTTGCCCAAGAGTATTTTATATTGGGTGAGGAGGTTGAAATAATCAATTTATAAAGTCCTATCTCGAAAATTTTCGCTTCCAAGATTTTGAAATAAGGGCTATAAACAATATGAGCTTCGTGAAAGAAGATATGAGTGATATATTTGCTGCTATGAAACATATCAGGGTGAGTGATATAGAGCGTATTCCACTAGATATATATGTTATGCTCATTGAAGTAAACAATATTATTGCTCAAGAGTGAGACGCAGTAAGTAATTCGCTTAAGACAGCCATTAAGAAACTCTGATATCTAAAAGGGTAAGCTTATGAGTTTTCTTCTACCTGCTCAATAAAAAAGTCTTCAAGTTTCCCCTTAAGAGATTTCACCTTTTTTCATTCAACAATAATATTTCCCTGGTGAATAATACTGATTCTATCACAAATACTCTCGACATCAGCGAGAATATGTGTATTGAAAAATATGGTTGTTCCTGAGTCTCTGAGTGACACAAGTAAATCTTTTACCATTTTTCGACCAAGTGGATCGAGTCAGCTCATTGGTTCATCTAGAAATAAGAGTTCAGGATCATTAATGATAGATTGTGCGAGTCCAACTCTTTGGAGCATTCCTTTTGAGTAGGTCTTCAAGTATTTATCTCCAGATTTCTCTAATCATACTCGGGCCAGGAGCTCTTCAACTTTATCATCCAATTCTTTTCAGCTTAATCAAAAGAAGGTCCCATTGAAACTTAGAAATTCTCTTCCAGTGAGATACTTATAGAGATAAGTATTCTCTGGCATAAAGCCAATTCTTCTTTTACTCTCAATTGTAAGCCCCTCTTCTCCAAAGACTTTAATCGAACCACTCTCAGGAGTAATAAGACCAAGAATAGACTTCATAGTTGTCGTCTTCCCTGCTCCATTAGGTCATAAAAAACCGTATATTTCTCATTCATCTACCGAGAAGCTAATCCCGTGAAGAACCTCTTTTTTCGCAAGAGTTTTATATACATCTTTCACTTTCAGTATTGGCATAAATCATTTATTTGTACTAATAACAGTATTGTGTCTAAAAGCCTCTAAAAGGCAATAAGGAGTTAGAAAAATATATTTGACAATTTACAATATTAATTATAATGCCCATATAATACTAATTTATAATCTTTACAGTTTATGCATAGATTTATAACCACTTTATGAGCCCTAGGACTCCTTACAGCTACTACAAATGCATGAGCTGTTTCAGAATGAGTTCCAAGCAGTTTTACTGATCCTACTCACACATGAGTAAAAAGCATACCAGACGCGAAACATACCATTAAGGCAGCAGTAGAATGTGTTCATCGTAATTCTCAAAGGACTGAGCATTGAATTGCTGAATTTACAACAAATACTTGAGAATCATGAATAGCTAATTCTGTTGACTCTAGTATACATGTAAGCAATCCATTTATGGCTCGATTCGCTCTCATAACTCCTGAGGCATATATTGAGAGTTGATCTCTTGCAAGGATAGTTGACCAACTCCTTTCAGGATGCTTAAAATTTGAAAAAGAAAACGAAAAATCAGTAAAGGCTAGTATGCCTGCATAGAGGTATTATACTATTCATCCATATCCAAAGAGAGAAGCTTCTTGAAGCTGTATCTCTTTTTTTGTCCCCTGAGTCAGATAGCTTCAATTTTTTTCTGATGCTTTTCGTAGGTTCCAAATAGATAATCCCAGGTCGAGAGGAAAAATCAGTAGTTGGAGAGGGATTCTCAAATCTTTTGTGAGTGATGGACTTCGTGAAACTTTGGGGTTACTATGAACTTTGAAACAAACCTATCGAGTTTTTTTGGGAGATTAAAATTCGAATGATTAAACATTGCTGAAAAGTTTAACACTATTTCAAATAGTACGACAGCAAGTACTGGAGCTCAAAGAGCTAGGACTACTATAATCTTTGTAATAACCGAAAGTATGCTCTCGAAAAAATGAAATCTGAGTCCAGAGCTAAAATCTAAATCGAGGTCGCAGTGGTGTACTTTATGAATTCTCCAAAGAAAAGGAATCTTATGAAACAAGACATGCTCAGCGTATACTATCATGTCAAGGACTATGAAAGCTATTACTCATCAAATAAGTCACGGGACTCAGAGCATATGAAATAATCAGATACTATTTTCACTTGCGTACACTGCAGCTGAAATAGGAGTGATAATAAAAAGGAATCTAATAATCAGCGTATTTATAAGAGTCAGTCCAAAATTTTCTCACCATCTGAGACTCTTTTTATCTTGATATCTCCGAAAAGCAAAAAAATACTCTAGTATTGCAAATAACACAACACCAGAGCAGAAAACTATCAAATTTATGAGATATAGTTTTTCAATCATACTATTACTTATCCATCATAGTACCTCCCATCATTGTTTTTTCTTTAAGGACAATAATAAGTACATCTAGGAGTTCCATATATGCAGCCTTTTTACTTGCTGTGAGATTTCGACTATCAAGACCATCTCTAAAAGAGATTACTCTTTCTAGGAGTACATTCATATCAACATCAAGTGTAGCAAGTTTTGATTCAATTGCTATTTTTAATATCAATTGCCTTGGAGTCATTTCTTTCTTCATCATGCTATCATCTTTCATCATGGTATCTTCAACAATGAGTCTTCCTACCATTCCTTGTTCTCTGTGAGACCCAACACTACAATAGTATTCAAAAGTTCAAACCTCATTTGCTACAAAAGTCACACTCGTCATAGTACCTGGATTTACCCTGTCTGTTGCAACATCAAACTCATCGACTACCCAGTCATGAAATCATCCAGTACTTTCAAAATTGATAGTGACAGTATCTCCCTTGTTTACTCTAATTTCATTTTGAGAAAATTCAAAGTTTTTTCCTGTGAGATCAATAGTTACTGTTTTCATCATCTCATCATTTTCAGTACTCTGTATAGTCATCATACTTTCCTCTGATTTTTGCATCACTACTTCTCATTCTATAATATGATCTGCTGGAGCAGGATCTCCATCGTTTGGTTCGAGCGTCAGTACATAAAAATCATAGGCGCTATAGTCAGTAGTGCTCGTAAACGCATTTCTATAAGTATCACCCCTCTTGTCAGCTACTCCTGTTGATATGAAAGCAAACGGGTCTCTTCTCACGAGCCATCATTCATAAAAGTCATCGTTAAGTGGATCAGAAAGTCCAAAGAACTCAGCGTTCAGAGAAAACTCGTCATCATAACTTACGAGAGCATACCCATTTGCATCACTTGGAGTCGTGATTCCACGAATCTCTTTTCACTTGGTAACATCTACAATTGTATGTTCAAATCCTGCAAATACTGAACTTCAAAGAACACTAAGACTTATCAAAAAAATCATTACTTTCTTCATATAGGTAATATTAAAATATAAAAAGTACTCATATAATATAATTGAGTGGTCTTAAAAAAAACTTAAAAGTCTTAATAAAGAATCACTTTCTTGCTCGTAAATGCTCTGAGCCCCTCTGGACCATTTTCTTTTCCATATCCAGATTTTTTCACTCCCCCAAATGGGAGCATAGCTCTCGAGGAAACTGTCTGGTTGATAAACATCATCCCTGTTTCTATCCTCTCAGCTGTAGCTACTATCTCATCATGTTTATCTCCAAATATACATCCTCAGAGTCATAGGTCTATCATATTAGCCAGTTCTACTGCATGATCTATATCTCTTGCTGATATTGCGCTTGCTACTGGACCAAAGATTTCTTCGTGAAAGCTATATATATCTGGAGTTACATCAGCGAGAAGCGTTGGGGCATAAAAGAATCATTTTCCATCAATGCTCACCTTCTCTCATCCGGTCATAAGTCTCGCTCCATCGGAAATACTCTGCACTACTTGCTTATGGACTTCATCACGAGCTGATTCTTGGCATATAGGTTGTAGCTCCGTTGCTTCAAGCATAGGATCTCCTATCTTTAATTCTGACATTTTTTGAGAGAATTTTTCACAAAATTCTTCATAATATTTTTCTAAAATTATGAATCTCTTTGAGGCTGTACAGGCTTGTCATCCATTTCTCATTCTTCATACTATTGCCCAGTCTACTATCTCATCAAGCTTGCTTGTCTCTAAAACAATAAATGCGTCATTTCCTCCAAGCTCTAACACTGAGGGTTTAAGATTCTTCCCAGCAAGTGCTCCAAGTACTCTTCCTGCTTTTTCTCACCCAGTGAGATTCATTCCTCTCACATGTTTATGTTCAAGTATCATCTCTGAACTTGATGACGATATACATATATTGTTATATACTCCTTGCGGAAATCCTGCCTTATGAAACCATTTCTCTATTTGCTCAGCGCACATAGGGACATTACTTGCATGCTTGTATACCTGTGTGTTTCCTGCTAAAATATTTGGCACAGCAGCCCTCAAAACTTGATTATATGGGAAATTCCACGGAGCGACACCATAAATAACTCATAGTGGATCATGTGTAAATTTTCACTTTGATCCATCTACGTCAAACTCCTTATCTCCTAGTACATCTTCCGCATTATCAGCAAACCATCTGATCAGATCAGCCATTGCTTGCATACCTGTTTTTGATGCACTTAGAAGCATTCCCATCTCAAGAGTTTGTAGCTTTGCTACATTTTCTATATCAACCTCTATAACTTCAGCGAGTTTATAAAAGAGGTTTTTACGCTCATCAAAGCTCGTTTCTCTCCAGCTAAGATATGCGCTATGAGCCAGTTCTATCTTCTGCTTAATTTCTTCATCAGAAATAGTTTCAAATGTAGCATTTACCTCCTGAGTAAATGGATTTATCGATGTGAGTGTAGACATAGTAATCTAATTAAAAAATATGTACTTATGATATCTGTTAGAGCTCATTATACAAGTAGAGTTTAAGAAAAACTTAGATTTTAGTTAAACATATTATCAAAGCTTTTTTTAGATTCTGTCTCCTTTTTTGTATCTAGGGTTTTATTCTTCTCATCTTGTATCTTTTTGTATTCTTGAGCGTCTAAAAGCCTTTCTGGAAGAGTAAAGTTTGTTGTAGAATACTTTCATGCAAATCAAGCTGGAACATTTCCTAGGAGATCTGTTGTAACTTTCATGAGGTCTTCAAATTCATCGAGTCATCACTCACAATGAAACATTCCTCCAGCATCATAACAATCTGGAAGAGGTTTATATAGGTTTGGGATATCTCTATATGCCATACTATAAATAGGAACATCCCCTACACCTGAAACACTTGCTCCTTCTTCTAAACTACTAAAAATAATTGCTCGCAGATCAACATTATTTCTATTTATTTTCCACTCTATTGATCCATATGAGCTGAGTACAAGAGCAACAGGAGTATTCGAAGGGCTCAGAGATATATCAATACTATGAGTACTGCTTTCATACGCGCCTGCATACCAAGTTTTGAGGTTTGGGATATTACGAACATCTTTTAGAACCTGTTTTGCTGTTTGCATATCAATTTCTTTCACAGGTTTCAAAAATCAGGCAGTAAAATCTACAGTATGCCAGTTATTTATATGTTCTGCCTCTAAGGTATAACTTCATGCAGCTAATTCCAGTGTAGTCTTATTTGGTATTACTCTGCCATCGAGTATTAAACGTGTAGTTGACCAACCTGATGTCCCATAAAATTCATATAATCCTTTCTCCGTAACATTAATATTTCATACAAAATATGCTCAAAAGTCTTCAGACTTGATACCAGCTATATTATAGGCTCCTGCTGCAGATATAGTATCCTGAACTATAGTCTGTCATACCTTTTGCGTTTCTGTATTAAAAAATACAGCTTTATATCTTCCATTTGGAATATCTCCACTTGGGTTGAGCGTCTTTCACCAAGTAGATACTGTTTTAGGAAAGTCATCTAATTTTTTAATATCTGTGTTTACTACCTGAGTCTGAGCAACTGGTTCTTTCGAAGTTCCTACTCTTCCTAAGATCTTTTGCTTTAAGCTCAAAACAGAATCATCCTCCATAAGCTTATCTTTTTGCTCCATAGCATTTATTTCAGCATCTGTAAGCTCAATTTTTTTGTACATTTCTTCTATCTCAGCCTCCATAAGCTCATCTTCTTTCATCATTTTGTCCCACATCTCATCTTCTTGCTGAAATATCTCATCTATCTCAGCATCCATCAATTCATTTTCTTTGGTCATTGCGTCTATTTGAGCATTTACTCGTCTGTCTTGCTCCATGTCTACATCTTCTTGCTCTTTCTTTGACGCAAATAATCCAGTTATACTACTCATTATTCCTTGCTGTGTATCTTCTCTTTCATCAACTGCTATAAGTTCCTTTGATTCTACTACTGTTCATGTAGAAGATGTGTCATCCTGCTTATCTGCAGTAACACTTAATAATATATAGTATCAAACAAGCATAACAAATCATACAAAAATTGCTATCTTTCATATGTCAGCTACTTTTCACATACTATAATCTTTAAGTTATAAAAACCCTTAAACTATATAATCTTGATAAGATTATGCAAATTAACTTATCTTGTGATAATATATTACTCAGCTATTATATTTCTTAGAGAATCTTCCCATCTTTTGGGTAATCAAAATCCAGATCAATAATCTTGAGTCCTTTTTCTGAAAGTGTTTGATCTAGGAGTCATTTAAAACTTTCTTTCTTCTTAACTTTATATCCTTTTGCTCCAAAGCTTTCTGCGAGCTTGATATAGTCCATATCTCAGAAATCAAGTCCATAATCATCAAATCCTCCTCCCTTTTGCTTCCACTTAATCATCCCATATGAGCTATTATTGAGGATCACAATCGTGATATCGAGTCAGAGCCTGACGATGGTTTCAAGGTCTCAGAGATTCATCACAAGTCCTCCATCTCCAGTGACACATACGACGTTCACCTCAGGATTCAGTCTCTTTGCCTCAATAGCAGATGCGTATCCAGCTCACATAGTCGCAAGAGCATTATCTAGAAGAATGGTATTTGGCTTTCTTGCTGGGTAGTTTCTCGCAAGCCAGACTTTATAGAGTCCATTATCAAGCGTAAGAATATCTTCATCAGCGAGTACTTCTCGAAGCTCTTTAGCAAGACGACGAGGCATCATATATGGAAACTCATCCTCGAGAGAAATATTTTCTTTGATTTTCTTATCATTCTTCTCGTTAATTTCATAAATCTTAGAAAAATCCCAGCTACTACTATCTATATCTTCTTCACAGAGATTCCAAAAAATGTTTCCTATATCTCCAATTACATCAAGATAGGGTGAATATACATAATCAAAATTTGATTTCGTAAAGTTGATGTTAATCACCGGTTTTCCATTAATCCCCAATATGTCTGTTGGTTTTTCCGCGTTATCATATCACACTGAGAGAATAAGATCAGATTCTGCTATTGCGTCATGTATATAGTCATCACTTGTGAGAGCTGCGGTTCAAAGGTAGTTTTCTTGTCTTCAAAACACAACTCATTTCCCCATCTGAGAGGTGAAATATGGAATGTTATATTTCTCTATAAACTTTGTGAGGTAGGTGGTAATACGTTTTCTATTTGCTCATGCTCCTATGAGAATAATGGGAGCTTTTGCTGCCTGCATTTCTGTAATAAGCTCTGGAATAGCTTTGTAATCTGCAACCGGTCTCCTGATCTTCTTCACTCCAAGATCAACAATCGCGTATTTATCACGGACCTCTTCTGCTGCAATATCTTCTGGAAGCTCCAGATGTACTGCACCTGGTTTTTCTTCCTCAGCGATACGAAAAGCATTTTCCAGAATATATGGAATACGCTCTCAGCTCACAATACTTGTTGCCCACTTTGTCACCGGTTTCATCATCCCAACAACATCGATAATCTGAAATGCTCCTTGCTTTGAATGATTCTGAGGTTTTTGGCCCGTAATCACAATGAGTGGAAGTCCCCCAAGCTGAGCATATGCAACTCATGTCATCATATTGGTTGCTCCAGGTCCGAGAGTCGCGAGTGCTACTCCAGGTTTTCCTGTGAATCTTCCGTAAGTTGCTGCCATAAATACAGCTGTTTGCTCGTTACGAGTCAGAATAAGCTTAATTAATGAACGTCCAAGTGAATCTAAAAAATCCAGGTTCTCTTCTCCTGGGACTCCGTAGATAGTATCTACTCACTTCTGCTCTAATATTTTGACAAATAAATCTGATGCTTTCATAAATTTTATACTTTTTAAAATACAACAGGAAGTATACTAGTGAACTATATGAGAAACCAGAATTTCTCAAAATTGCTTTGTTTATTTTTCCTACATTTTTCTATGAAACTCTTCCTGTTGCATACATCTAATATATAGATGAAGCTTAAAGAAAGATTAAGATATGAGTTTTACGTTGTTTTTATTATATCTATAAAATCAAGTGAATATCTAAAATATTCGTTTACGATAAATTGCATATCTTCTTCACGAAGACTCTCAAGTATAAGTTTCAAAGCATCTCTTTGATTGATTGATTTTTGAGTATTTCCAGCAATAATATCTAATACTTCATTTACTTTACTAGCAGCATTATCCTCTCTGTTATGAAATATCTGCCTAAGAGTGATATATAAGAAGGTCTTTGAAAAACCATAGCTTAGAATTTGAGGAAGAAATAAACGACCTAATTGGACTATTATATTATATTTATTTCATACAAGCGCTACGGTATCGGAAATAAATTCTCAGATACTATCTGAGTTCATTTGTGCCGTATAACGAATTCATTTTTTTTCTACTTCTTCCTTCCAATTTATTTTTGAACTATCATTGAATCAATATATTCTATCGAGATATATATGAGCCATTTCATTTGATGCAACCGTGATTTGTATATCATGTAAGGTAACCCCTCAAGAAAAAATTGGATTTTGAACCTGAGCTAAATATTTTTGGTAATCATCATGCCGGGCTCGTATGTTCGCAGAATTTAGAACTACTATTCTCGACATATCGGCGAGACCAGCAAATTGAGCGTGAGTATCAGATATCATAATTGCGTCAACAGATATTTGTGATGTATCTCAAAACAACTGTTTTAGATTTTCATCTTGAGCTATAGAGATACTCAAAGTATCTCATTTTTGTAATAGCTTTCATCATATAACTGCATTTTTGAGATTTAAAAAGTAGCCTTCATCTCTAAAGTATCTTATAATCTGAAATAAAATCCTCTGTGCTTCTTTTACATCAGGGTTCTCTCCTGTTGCTAGATCTTGCAAGATCTTAAAAAGATGAAAAAGTTCTCAGTCTTCAAGTTGATTTACACTTAAAACATCAAATAAGAGGTTAATATTGTTCATTATAGAATTACCCCCTGATACTCATTCCACAGATTGATCTACATCTGAGTATTCATTACAAATATCAGCCAACTGATCAAGAGAAATCTTTGGTACTTCATCCAGAGTATCTGCTATAACTGACTTTGTAGAAGTTACAAGACCAATCGTAGCACATAAAGCCAGGACAAACTGTCTTCTCGAAATCTCTGTTCCTATTGACTCCTCCCTCATTTTTTATCTTAATGTTATTATAAGTAATAGTATATATTATTTTGACATAATATATACTATTATTTATAAAATTCTCCTAACATGTATAAACTCCCAAAAGCAGTATAGAGTGTTTTTGGGTTCTTTGTTGCTCATGAAAATATATCATGAGTTGTTTTTATTTGAGCGCTATATCATCTTTGTGATATAAACTTTTGTAAAACGTCTGGAGATTCTAATAAGAGATTATCACTGTCAACGATACACCAGTTCTTGCTATCTGAAAAAATACTCAGAATTGTATCTAAGGTTTTTCATTTTTTTACTGCGATACAGTACACTATATTTTTCCACTTATCTTTTTCTGCTGCTAAAAAGTTCTGTAGCATCTGGAGTCACTGTTCGTTGTGAGCTCCATCTATAAGGATGTTTTCTCTGATAAACTCAAGTCTTCCTCTATGTTGTACAGACATAAGCGCTGCTCTTATTTCGGTATCTCAAAATCATAGGAATACTCAGGCTTCATATGCAATGTTAGCATTCTGAGTCTGGTGTTCTCACTGGAGGTTTGTTCGAATATCTTTGTTAGATGGAAAGATAATCTCAGTATCTTTGCTTTGGGCAAACCCTTCAATCACTACATTTTTTCAATACAGAATACAGGAAATTCATTGCTTGATAATACCAGCTTTTTCGTAGGAAATCTCTTCGAGCGTATTTCCTAGATACTCCATATGATCATAGCCAATGCTGGTAATTATTGAAAGAATTGGAGTCACAATATTTGTAGCATCGAGTCTCCCTCACAGACCTGTTTCAAGTACGAGATACTCACATCACTGATCTTTAAAAAATAAAAAAGCCAGTACTACACATTTTTCAAAGTAGGAGAGTTCTCAAGCATACTCTATGATTTGCTTAGCATATGATATAAAATCCTCCTCAGAAATAAGGCCATCTTGAGTTTCGAATCGTTCAGATATATCTATGAGGTGAGGACTGGTATAAACCCCTACCCTTTTACCAGAATCTTTGAGTACCTGAAATATCATTTTTGAGACACTCCCTTTTCAATTTGTCCCTGCTATATGAATCGTTTTAAAAGATTCTTGAGGATTTCAAAAATGTTTACAAGCCTTTTTAATAGCGTCAAGAGAATACTCTCATACTTGTTCTATTCGAAAAAAATCCTCTAGTATTTTATTATACTCATTCATGCTTTCAAAAGTGATGGAGTACAAGATATGAAAGTGGCATATAGAGAACTCACATTGAAACCTTGTATATCCACCAAGGAATAGCCATAGAAATAATTGTGCTTGTTTCAAATACTCCATAAAATGCTATCGTCATAAATATAGCCGTATCAAGAAACTGACTCACAATATTTGAAAGAGTCGAAGCTGTAAAAAAAGTACTCTTATTATTCTTAAAACGAAAGAATACCAAAACATCGAGATACTCTGCTATGAGAAAAGCAACGAGTGAAGCAATAAACACCCGAATAGATAGTGTGAATATCTCCTCATAGGACTCTCCTATGCGAGCATAGGTATTATCTGACCATGGAAGTAGTTGAGCAAATATCGAGAACAGACTCCATATTCATAGAGCGAGAAATCACAAAAAAACAAACTTCTTTGCCATATCTTTGCCATATACTTTTCCTATTACGTCTGTGGTTATGAAGACAAAAGGGAGAGTAAAGACCGCAATAGAGAGATGCGTATCAAAGAAAAATGGTATAGTTTTGAGCCCTAGGAGGTTACTCATAAAAAGAGCTGAAATATATACTGTGAGAGCAACTAGAATTTTTGTATTCATGATAAAAATTTAGAAAATAAAAAAACACCCAAAAATGGGTGTTTTAGACATGATAAAAACAACTAAAAATATTCCTTAGTTCTTATAAATCCTGACCATGTTGAAAGTCTCTCACAAAGAATCATATTTTTATTTTTACAAGTTATATTTTTTCAAAATAGACTCTATCTGTGATATAAATTTCTCAAACATTGCATCTACATTAGTATCATCTCTCGCTGGGTCATCAAGGCAAAAATCATGATCAACTTTTCTTCAAATCATATCTACTCCATTTTCATCTGTACACATACATCCCATAGTATAGATAGATTCTGCACCATCTACCATTTCTCTTGTAATTATCTTTGGTTCATACTTTCGCTCTTGAGTAAAGATATCAATTCTATTTTTTTTCAGAAGCTCAACAACCTTTGGGTTTATTTTTCCATCTCACTTCAAACCTGTCCCACATGAACGAGCTTCTATATCTGGGTTTGTGTTATGAGTATTAAAATATACTTCTGCAAGCTGACTCCTTCATGAATTATGACCACATATAAAAAGAATATATTTTTTCATAAAAAAGAGAAGTTAGTTATTAACTTCTCTAGTATATAAATTTTTCTTATTCAAACAACTCTAGATATTCTTCATGCCCTTCTTTTTCTAAATCTTCTACTGGCACAAAACGAAGAGATGCAGAGTTTATGCAGTGACGGATACCTCAGAGGTCTTTTGGGGCATCATTGAATATATGTCCAAGGTGAGAGTCAGTTTTAGCAGATCGAACTTCAGTTCGAGTCATAAAGAATCGAGTATCAGTATGAGTAGTGAGAAGACTCTCATCTATTCACTTGGTGAAGCTTGGCCAACCAGTTCAGGAATCAAATTTATCAAGAGAGCTGTAGAGAGGGGTTCCATCTACTATATCCACATAGATTCCAGGCTCTTTATTGTCCCAATACTCGTTATTAAACGCTGGTTCTGTCCCCTCTTCTTGTGTTACCTTGTACTGAAGTGGAGTAAGTCTCTCACGAAGTTCTTGTTCAGAGTATTGTGATTGTATCTTTATACTTGAGAGAGAATCAAGTGAGGGGCTTTTCTGCTCTACTAACTGTCAGTTTACATAATCTTTTCACTTAAGTTCTTCTATTCGGTCTTGCCAGTTTTCTTCTATGAAACTTTTTCTCCCGCTTCCTGAAGTGTATACTTTATAACGAATAGAGTTATTTTTGTAATAATCTTGGTGATAGTCTTCTGCTAGGAAAAACTCTTTTGCCGGTTCTATTGCTACGACTATTGAATCTGAGAATCTCTTTGATACTGAAAGATCATTTTTACTCGCCTGAGCTGCAATTTTTTCATTTACATCATTATAAAATATTGCAGGTGAATATACAAATCATCGGTCATTGAATTGCCCCTCATCATCTGTAGGGTCAATTTGTGTCCAGTAGAGTTCTACAAGTTTTCTATATGTTATTTGATTCGGGTCATATAAGACCTTTACAGCTTCTCTATGGCCTGTATCTTTGTTTGAAGTCAACTCATAGGTAGCTGTCTCTTCTGATCACCCAGTATATCATGCATAAGCTCATTCTACTCAGGCTTGCTGCTCAAATACTGCTTCCATACACCAAAAGCATCCTCCTGCAAAATATGCCTCCTGAAGATTTTTAGTATTTAATACTGTCTTAGTAATATTACTTTTATGCTCAGATCATTTCATAGAAAATATTCCCGTTGAAAATGCTACAGTCGCTGCAATCACTCAGAGGAGTATTCCTACGTAGAGTCCATATTTTGTTGCTTTTTTCATATTGTTTTTTAAGAAGAATTAAATTATACTCATGAACCTTAAGTTTTTCTTCCTATAACAAAGTAAAAAAGCGCTCAAATAAATGGGAATAATCAGACTATACATAGCCAGAGCATCTTACATACTCCATCCGCGTTACACTTTTGAGAATCTCGTAATACTACTATAAAAAGTAATATATGAAGAATGCTAACTACTAATAGTATTTGATTTTGCGTTAAAAACATTTTTTTGGATATATTTCACTAAACTAATACTGTTAATTATATAAAGTCTACGTATGAGGATTGTATGAGATACTAGAATTCTACTTGTACTTGCGTATATTTTCATTTTTTACTTGTGACTTTTATTTCCCAATTATATATTTCAGTAATTTTTTTGATAATAGAAAGCCCTATTCCACTCCCACTCTTTGAGTATCACTCACGAAAATAACGGTCAAATATCTTCTCTAAATTCTTCTCTGATATCCCTTCGCCATAATCTTTTATAGTAAAGCTATCTTTTGCTAAGTATATCTCTATTTCTCATCACGAGTCAGAATACTTTATTGCATTCTCTAGAATATTCTGGAAACATAGACTCAACGGAGAAGCATCAATAAGTCTATAAAGAGGTGTTTGAGAAGAATATTTCTTAATAATATTTATTCCTTTTTCTGTAATTTTTTTCTCAAAGTCCCACAGTGAAGTATCCAAAAGCTCTACTATATTAACTCTCTGTTTCCTATAATCACTATCAACGAAATGAATCATAGTTCATAGCGAATTGAGTATACTATCTAAACGTCTTGCTGAACTAATCGAGTGTTCATTTGCTTGTTCATATTCTCCTGTTACTTTTGCAAGCTCGAGTGATGAAATTATTTCTGTAAGTGAAGTCTTAAATTCATGATTTACATTACTCGCAAATGATTCTAAGCTCATTATAACTTCTTTTAAAGGCTTATATATTTGATACATGAATCTACATGCTATCCACGCAAAAAGTGAATATACAAATGGAGCAGCAAAAAGAAGTATAAGAAATGTAGGAAATAACTTTTGAAAAATAGTTTTATATTCCATTCATACTATAGTCATAAAATCTTCCCCATCTTTTTCAAAGCCCTGCTTATAGAGTTTCCATCCAGGGAGTTTATTAATAGAATCATCTAAAAGTTCTGCAGAAATACTCTCATCAAGTCATATATCGCTTCGTATAGTTCGTTTTTGGCTTGATACATCACTTCACTTTAAAATATTTTCTACCGTTTCTTGTAGGTCACTATCACCAGTCTCTTTAAGTGCATCAAAATTCTTTACTACAGATACTACACGGATACTCCTATTTTTTAGCTGTTGATCTTCGCTTTGTTCAAGAAAATACGCAGATGTGAACTGAAATACTATGATCACTAAATATAATAGCAAAAATACGAGTAGTGCTACTAGGAGCGCTACTCGTCGTCTATGACGTTCGAGAAGTTTGAGGTTTTCCATAGAATACTAATTCATAATATATCATACTCACCTTACAGTATCTACTACGTCTTTTCCGAGTTTTTTTCTCAGATATCAGATATAGATATCCAGCGTTCTGCTTTCCTGGAACATATCTATTTCTCCCCATACCTTTTCTGTTATTTCTTCTTTTGTGAGTGCTCGTCATTTATTTTGAGCAAGATGGAGTAAGAGATTAAACTCTAACTTTGAGAGATGAATATCATTTCCATTTTGCTCTACCTTCATCTCTTCGACTTTTATAGTTATATCCTTGCCTATTTTAAATACGTCTCCTTTGAGACTATGATCTCTACGAATAAGGGTCTTTAATCGAGCTAAGAGCTCCTCATAATCAAAAGGTTTCGTCATATAGTCGTCTGCTCCTGATTCAAGGCCTTCTATTTTTTGAGGAGTGAGAGTTCTCGCTGTGAGCATAAGTATAGGGATAGTATTTCCTTTTTCCCGAACTTCTCGGCAAATATCTAAGCCATCTCATTCAGTACTCCCAAGTCCTAGATCTAGAATTACTATATCGTAATTTTCAGTCATTATCTTATAAGTCGCTCATTCGAAACTATCATACCCATCTGCTGAGTGTCATTTAATTTCTAGATACTTTACTACGTTAGATCTCAGGATATCATTGTCTTCTATTACTAAAACTTTCATCTTCTTACTTTCATTAAAGAAATATTTACGGTTTATAATATACTATATAATTGTATGAGAAATGTAAGTCTTTCTTTTAAAAAATAAAGCCCTGATTGAATCAGAGCTTTAATTTCAACTTTTCTAAAAATATATTAAGGCTTTAATTTTTAGAGAGATTACTAGTTTGGCATAAGAACAGTATCAATTACATGAGTTACTCCGTTAGAAGAGATAACGTCAGCAGTTTCAACCATTGCAGATCCATTGATCATCAGTACACCATTTTCAACAGTAAACATGAGATCAGCTCCGTTTACAGTAGTAAGTGTAAGTCCATCAGTTAAATCAGCAGATGTATATGATCCAGCAACAACATGATATGTAAGAATATCTGTAAGCTGTCCTTTATTCTCAGTCATAAGAAGTGTCTCTACTGTTCCAGCAGGAAGTGCAGCAAACGCATCATTTGTAGGTGCAAATACTGTGAATGGTCCTGGTGAGCTAAGTGTTTCTGCAAGATCAGCAGCAACAACAGCAGCAACAACCGTAGTAACATTATCAGCTTCAACTGCATTCTCAACTATATTCTTAGAAGCAAGCATCATAGCTCCTCCAACCATTACTCCCTCTTCTATCATTGTGTCTTCCATCATTTCATCTCCCATAGTTGGCATAAGAACAGTATCAATTACATGAGTTACTCCATTAGAAGAAATAACATCAGCTGTTTCAACCATTGCAGATCCATTAATCATCAGTACTCCATTTTCAACAGTAAACATGAGATCAGCTCCGTTAACCGTCGTAAGAGTAAGGCCATCAGTTAGGTCAGCAGCTGTATATGATCCAGCAACTACGTGGTAGGTAAGAATATCTGTAAGTTGCCCCTTATTCTCAGTCATGAGAAGTGTTTCTACTGTTCCAGCAGGAAGTGCTGCAAATGCAGCATTGTTAGGTGCGAATACTGTAAATGGTCCTGGTGAGCTAAGTGTTTCTGCAAGATCAGCAGCAACAACAGCAGCAACAACCGTAGTAACATTATCAGCTTCAACTGCATTTTCAACTATATTCTTTGAAGCAACCATAAGAGCTCCTCCAACCATTACTCCTTCTTCCATCATTGTGTCATCCATCATCGTATCTTCCATCATCATCTCTGTCTTGAATTCACTGTAACTGAGTGCAGCTGTATCAAAAATCCAACCTCTTTTTGCCTGAGCATTAAAATCATATTCTGACATTATAATTCATTCAGACATTGCTTTTGAACTATACCCTGCTCTCCAGTCACTATTTTCGTCTCGAGCAATACCTTTTGCTTGCATGATCATCTTTAGTGACTCTGAGTTAGTGATAAGATCATCAGGTCTAAATGATGCATTTGCAGCTACAAATCCATTTGCTAGTGCAGCTTCAGCATATTTACATCCCCAGTCATCACTATGTAAGTCAGAAAATTCTCCTGTACATGAATCAGGAACATTT
>CALLPL010000027.1 GCA_938015455.1 uncultured Candidatus Altimarinota bacterium
AGATGATGGGAGGCTCGATATCGAGATAGATGTGGAGAGTTCAAGTGACGACTTTGATTGGGATGATCTCGGCTATAGTAGTGAGTATGATGAAGAGAGAGAACGTCTAGAGATAGTATTTCAATTAAAAAATATAAAGAACGAACCAAAAGAGAGGTACCAGATATTTCTCGAATTAGAAGATGAAGATTATGATCAGCGATTTAAGTATGATAGTTGAGATGATCTACTGGAGGCTAAGTTTTCTATAAAAATTCAAGAAGAAGATGTAGAGGATGACTATGATATAGATTTTTATGTAGAAAATGATGCAGGAAACCGAAAGCTTAGAGATGATGTGAGACTAGAGATTGGTGAATCTGTAGTATCAAGTGAGAGCTCTTCTGGCACCTCTAATGTCTCTGAGAGTAGTAACTCAAGTTGGTCTGATTTAAGGGTTACTCTTGATTATGATGAAAACACTCAAAATCTCAGTGTTGAGCTTGAGCTTCCAAATGTTTCTGATTATCCAAGTGTAGATTACTTTTCAAGAATAGATATTGATGGAGTTGAGGTATTAAACGGGAGAGTAATTTATAGAAGCGCTGAAAAAACTATTCGCTGAAAGTTTATTAGTTCTGTTAAAAAAGCAGATTTACAAGAAGCGTATACTCTCTGAGTTCAGGTAGAAGATGAATATAAGAATCTGTTATATAATACTGAGAAAACCTACAGAGTGTGAGAAATAGCTTCGCAAACTCCTTCTTCAACTCAAGCGTCTGTCAATCCTCCTAGTAATATTAATACTGGAGAAATTGCTCCAGAAATAGTTGTTGCGGTTGATGCCTACATCGCAAGAGTGAGTAATAATGAAGATTCTCTCTTGGATGTTACAACAACCTTTAGACGTACTATAAATCTTCTAAATGATTATGTAGTCAAACAGCCTAAGTATAAAGATATTGTCCGTGATATAAACTATCTCTTAGAGGATGCTATAAGCTCATACAAATTACTGAACTAAATAAAAAGAGACCTCATATGAGGTCTCTTTTTATCAATGCAAGCTTAGGCAGCTTGCAAGTAATCTTTTTCTAAAGTTTTTGCTGCTTTCTGTTCATCTACTCCAAACATTTTTGCGAGATGTTCACTCACGTATATTGCTTCAAGTTTTTGTACTGCTGCGAGTGCTCCATCTATTGCTGAGTTATATTGCGATAGTGCCTCAGATACTTCTGGAGCGAGATTCATGTTGTTTGTATTTGTGTTTTTCATGGGTGTTTAATTAGTGTAATATTTTTTGTATTAATGCTCCTAGAGCAGATATGGCTTCCTGTGTAGGTATAATATTCTGGCTTAGGTAACTATTTTCTTACAAGGTAACTTTGTCCTGTGTTTTCTAATGCCTGAGTCAAGAGGTAGGCTGCTTCTCAACGTGTTATCTTCTTATCTGGTTGAAAGTAATTTTCTCCAAAGTCGTCGTTCCACTCGTAGTCAGTTCATAGGAGACTTGCAACCATTACCTCATTATCTTCATCCATGTCTCTATATGTTCTTGAAAGAGAATTATTCTTTTCTTCTCAGAGATAACTATGGGTGAGTTCAAGAAACTGTTGTCTTGATAGAGTTATATGGCTCTGGGGTATTTCAGAAACTACCTTTGCTTCCATTACGGTATCTCAAGTGTTTCTTAAGGTATTTCGTATCCACCTCTTTGCGTCAGTTTGAGTGAGTTCTCTTTCTTCGAGGAAATATCATTTCTTTATCCCGTCACTAATTCATAATTCAAGTGTTTGGAGAACTTCGTCATAGTACTTATAGTTTGCCGTAAGTCATTTAGGAGCTGCTACCTTGAGTATATTGGTACTAAGGTTTGTTCCTTTAGTGCTTTCTCTCAGAGAGAGAGTCGTGTTACTGTTTGTTGAGAGTACTTTATAGTCAAAGATGAGTAGACCTGCTATAGTATCATCGTAGTCAAAACTTAGGCTGTTAGTATATTCCTCAGGATAACATGATCTTCTATATATAGACTTTATATCTTTGAGCTCACCTCGCTTAACACAGTATTCTATTTCATCTGTGCTATGAAGTATAAACTCCCCAGTATACTGCGTACGGATGAGATTATTTTCAAAGCCGTCTTTCATGAGTATTATTGCTGTGTTGTCATCTCAGACTACAGTTTCATTAGGCATATAGATCTTTGCGCTCTCTGGTATAATTGTAGCTCACTGTTCTCAGACTGTTATAGAAAATGTTTTTACTACGCTTTCTCATATTTTTACCGAGAGAGTTGTATTTCCTGCTCACTTTCCTGAGATATAAATCTCTCTTTCTCCATTTGTAAAGTTATAGAAACTTTCTGGAAATACGGACATTTTATTCGTATCGTAGCTAAAACTTACATTTCCCGGAGTATTTCCTCTAAAGGCCTTTCCTTTTTTGTTTGTTATACTCAGAGTAGATATCTTTGTATCATCTATTTGCATATGTGATGGAGCCTGCTTTATATCTATGTTGTATATCTCTAGGAAATCTTGTACTTCTTTTGCTTCTCGTTCTTCTCTGGTCATAAGATTTTCTCTCGAAACTGTTTTTACTGTTTGTGTTTTTTCAACTTTTGAAGTCTCTTTTGTTTCTGACTTTTTAGGTGTAGTGCTTACTTGAAGTACTGTTTGACCTCCTGAGGCAACATAAACATCATAATCTGTCTTTGTTTGTGATCTAGTTTTTGGTCCAAAATATCCTGCTCCTAGATCTGTTCTACTACTAACTACTCAAGTATCTAGCTGGTATTGTATGATAGATTCATACACGTCATCATAATCTCATGTGATGTTTCAAGTATAGTATCAGAGTTTATTATAGACTCTTTGTACTTGCTTTACTTGATCTCTTGTCCCATCTTCTGGTGAAACATAGGTATGAAATATACTATCATCATATGATGAACTATTGCTTGTTGTCTTAGTATTTTTTACGCTGGTGTCCTCTGTTTTATTATCTTTAGTCTGCTCTTGTTTATCTGTATTTTCTTCTACGTATACACGCTCTCTATTATCTACGACTCCATTGTTCTCGAGAAATACGAGAGGATCGTAGGTATTTTCTTGTAGTTCGTCAAAACAGACTCCCTTTTCAGTGATTTCATAATATCCGTAGGGACATTTTTTATAATCATAGTAGTATGGGTGGAATATACTTGGGAGGTCAATCTGAAAGTGAAGATGGTTCCCTGTTGAATTTCCTGTGCTTCCAACTCCTCCAATCTTATCTCAAACGTCTACTTTATCTCATTTTTTAACATCTCTTGTCGCGAGATGGGCATAGTTTGAAATAATTTTTTGTCCGTTTATCTCATGTTCGATAGAAACGTAGTTTCCCCATCCAACATCAGAATCGGATTCAATTACTACTCAATCAGCGATAGAGTATACTGGAGTTCCTTTAGCTGTTGCGATATCGGTTCCTTGGTGTCATCCACTTCCGACATCCCAACCATATTTATAACTCGATCCCCATAAGACTGTATAGATACGTGTAAAGTCATTATATCATCCATTCTTAGTGGCATACTTATTATAGTCTTTACTATTAAGTATAGGAAGATCCCTCTTACAATTTGAAGCGAGGGTATCAAAATCTTGAAATCTACATTCAAGTTTTGAGATTTCCTTAATTGGATAAATAAGTTCGTCACTTCACTTTGCAAATACTCCAACTGGAAGTATTTGGAATATCATCATTCATAGAGTGATGATACTAGCACATCTTTTTGTATGTGTTTTCATAGTTTTGTTATGAGAAATAATTTTTGTCTCTACATTCTTTTGATAATATGGTTTGACCCACTTCCCTATTTGGTTAATATAGGGGTATTATCAGAATAATATCGATGTATTGACAATTTTGTTTTTGTGTACATAAATTACTTCTGTAAATATATTACAACACAATTTATGTATATTGTCAAATAATATACTTATGTTTTAATAAACTATTCTAAAAGCCTTTATTTATAGGCTTTGTATAAGACTTAGAAACATGAAGATATTTGAAATAGAGCTATTTTGAATGACATTTTGACCAAGTTATTATGGTTTGATGTATGCTCTAGCATTTTTATATGGTTTATGGGCAATTAAAAAAACTCAGAGATATTCTGAGTGAGAGAGAGAAAGTCTTTTCTTGTATCTGTTCATATGAGTGATACTCTGAGGAAGGATTTGATATATACTCTTTTATGATTTGGGATCATATATCTTAGATCCTCTTGCTCTTTTACGCATTTGGGAGTGAGGAATGAGTTTTCATGGATGACTCATATGATTTACCCTAGCTAGCTCCATATTCACAAGGAAGTATAAACGAAGTTTCCTCGAACTTATGGATGATCTTGCGCTGATAGTACCAGTTTGATTGTTTCTATGAAGAGTATGAAACTACATAAATAAAGAACTTCTCTGATTTCCGTATGAGGGGTTTCTTGCAGTCCAAACCCTAGAGGGAAGTTTCTTCCCCTCCCCACTAATAGAGGCCTTTCTTGAAGGTTTAATATTATTTATAATATTAAAGTATATTTCTAAAAGGCAGACTTTCTCATGACAGATTGCTTGCCTGTTTTTAATTTTATATTGAGTGTTTCGAAGTTTCGTAGAAATATTTATTCGTAGTCCGGATATCCAAATATGATATTACCTTGGTTTTCTCACGCAGTGAAGTATACTGAGTTTTATTATGATTATCACTTGAATAGTTCTTTATAAATACTTGCATGCAGAACCTCATTTCTAAAAAAGTCACTGTTTCTAACGGACTTATGCTTATAAGTCTTTTTTTTACAATCTTAACTCTTATACCTTCTCTTGGTATTTATAGATTTGGGATGAATGATCTCTTTTTTAATCAAGGAATATATCATATATGGGGTATACAGATGTTTACATCACAATTTCTTCATGGTGATTTTATCCATCTACTTATGAATGCTGTATTTATTCTCTATTTTTGAAATATTGTTGAACGAATTACTGGTTCAGAAAAGTATCTCGTCTTTTTTATACTTAATGCTATGTTTCTCTGAGTTCTTATTACATTCTTATGAGATCGTACTACTGTAGGTATTAGCTGATTTGCTTTAGCTGTAGTTACCTATTATACGCTTCATCTTTGGTCAAAAGGTGATCCTGAATACACATGATGAGTAACAGCTATAGTTATAAATATAGCAATTGGGCTGAGTCCATGAATTAGTTTTCTTGGGCATTTTGGAGGAATGGTATTCTGATGAATCTTCTGGTTTCTTACTCAAAACAAGAAGTAGTGACTACTGCTTATTTAAATATCTCTCTGGCAGTGTTCATGATCATTCTAGTGCTAACTCATAGTGTTTTTGGAAGGCTTCTCTTGCTTCTGGGAGGACTATCTTTTTATTCCAATCTTTTTGAATTTTGTAGATATTATCCTTCATGAGTTCCTTGTAATCTTTATCACTGTTTTCATACCACCAGAGTTTAAGAAAAGGTCATACAAAATGAGAGCATCAATCTGCAGAAGAGATAATTTGTATTTCAATAGCTGTTTTTGATATATCAAGGCTCTCGTTTTGATCCATGATTTCTACAAATCAGAGAGCTTTTTCTATAATATCTTCTTCAAACCCTAGTTCTGAGAGTTTTTTCTTTCATTGAATAAGAGTCATCTTATACTCATTATCAAAATCTACTATTTTTCAATAGTCGTGAAGCCAAACGAGTAAGTGAACAAGATCTCTATCAGCATCCGGATATAGGTCACAGAGCTCAAGAGCAATTTGCTCTACAATATCTAAATGATATTCTATAAACCACTCATGATGAATAAAACCTTTATTGCTCGATAGTTCTATAACATGCTCCTTAAAAGTATTTATAAGCGTTTGCATTGTGCCGAAATTTATTGAAAGAATTGACTTACTGTCTTAAGAGATGATTGGTCAGCGACACTTACAGGATCATTTCATTCGAATTCTAATGAATCAAAGAATGTTATAAGGTCATCTTTTGTAATAGTATCTCACTCTTTATTAACATTTATATATGCATAATAATATCCATCTACCCCTCTAGGTGAGCTGTATTTATTGAGAGTATAGTAATTGCTATCACCCTCTGGACTATCATATTTAGAGAGTATAAAGATCTCTCCTTTTGAGTTCTTGATGAGGTTACTTTTAAGGATTATGTATCCTTCGTCATCTACTCACTCTGCAAAATACAAATCAAGTATATCTTCATAGCTCCCATCTATATTCTCAAAACTTGAATCTGCTCATAGTACCTCAAAGCTCAGTTCTACTTCATTTCAGCGAAGAGAAGTAAAGTTTATAAGAGTAGAGCTTCAAACTTCATTCGAAGAAAATAGTTTTTCTTGTGGAGAGAGCCCGTATCATTTATATTGCAACTGTAAGCTAGCTGATTCTTGTTCAAGGATATCAGTATCAGATATTAGCATCTTAAGAGCATCTATTATTTGTTTGCTTTCAGTCATATTTCCAAAAATCGAAAAACTAGAACTTTCAGAGTAAAAGTACATGACAATATCTTGAGTGGCAAGATCTATATATGCAAGAAGTGTTAAGTTCTTTCATCACAAGGATATTTCTCGTTTAATTATCTTGTAGTCCTCATCAGATTCAGAACCTTCCCATGTATCCATAAAACTTACATCACTTTGTAGGAGATGTATATTTCAAAGTTCGATGTATGTCTCTCAAAGAGATGACTTTAAAAAATATTCTGAAGTCCCTGATTTTGTTGCTGAATAAGATATAACTTCAAAATTATACTTACTAGGATTTCTTATCTGCATTCCTGGGACTTTAAGAAGTTTTTCTTCTTTCATTTTTACTCTATGGTCATTCCATATATCTTTAAAATCAGAAATATCTGTAGAAATAGAGGAAGAAGACTGAGCCTCACTAATAAACTCAAGAATGTCTTCAGCCCCAATAATGTATCACAGATTTGCAGCATCTGATACTATGAGAGTAGGCATACCTACAAAATCCTCATTTGCATCAAAAACTCATCATCAAGAGTTTCCAGAGTCAATATCCGAATCTGTTTTATAATATCCCTCAGCATACCCAGATATCTTTCACTCAGAGAGAGTAATAGTCTCTCATCCCGTTCCTGGATATCATAGTACCGTTATACTATCTCAAATAGTGATAGGATTTATAGTCCAGCTGACTCATGATCAGAGTTCAAATCAGGCACTGTTTATGGAGAGATATGCAAGATCTCTTTCTACATCAATATGCTTGAGGTTTGCAACGGAAATACACCATGGACGTTCACGAAATGAATAGGTTTTACAAACTTCATAGTAGTTATAAGGCTTTTGCTTTTTATCTATGAGAACATGCGCGTTAGTAACTATCTTGCCATTTCCAATATAAACGGCACTCCCAGAAGCTTGAGGTTCATACATTTCAGTAAGAGGATCGTATTTATAAGAATATATTTTGAATACATTCTCTATATTATTCGCTCATGCATATACCCCAGAAATAGAAGCAAATAATACAAACAGTGAAATAATTATTTTTTTCATAATAGATGTAATATTTATAAGAAGTATATTTATGCTGCAGTTTCATTATCTACTTCAGCTAGTTTTGCGTTAAGTTCATCCCAGACTTCCTTTGGTATATTTTTAGCTATTTTTACGTCAGGATAGTTTTTTGCTGCGAGAAACGGTCATCTGCGAGATCCTTTTACAACCATCTCTTCACCAGTCTCTTCATCTACAAGCATTCACTTTGCAGCAAGGATTTCTTCGAGTATTTCGTCTTTTTCTGACTTAATCTTTCCTATCCATTTTACTTTTGGATATTCACTTGAAGCGAGAAATGGACCATAGCGACCAGTTTTTACTACTACCATTCACTCTATTCCATCTGGACAGGGTTTTCATTCGTATTTCTTTCTGAGCGCGTCAAGTGCGTCTTTTTCTTCCTTTGGCTGTTCTATATGTTTGCACTCTGGATATCCAGAACATCCAATAAACTTCCCTGCTTTTGAAAATTTGTAAATAAGATCATTTCCGCAGTCTGGACATTTTGTTCCAACAAGCTCTACGACTTTTTCTGCTTTTTCATCTGCTTCAGAGAGATTTTTCTTGAGAGTTCCTTCCCAAAACTTTTGGAGCATTGTTTGGTATTTTTGTTTTCCATTTGCTATAGTATCAAAATCCTCTTCTACTGACTTTGTAAATTTGTACTCCATCATTTGCGCGAAATACAGTTGCAAGAAATCTGTTACTGTGAAGGCAGTTTCAGTAGGATGCAGATGTTTTTTATCACTTTTTTCAACATAGCCTCTATCGATAATAGTTGATATAGTAGGAGCGTAGGTAGATGGCCTTCCAATACCTTCTCATTCAAGTTTCTTAACAAGACTTGCTTCTGTAAATCTCGCAGGTGGACGAGAAAAATTTTGTGTTGCGGTTATTTGTTTTCCTTCACAGACATCCCCTTCTGTCATTGCTGGGAGCATTCCTGAGTCATCTGAATCTTCCTCCTCGTCATCACTTCATTCTATATAGAGCTTCATAAAGCCATCAAACTTTATAACTTCTCATTTTGAGGTCCAAGTTTGATTCGATGACTTACTTGGAGAAAAATGATAAGTAGTTACTTCAACAATTGCCTCTTGCATTTGGCTTGCTAGAGTACGCTTCCATATAAGCGTATAGAGTTTTAGTTGTTGTGGGTCTAGATCATTTTTGAGACTCTCAGGAGTTCTTGAAAGATCTGTTGGGCGAATGGCTTCATGCGCTTCTTGAGCTCCTGCTGACTTCGTAGTATAACTTCTATTTTTATGATATTCTTTTCAGAAAGTTTTTGTAATCATGTCTTTTGCCCCATCTTGTGCAAGCTTTGAGAGGTTCACACTGTCAGTTCTCATATAGGTAATGAGTCATTCTCGCTCACCACTCCCGAGATCAATCCCTTCATACAGCTTTTGAGCAACCATCATAGTTTGTTTTACTCCAAAACCAAACTTTCTGGCTCATTCTTGTTGCAGAGTTGAAGTAGTAAAAGGAGCTCCTGGTGATCTTTTAGAATCTTTTTTAATAGCTTCTTCAAGCTTGAAATCTAGACTTGTCTTATGCGAGAGTTCTATAGTGTCTTTTTTACTTTTCCCCTCCTTGATGCTTTTAATATCATCTATGAGAGTTGCAAGAATTTTTTGAGTGTCTTCAATTGATTTAAGCTTTTTTACTTTTCCTTCTACTTTCGAGAAAAATGCCTGAAACTTTTTTCCTCAAAAGTCCAGCTGTATACTAATTTTCCAACTTTCTTCTGGCTTAAATGCCTGAATTTCTCGTTCTTTTTCGACTATGAGTTTTACAGCGACAGATTGTACTCTTCCGGCCGAAAGTCACTTACGTATTTTCTTCCAAAGAACAGGAGATACCTTGTATCACACAAGTCTATCAAGAAGTCTCCTGGCTTGTTGCGCATCAACGAGATCTAGATCTAAGGTCTTAGGGTTTTCAACAGATGCGAGGATTGCTGATTTAGTGATTTCATGAAAGGTTATTCTATGGGTTGTCTTTGGGTCGAGATTCAGAGCATGACATAAATGCCAACCAATAGCCTCTCATTCTCGATCCTCATCCGTTGCTATCCATACTTTTGAAGCTGCCTTTGCAAGTTTTTTAAGATTATTTACTGTTTTCTCTTTATCCTCTGATATTGCATATTCAGGAGTGAAATCATTTTCTATATCTATTCCAAGGCTCTTCTGAGGGAGATCTCTGATATGCCCCATAGATGCTACTACTTTATAATCGGGACCTAGAAACTTCTCTATTGTTTTTCACTTTGCTGGTGATTCGACGATCACAAGATTTTTTGCCATTTGTTTTTACTTCATATTGCTAAAATACTGCGCTCTACTTTATGAGCAAAGCATTTGAAGTCAAAAAAAAATAGCCTTAAAGGCTACTTTATACTCATACAACATTTTTTACTAAATTTCTGTTGTCATAAGGGAACTTATGATTCTCAAGATATCTGATGAGTGCATAGTAGGCTGCCCAGTGTGATCACTTCTCATAGAGGTATGCGTTTCCCTCTGCTCTTCCTGGATGGAACTCTTGGAGAATCTTTCAAAGGTAGTTATTTTCGTTTACGAGTGGTACAACTCCTACTTCCATAAGCTTTTCAAGCTTGAGGTCATCACAGTCACAGAGTACTGCATCTACTCCTGTCATATCAAATGATTCATGGCTTTTTTCAAAGGCTATATTCTTTATATCAAGATTTTTAGGATCTTCTCAGAATATTACGAAATTAGCTGGAAGAACAGAGAGTCATTTTATAAGTTTTGCAGTGATCTTTTCTTCTGAAAAGTATACTCCAATAAGTACTTTAGATCGTTTTGGGAGATTAAAATGTGTTTTTAGTTTGTCCCTGTGAGTAGTCTTTTGTGAGAGAATATCGGTGATGCTCATGTTTTGTATTTATATGTGTATACGAATATACTAACACATCATGGCTCTTTTATTCAAATATTTAGAATTGACATGTATATAAAAAAACTCGCAAAAATATATTTCTCAATATAATTGCAGCGATTTTTACTCCCCTTACTCAATGGAATGTCTAAGAATTTTTGGCAAGAGCAACTCAAGATTTATGAGAAACTCTGCTTTCTTGCCCCAATGGATGGCTACGGTGACTCTGCCTATAGGCAGGCTATGAAAAGAGTAGCTCCTCACACGTACTGTATTAGTGAGTTTTATAGCGCAGATGGACTTATTCACTCTAAATTTCTTGCCTGAAGTGCTCTTCCTCATCAAGACATAGAAAAACCACTTATCATTCAGATATTTGGAAAGAATCCTGAAAATTTTGCAAAGGCAGCGAAAATAATAGAGCCCTACGGTGTAGCAGGAATAGATGTAAATATGGGGTGCCCAGCAAAAAAGGTTGTTCAAAGTGGTCATGGTTCTAGTCTGCTTATTAACGAGCAAACAGCTTTTGATATCGTAAAGGCTCTTGATGAATCTACACGTCTCCCCATATCAGTAAAGACACGTCGCAGCTTCGACTGAAATCAAGATCTTATCAAGTTTGGCCAATGACTTCAAAAATCAGGAGCAAAGCTCATAACGATACATGGTCGAACAGCAAAACAAGCATATACCTGATTTGCGGATTTTACAGATATATATGAACTCAAGAAGAATCTTGATATACCAGTAATCTGTAACGGTGATATAGAGCATTTCGATGATGGGATGTCGAAAGTTCAAGATCTTGATGGATTCATGATTGGTCGAAAAAGCTTCTGAAATCCTTGGTGTTTCCTCTGAGAGCAACACTTTGCAGAAGATCCTTGGCTAGAACATGCTGCAGGTTTTAAGAATCATATATACTACCCTACCCTCTGAGAAATGCTCGAAGCCATGGAGTTTCATGCCTCTGAACTCGTAAAAACGAAATGAGAGAGAAAATGATCTCTAGAAATACGAAAACACCTCGTACAGTATATTAAGAGCTTTCCAGGAGTGAAGGACTACCGAAAGAGGTTAGTAACCACAGAGTCAATAGAACAGACTCAAGAGACTATTGCTGATATCAGAAAGACTTTTAGTACTGATATGTTAAAGAGACCTGGACTCTGAGAGATAGAGTAAAGAATATTTATGTATCAATTTTAGAATGTCTGAAGTATCAAAGCGCTTGCTTGTGAGCAACTGAAATGGTGAAACTAGCTTAGTAACTTTGTGAGATTGGGTTAGTTGAGAGGTGGTGAGAACTCATGACTGAAATATTGCGATTTTGGCTAGTAAAAACTCTTGAGAGAGGTGAAGAGTAAATAATCAAAATATAAGAAAGACTGTCTTTTGACTGGTAGATCATAGGTGAGATTTTGTTACTTGAGAATTCATTGAAAGGATAGATGCGTGTAAAGCAAGTGAAAGATATAGAATAACTTATTGAGATGAGCAATCTTATTTAAAAATTAACGATAATGGAACAAGAAACTATTTTCTCAGATTTTTATTAGGAGAGATAATTAACTCTGAGAAGCTTTCTAGTGAAATATCTTGATCCTATACGAAACTTTTAACAAGAGTTAGAGAAAACTTTAAATTAATAGGGCTCAACTTAATATTTATAGAATGAATAGGCTATAAAATACAATGACCCGACTTTCAAAGATTTTCTAATACAAAAACATAATAGTTTATAAGATTTATTATTAAGTGTTCAGAAACTTCAAAAACACTCCTTCTATTTCTTTCTGAAGATCTTTTTCGTCAGAGCTGAGGAGCTTCCCAAGCTTCATGTTTTTATCGAAGTTAAGTAAATCTATGTAAAGCTTACTGATATCTTGAGAACTCGACCTGTGGTTTTTTTGAATTAGGAACTGTCGGTTTCAGAGTTTGAGCATATCTCCTATCTCATATGGGGACTTTTCTTGTGATTTGAGATGTTCTATATAGAGAAACACTCTCAGATTTGCAATGATTGATTGGTAGACTGCATAAAAATTAGAGAAATTTAGAAGATTTTCGAACTCTGAAAATATTTTTTTTGAATTCTTTGTGAGCAAAGTATCTATGAATACAAAAATAGATTCCTCAAATTCTGGGATAATATGAGTTTCTATATCTTCTTTGCTAATCTTGCTGTTTCATCTCTCCTCTCAGGAGAGAATTGAGTGAGGTGTTACCTGTAGTTTTTCTATCTCTGAGATGCTCTTCTGAAGGTCTCATCATTTATAGAATACTAATTGTCTCAGGGCATTGTGATCAATAGTTTCAGAGTATTTGTTTTGGAGTATTTGTATTACTTGATCCTCCCCCTGTGTAGAGAATTCTTTTACTTCTGCGAGTTTAGAGAGTGTTTTATATCATACCTTCCGTTTGTCGGGTGAGAGCGAGGCAAAAACTACGAGGGTTTCCTCTGGGATATCTTCAAGCGAAGCAAGGATAGTTTTTTCTATTTCACTAGCTCATGAAAAGGCTTTTTCTCAGGAATATGGAAACCCCTCAATTATTACAAGTCTCTTTTCACTAAAAAGACTTCTTGAGAGGAGAGACTCAGAGACAAAGTTCGGGTTTATTCCCTCAAGTGAAGGAATATGAGTGACATTTTCTACTCCATACTTATCACCAAAAGCGTGTTTCCACTTTTGGATTTCCTCTGTTAAGAGGTATCTATTATTTCATGTAAAGAGGTAGAGCATTATTTTAGGAGTTTTTGTAAAACAGTATTATCTGAATGTTCTATAAGAGTATATACGGCTCTGACTGCTTGCAAAGATTTTTTGAGAGAGAGTAGGTCTCTAGGAGTTGCCCTTTCAAGTGAGAGTCTAGAAAGGATTGCGTCAATATCTGATATATGATTTAACTCACTTCTTATTTTATCTAAGAGGATACTATCAGCCTTAAAGGCTGCAATAAATTTTTGTCTTTTTTGAATTTCTTTTATATCTTGGAGTGGATGAAGTATTTCTGACCTGAGTTGCCTCTTTCACATAGGAGTTTTTGTCATATCTAGAGCTCATAGAAGCGTTCCCTGCTTTGTTGATCAAGTTGACATATTGTATATCAGATCAAGACTACGAATAGTTGCTTCATCCAGATTCATATATGTGGAATATTCCTCATAGCTGAGGTTTTGTATAAAGTTAAAGTTGGTTTGTTGGTTTGAAGAAATGTAGTTAAGTATTTGAGCACTTGCAAGTTGAGCAAGCTTCTTTCATTCTATCCCAAATCATTCTAGATTCTTTGATCCAAAATGTTTTGTGAGATACCTATAAGGATCGTCAGAAAACCTATAATAATATATATTAAGACCATATTTTCTTGAGAAGAGTTCATGAATTTCTTCTCTATTTTCTATATCTTTTTGGAGGACTACTTCACTTGGTGAAAGCCTATAGAGCTCTCAGCTACAAGATGTTAAATCCTCAAATTCACTACACTTCCAGCTATGTTCAGAGAGATCAATGACGCTTAGCCCATATCTTCAGTCTTTTTCAACGAGAGATACAATTATAGATGATACTTCAGATGTTTCGTATCATTCTCACTCTAGACTAAGAGTGGATGGTGTCACTACCCGAACTACCTCTCTTTGTACAATTCATTTGAGTTTTGGATCAGAGACCTGTTCCGCGATAGCTATTTTATATCAAGCTTTTATCAGTAGTGGAAGGTACTTTTCTTTTGCATGGTATGGGATTCCAGCAAGGAGAATAGGATTCTCAGCATTTTTATTGCGCGTTGTGAGAGCTATACCAAGTATTTTATGAGCAATCTTCGCATCGTCTTCAAACATTTCATAAAAATCTCCCATACGAAAAAATAATATAGAATCTTTATAATTATTCTTTATATCATAGTATTGGGCCATTGCAGGTGTTATATTCATAGTCGTTTAGAGAGAGAAAAATATCTTTTTCGTTTCCACTTTTTGTAATACGCATCTCTATCAACATGTCTTGAAATTGACAGGAGTAAAGCAAGACCAAGAGATAAGGATAAGAGGCTTGATCATCAATAGCTGATGAAAGGGAGAGTGATCCCAGTGAGTGGCACTATATTAAGATTTACTCATATGTTTATAAACGCTTGGAGTACTATCCAGCAGGTAACTCAAAAAGCAGCGTATTCAGCGAAAGGGTCCATGCTATACTTTGCTATTCTCAGTCACAGAAATCCTATATACAAATACATACTTAGGAGTGTTAGGGCTCATATAAAGCCAAGTTCTTCGACTATCACAGAGAATATGAAGTCTCACTGTACTTCTGGGAGGTATCAAAATTTTTGAATAGATTGACCAAAACCAAGTCATGTAAATCATCAGCTCCCAATTGCTATGAGGGCCTGTTCTGTTTGATAATTAATAGTCTTGTTTGAAATTGCCTCCTCATTGTCAGAAAGAAAGTTGTCTATTCGCTGGGTTATGTATCCTAAAGTATTAAGGTTTTTCCCAGTAGCTTTGTCGTAATCACCCGCAAGATACACTGAACTTGCAAGAACAGCTCATAAAACAGTTAATAAGACAAGATGTCGTACGTTTGCACCAGCAATAAAAAACATCATACAGGATAGAGGAACAACCACAAGTATGGTTCAAAAGTCTGGCTGAGCTCAAACAAGTAGGATTATGACTCATAATATCAAAGCAAAAGGAAGGAATCCTTCCCTGAAAGTATGAAGATACTTCTTATATTTTTTAAAAAATGCAGCAAGAAAAACAATGACTCCAAACTTAAGGAACTCTGTTGGCTGAATAGTAAAAGGGACTCCTGGGATAGATATCCATCAAGTAGCTCATTTATAATTTTGTCATATCATGAGGACAATAATCAAAAGTACTAAGGCAAATGAGAATATTTGCCGAGAGTATTTCTCATAGTAAGTATAAGGGATTTTTACTCCAATAGCTATAACAGCGCAAGAAATAAGAACATGGACTATATTTCGAATCACATAAAAATGATTATAAGCTGACTCGATATATCAAGCGTTTGCCATAGCACTTGTGACTCGAAATGAGCCATATACTGAGACTGAGCTTATCATAATCATGCCAAAAATCATGAGGGCTAGCGCTGTAAAAAAGATTCTATAATCAACAGGTTTGGTCATAGCTATATTATGATTTTAATTGTGCTATTTGGGCTCATACTTCTGGAAAACTCATTAATATAAGTCAACTTAGAAATACTAATAGTAGAATTACTACTATTGGTGTAAAATCAAATGCTCAAAATCTACAAGGTATATAGCTTCGTACAAAACTATAAATTGGGTCGAGAATGTTTGTGATAAATCTTGGTCTGAACCTTACTCACATTAAGGTGAGCCAAGAGAGAATAACATCAAAAATAACGATATACTCTAATAATTCTAAAAATATTACGATTGCTATGAGTATGGTAATCATGGGAGTTTTATAATAAATTAATTTATTGCTTTATAGGCATTTTCTGCTGCAGATTCTTGAGCTTTCTTTTTACTACTGCCCGTTCCTTCGCCTATTTTCTCTTTTTTCAGGAATACTCACACAAGAAAAGATTTATCATGATCTGGTCATGTATCAGAGAGTACTTCATAGTGTGGAGTAATATCTTTTTCTGCTTGTGTTAATTCCTGAAGAAGCGTCTTAAAATCTTTAAAGAGTTTGTTTTCTAGTATATATGGAAGAGTTGAATAAACATGAGTGAGAATAAACTCTTTTGAAGTATTATAACCACTATCTAAATAAAGAGCTCAAAGGAATGCTTCTAATGTATTTGCTAATATATAGTCATTTTCTCGTCATCAAGATTTTTCTTCTCCTTTCCCTAGGAATAAATATTTTTGAAATCAAAGTTTCTTTGCTACCTCTGAGAGATTTCTTCATCTTACCAGAGCACTTCTCATATCAGTCATATCTCCCTCTGGTTTTTCAGGGTAGTCACTATATAGGCTTTCTGTAA
>CALLPL010000028.1 GCA_938015455.1 uncultured Candidatus Altimarinota bacterium
TAGAATCAGTATTTGTGCACGATTTTCTTAATACAGAAAATTCCTATGTTGATCTCTTAAAGGCAAAGATACGAGGTCTTCCAAAACAAGAAGCGCTAAAGATACTCTTAAATGACCCAAAAATTAGTAATGTTGATATAAACATTAGACCCTTCTTTGTAAAATCTGTTTCAAACATATCAAACAATATTGAGTTCACCATACGTTAAGAATTAGATATTTTCTAGAATATATGTTAGTATAACATATATATGACTCATTTATTATAATGCATCGCTTCTTTCCTTTTCTTTCTTGGATACAAGAGCTGAAAAATCCTCAGGTTTTTAAGCGTGATATCATAGCAGGTTTATCTGTCTCATTTATACTCATACCGCAGTCAATGGCTTACGCACAGCTTGCATGACTCCCAATTGAGGTTGGTCTTTATACTGCATGTATTCCAGTAATTATTGCAGCACTCTTTGGATCATCACCTCAAATGTCGACCGGACCCGTAACTATTGTTTCACTCATGACTGCTACAGTCCTCGCACCAATAGCCACAAGTTGAACAGAAGGGTATGTAGCTTTTGCTTCACTGTTAGCATTCTTTACTGCGTGCATATACCTTTTAATATGAAGCTTGAGACTATGAGTCATAGTAGACTTTCTCTCTCATCCCGTAATCGTTTGATTTACCAACGCAGCTGCAATACTCACTATCACATCACAGTTATGAAAGATTTTTTGAGTGACTGCGGAGAAGGGATCAAATTATATGATAACGCTCTATAATCTCTGATCCTCTATCATCATATCCTCTCATATTCCTACCCTTATATGCTGAATTACTTCCATATTCTTCTTAATTTTCATGGGGAAATATTTCTCGAAAGCACCAAAAGTATTATTATTATTATTATTAAGTATATTATTATCATATTTATTATGATATTCAGAGATATTTGGATGAACGATAGTTGGCTTTATACCACCTGAACTTCCAAGCTTCTCAATAGACTTTATAAAGTTTAGTCTGAATGAATTATGATTTTTAGAAATACTGAGAATTTGAATGTTTTCGATTATCATTGGACTCATAGGTTTCACTGAGTCTATATCTGTTGCCAAGTTTGTTTCCTATACAACTAAAAAACCTCTTGCCCCAAATAAAGAGCTTATAGGACAATGACTTGCTAATCTTTCCTCTAGTCTCTTTTGAGGATACGGAGTTGCAGGGAGTTTTAGTAAAACGGCTGTAAACCTCAAAGCTTGAGCAACAACTTGACTCACTTCTGTTGTAACCTGACTCATGGTCTGAGTAACGCTTCTCTTTTTTACTCCAATGATATCTTATCTCCCAATTGCTACACTTGCTGCAATCATCATTGTTGCAGTAAGTCATATGATTCGCTTCTCTCCTCTCCATAAAGCCTGGAAAGTTGAAAAACATGATGCTCTCATATGATATATTACATTTTTTACAACTATAGCCTTTACTCCAAACATAGAGCTATGAGTTCTTATATGAGTCATGCTCTCACTCATACTCTTTATCTACAGGTCAATGCGGCCAAAGGTTATCGAGCTTGGACTCTATAAAGATGGAACCTATAGAGATATCGATCTCTTTGGGCTTAAAACCAGTGAAGATATAGGAGTCTATCGATTTGATGGAAGCCTCTACTTTGCAAACGCAGGATTCTTCGAATCATCTATTCTCAACTACATTTCTGCCAAGGAGAGTATTTCCTATATTATCCTTGATTTTGAGTGGGTAAACAACATAGACTCCTCTGCTGAAGAGATGCTCTGAAATCTCGTAATTAGACTCAAAGAAAATAATATCAAGGTCTACATAAGCGGAATACGCACAAAAGTCTTCCAAAAACTTACAGCTTCAGGCTTCGTCAAAAACTTCTCTGATAAGCGTTTATTGCTAAATATAAGTGACGCACTAGAACATATTCAAGAGAAATCAGATAAAAAGATCAAACTCTCTCCCCTACTCGAATACAAACAAGATAAACAAAAAACCCCTGAACTCGAAAAAAAGATCATCAAGAAAATTGAAAAGATTTGAGATTAGTTTCTTTTAGAGTTTATACCACTCCTGCAAAAATCATTCGACTCATTGCTCTCATTCAAGAGGAAATTTAGAATGAAACTGTTTATCCTTTCATTCTACCCAAGGTCATGTTTTATTCTCGTAGATAACAATGTATTCTGAAAGTGATAGAATACTATGCCATACTCCTTCAGGAACTAAAGCCATAGTATTCTGTGATGAATCAATATTTATAGTTTCTGTAATACTACCTAGGTCATCAAAAAATAGGAGTTTTCATCTTCACTCTATAATAAGATAAGATTCTCCTTTCTTTATATCTCATGAGCCACCTTGTATCCAGTGTTTATGAGGACAGATGTACGAATCTTTGCATATGACATTAATCATCGTATGCAACATACTGTCATTTGATTCATGCAAACAGTACATTGCTCGTTTTCTTTTTGAAGCTTTCGCACTTGCTATCAATTCTGGTAGAATATCAGAATTGATTGATGTTGGTTTGCTTACTTTCATATACTTTATTTTAATAATCTAGCTGCATCTTCATCAATGATCCAACTACAATTTGGATGTTCCTTCAAGATAGTTGCAGGGATCTCTCTCGTGAATCAATCTGAATCTAATATATCTTTGAGTATTCGGGCTTTTCTCACTCAACAGACTAAAAGTAGTATCTCTTTGGATCGCATTCATGTATCTAATCATATAGTAACAGCGTGACTAGGTGTCTCTATTCAAGTAAGTCCTTTGTTAACATTTTGCGTACTTGTATTTAGTTCAACAAGCCTTGTCTGAGAATTTGTTTCACTGTTTGGTGGTGAGTTAAATCAAAATGTATGTCCATCCTCACCAATAGCATTAACACAGAGATCAATTCATCATTTTTCTTGTATTAACTGATCATAGCTTCCTGCTTTTAGTGCATCTTTTTCGCTTGGAAAATAATTTTCTACCTTAGCTCATATATTTTTTAGTACGTTTTCTTTCATATATCTCTTGTAGCTTGCTTCATCATCACAGTCTACGAACCTGAATTCATTATTTTGAAAGAAGCCATACTCATCCATATTAAAAAGCCTCACACCTTCAAAGATTGAAGCCTCTTGCCTAGCTAGCTCCTCATAAACTAATTCAGGAGTCGTACCTGTTGGTAGCATTATATTTACAGGATCAGGGCTCTTCATCCTCTCTAACATGATCGATACTGTAAATGCCGACATCTCTTCTTTGTTTCCAAAGACCTGCAAATTTACTCCATTATAATTAAGCTCTCTCATAAAAGTAATATGTATTATGCAATATAGTACTATTATATTGTCCCTGTCTTAAAAAACAAAAGAGATCCATCATATGAGGATCTCTTTTGTTTTTATAATGATACAGTCTATATCTATCTTAACTACTATGCTACTAATCTATGGAGTTTTCGATTCAATAATCCTCTAGCTCCTTGTGTCGTCTCTCATTCAACTAAGAATAACGATCTTAATGTCTGACTAACTATCTCAATCTCATCTGGAGTAAAAGATATACTTTTGTGACCCCTAAGCTTCTCTACATATTCACTGATTGCACGTGGTAAAGTCTCTCTTCAATATTCTGCATGTTCTCCTCATTGAGCAAAATTATAACTATCTGCTACAGGACAAAAACTAGCCTCCTCACTAGCTTGTATTAGTCTCGTTCTTAAGTCAGTATATTCTGGAGTTTTACTCAGAAACCTTCAGAAACACACGGCTCTCTCTGGACTTACAAGAAACATGGAGTTAGTATGAGCATCTATACCCTCCGGTAACTCTACTTCTCATCCAAATTCTTCACTCATAATTAAGTAATTAAATAATATTATAAGATAATTATAGTATATAATATATAAAGTCAATTCTTTATTACTTCTATTACATAGAATCATGATTTAATCTAAGATAACAACTTGACTCCTTACTTTTTAAAGAGGATAGATTTTATATTTAATCAGCTAATTACAAGAACAATAATTAACCAAATAATCATCCAGATTGATTGCGGAATAATTATAAAAATTTCTGAGAACTTTGAGAGGTCTGAACTTGGTCAGACATTAAAATCTTCTATTATGAAGAGAATACTTGCAACTCATAGAAACTGTAAAATGACTTTATCATATGATGTGAATTTAGCTAAGAGCATGAGTATTAGGGCAAGAATTAATAAAATAACAAAAGAAAGAATCGAGCTAAACCATAATATTCAAACTATTACTAAGAGTATTGCCATAGCATATAAGGTTCTTTCAGATAACTTATTTCAATCTTGCAATCAAATTCTGAGTAATATATTTCCAAATAGTGCGCTTCAAATATATCATCACATGAGTATAAAGCTTCTCCATCACCCACTGGTGGTTGCAAGTCAACTCCCATCACTATTTACTTGTAATTCATGTACATGTCAGCCTGTCATCATAGCAAAAAAAGCATGTCAAAACTCATGCATGAAAGTAACGAGTAAACTGATTGGATAAATAATATATTCTCCATATGGAACTACGTATTTCAATAAGAAATAAATAAGCGTTAGTGTTATTAATATTGGGAGAGTTGTGTTTTTCATAATTTTCTTTGATAGGAACAAATCATGTAATATATGATATATATAATCACTTTTTAGCAAAAAGATATAGTCATGCTACTCTTTTTGAAATAAAACATACATACAAAAAAATACTCAATTTTATGAGTATTTTTTAAATTCTATATGGCACCTCCACTAGGAATCGAACCTAGGTCGCGGGATTTGGAATCCCGAATTCTAACCGCTGAACTATAGAGGTAAAAATCCCTGAAATTAGGGATCCTAGAAACTAGATACTATATCTTTTGAAAGAAACAAGATTTCCCTCTCCAATAAAGTTTTTTACTTTTGTGTTTGGATCAATAACAAATGCTTGTTCTGTAAGAGAATTTTCTGATTTAAACTTCCCCATTTTTCCTTCAATAATTTTCATAAGCACATCATCTGACTTATTTCCCATCTTTTCATCATTCTTCATCATCTCCAATTGAATAGATTTTTCTTTATCAATTACCTCATCACTGATATCTTCTGGTAGAAGATATTCTGGATTGGCAGCTGTTACATGCATTGAAACTTGTTTTAGTTTCTCGTCATCCGTTCCAGATTTTGCAACTACTACAGAAGCAAGTTTTCCATTTGAGTGAACATATGAAGATACTACATCCCCCTCTATAATTTCATAGTCTTTTATTTGAAGATTTTCACCAAGTTCGAGCGCGTAATCAGATTCTATAAGCTTTTGAGCATCGTCTTGTGAAGCTGCACCATTATCTCTAAGGTATTCAGTTAAAACTACGAGCATTGCTTTAAATTTGTCTGAATTCGCAAGAAAGTCTGTTTCACATGACACAGATATAATTGCAGCTTTTCCTGAATCTTGGAGAATAGAAATTCCTCCTTCGAAGGCTTCTCTATCTGCTTTTTTTGCGGCTTTTGCAAGTCATTTCTTTCGAAGTTCCTCAATTGCTTTTTCTATGTCTCATCCTGTTGCTTCGAGAGCTTTTTTACACTCCATCATTCCGATTCCAGTTCTGGTTCGGAGTTCTTTTATTAATTCCATTGTAACTGCCATATCTATATTTTTATTATAATAAAATACATATCTTCCCTACCATAGTACTGCAAAGAAGATTATTATATGTATATTTTTGAAACTCTTCTATTATTTCTTTTTTACTGCACCTTCTATTTTTTCCTCAACACTATCGAGTAATTCAATAGTTACTTCTTCTCCATTATATGCCTTCCATCCTAGATATGCTGATCCAGCTATATACGCTGGGAATATAAGCCATCCAATAAAAGATCCATTAAGGAGAACATGTCCTAGTATTGCAGCAACTGCAATAATTCCAGAATACTTTATATGATGCATTGCTTTATTCTTGTCTGACAGAGCAAGAAAGAACATAGCTATAGCTCAAACTCCATATGGGATATACGCAAGAGCGTGAACCATATTTGCTTGTTCAAGAATATTTGATCCCGTTTTCTTTGGAGCCTTTTTATCTGTTTTAACCATGACTATACTTTAAAAAATAATAATACTCTCTCATTATATAAAAACTTGGGGAAAAATTAAATTATTTTTTCTCGATCCTTGTTTCTGCTGGTTTTCCTCCGTCTAATTCATCCTGAAGTTTCTTAAGTTCATCCCATTTTCCATCTGCAGCCATTTGAGCTTGCTGTGACCACGTGTCTGGAACATGATTCCCTCGAACATCAGTAATCATTTCAGTTATCTTGCCAGCATCAGCCTTTGCAAGATCAGCGTATGTAGCAATCCCTCAGGTCACAAGTGCCTCGGCTATTTTTGGACCAACACCCTCTATTTTTGTAAGGTCATCTTTTGCTGTAGGAGTAGCTACTTTAGGAGTCGGCTTCTCTACTTTTGGAGCTTCCTCTTTCTTTACTGGAGCTTTTGCTTCAGTTTTTGTAGTAGGAGCTGGAGTTTCTGTTTTTGCAGCTGACTTTTTAGCTGGAGCTTTAAATCCATCTTTGAGAGCTTCTGCAAGATAATCAAGTGACTTTACTGAGTTTGTATTTGCAGGAATAATATCCTTTACAACAAATGGATCTCCGTTTGTATTAGAAACAGAAAAACATGGTATCCCAAGTGAAAGAGCTTCTTTTACAGCTTGGTTCTCATAAACTCCGTCAACAATAAATATAACGTCTGGAGTCTTTTTCATTTCCTTGAGACCACGAAATGCTTTATCAAGTTTTTCAAGTTCAAGCATCTTTGCTGCTTTTTCTTTTTTTGTTAGCATATCAAATCCAGATCCAGTTGAATCCCTGAGGAGCTGCAAATACGTAGCAATTCTTTTTTTGATAGTCTTAAAATTTGTTAAGAGCCCTGGGACCCATTTTTCAGTAACGAAAAAGTTTCCTGTGTCTGTCGCAAGTGTTGCAAAAGCTCATCTTGCTTGAAGCTTTGTCGCTACGAAAAGTATCTTTTTCCCTTCGGCATTATATGCTTGAAGCTGCTCGTTTACACTCGCTAGCTGAGTAACCGTTTGAGTTAAATCAATAATATGTACTCCATTTGTTGAACCATAAATATATGATTTCATTTTTGGATTCCAATAGTTCGTTTTATTTCCTATATGTAGGAGAGAGTCGAACATCTCTGTTAACATTTTTTTGTCCATATGTAGTATATGTTATAAATAAATCAAATTCTCTTAATGAAAGAATTTTCTCGATAGAGCTGCTCCTACTATGAAAAGTAAAGATTCACAACTACTATCACGAATGAACTATTTTTCTTCTGTTTCTTCAGAAGCTTTTTTTGCTGCTGGTTTTTTCTTTTCAGCTACTTCTGCATCGATCTTGTCTTCTTCAGAAGGACCATCTTTTACCTTCACCTTTGTTTCTTCTTTTACTCCTTTTGGAGCTTCTTGAAGAGCCTTAAGTGAAAGACCTATTCTCTTTTTTTGTGGTTCAAAGTTAATAATTTTTGCGGTTACTTCTTCACCAACCTTCACATGTTCTCTGATGTCTTTTACAACACCATGAGAGATTTCTGAGAGATGAATAAGCCCTTGTATTCCTCCATCAAGATCCATAAATGCACCAAATTGAGAAATTCGAGAGATAGGAGCCTTGATTGTATCTCCTGTTTTCACTTTCTTAGAAAGCACATCCCAAGGATTATCTTTAAGCTGTTTAATAGAAAGTGATATTTTTTCTGAATCAAGTCAAATAACTTTTACTTTTACTTTCATACCTACCTTTGCAAACTTTCCAGGATTATTTACATGCCCCCAGTCAATTTCAGAAACATGAACGAGCCCTTCAAGACCATCAAATGTAACAAACAGACCATATGAGAGAATACCAGAAACAACTCCTTCTACGACATCTCCTTGTTTGAGAGTCTCGAGAGCTTTTGTACGTTGCTCCTCCATTGCTGCTTTCTCAGAGAAAATAATTTTCTTTCCTCCATCATCTACATTGATAACTCGAACCTTGAAATCAACAGTAAGAAGACTTTCAAGATGTTCCAGAATTTTTTCTGGGTCTGCTCCCTCAACACGTGGGTAATGAAGTGGTGTCAACTGAGAAACGGGGATGAACCCTTTGAGTCCATCAATATCAACAAGAAGCCCTCATTTATTTGCTTCACTAGCACGAACCGTCATAACCTCACCTGATTCAAAGTTAGAATTTAGAGCATTCAGACTCTTAATCTGGTTTGCTCTCTTAAGTGAAAGAATAAGAAGACCTCTTTCAATAGAATCACCAAGTACCATAACATCGATTGGTTGACCTCCCTCAAGGGCATCAAAATCAACAGAGTTACCAAGTTCCTTACTTACTACAAGTCCTGTAAACTGGTTATTAACATTTACAAGTATATTTTTCTTTTCAATCTTTTCGATTGTTCCTGAGATTACCTCTCCCTCTTTTGGATACTGTATCTCTGGAGACTTTTCAAAGAGTTCTTGAAACAGAGTTAGCTCTGCATCACTCTTTGCATTCTTTACCGGCATAGTAAAAAAACATTATAAAATAAAATATAAAAACCCTCCTAAATCTCTCCAAATCGGAGAGACAAGAGGAACAAACTATGTATGAAATTCTTACTGCAGTATTCCTTTCCAATACTACTGAGAACTAACTCACAAACATATTCAATTGAAGGCTTAATTCCATGAATATATTCCGAGAATTTCTTTAAAAATTAGGTAGTAAAAATTTGAAAAATTTCCACTATGTAATCTTTAAATCACTTAAAGCTTCGTAATTATATAGATATTTGCTATAATGCAAGAGATAATCTATACTTAAAAGTACAATAATATATAATTAATTCTTAGACCATGTGATATATAAAAGATCTCTTTGATTGGGACACCCTTTGATGGGGACGACAAAAATTTTGGCTCTTCCCTATACCTGCAGGAGTATTTGCCTGAATAATGTTCTTTATTGGTATATCTCTTATCCCTCAAGATTCCCTTGAAAATTATAGGAACTTAAATGCTATAGAAATAAACATCAAGAAACTTGAAAATATTAAGCAAGAGGACATTGATAATATCAAAAAACTTCAAGAGTACTGAATAGATCTAGGAGCTCAAATGGAGGATACAATTGAAGAAACAAAACAAGTTCTAGAAACAAGAAAAGAAGAAATACTGAAACTCAAAGAAAGTGAAGACCCCAGTAGTAAAATAGTGCCGATCTTACTCATGGTACTTTCTTTTATTCTCGTAGTTTATGTAAATATACTCAATTACGTAAACAGGCTCCGTGACAAGTGAAGATCAGGTTGGATGGTCTTACTCCTGCTTGTTCCCATTGCAAACCTGTGGCTACTTATTTACTGTGGCTTTATCCGATAGTATCTAAATACAAATTATGATTATTATACTACTTCTGCTTTTATGCTTAATTGCCTCAAGCTTTCTATTTTTCTTTTCAAAAACTCTTTGACTATCAGAAAATAAGAAGTTTATATTTTTACTAACAGTATGCCTCGCCTTCACAGTATTTATGCTAAATGAGGATTATTTATTTTGAATGTTGTTTAACAAGCTAAATATAGAGAATGGGGTTCAAATAATATTTTTTCTACTTATGACTATATTGATTCCATTATTTATTAGCACTTACAACAATAAACTTAAAGTAACATCTCAAGAAATTAGCTTCAAAGATTACAAAACAATGGTAGTTATTTCTTTCTTTTATTCTCTTTCACTTGCAAGCTTTTTCTTATTCATTTCCCATTCTATTATATCAGCGCTAGGACAGTATTAAAAAAGCTCATCTAAAATATTTAGATGAGCTTTTTTCTTTCTTTAATGGGGTGCCCGAAGGGTCTCGAACCCTCGACCTCCAGAATCACAACCTGGCGTTCTAACCAACTGAACTACGGGCACCGTAGAGAAGTTTGCTTTTTTGTAAAAAAGCTCCAGAAGTATAAAAAAATAGAAAATGAAGTCAAAACTTTTTCTTTCTCCCTTTTTCGCTTTCTAGAGGAGAATATGATACAATTATTATAAGACAAAATATACCCTAATTATATCATGTGGATATTATACCGAATAGTGAAATACTCCTCAGGCTCCTCGTAACGCTTATTATAGCATTTATGCTCTGATTAGAGAGGGAGCTCAAGCATCAACCAGCTGGAATCAGGACTCACGTACTCATATGAGTTGGATCCTGCCTACTTATGATACTCTCAATACTCGTTCCTGAGATGTATAACTCAAATATCAATGATCCAGGGAGGATAGCTGCCCAAGTAGTCTCTGGAATCTGATTTCTAGGAGCCTGAGCGATCATCAAGCTCTGAGTAGATACACGTTGACTCACTACTGCAGCGAATATATGGGTAACAGCAGCAATTTGACTCGTAATAGGAGCATGACTCTACTTCGCAGCATTTGCAGCTACTGCCATTATCCTCATTGATCTCATTCTCATAACTGAATTCAAAAAACGTTACATTATCCCAAGTAGATTCTGCACTATAGACATATATTTTTCTCAAAAGAATGGAGAAACCCAAAAGGTCTACAAAGAAATAAAAAAACTTCCTCTGAGTGTAATCTCAAAACACATAAAAGAAAACGGAAAAGATACACATCTCAGGATTATCTCAAAAATAAGAAAAGATGAAGATATTTTTGCTATCAAGAACTCTATTAAAGCTCTCGCGAATGTACAAAAGATATCGGTGAGTGAGAGTGTGAAGGCTTAAATACTATCTGAAATATGAACAAACTCTCTAAATTACCTGAGTGAGTAAATATTCCTCAAGAAGAGTGTTTTTTTCGTTCGCAAAATAGTGAGAAAGGTATGATAAGTATGGAAATTGTTTTGTTTTGATGAGATACATTCTGAGTAAATCATGAATGATATATTCCTTACCTTATTGCAAGAATTGACTGATTTGAAGAGAATATATGATCAAATCCTATTAGATATCAAGGTCTTGTAAATTGTCTTACTAAATCACTTATGCCTTATGGTCAGAGCAAATCAGAAACACAACTAGAAATAAACTTTGATCAATTTATATGAGAACTGGAACTTCTTTATGGATACCTTTGAGATATGCCAGAGCTATTAGAGAAAAAATGAAAGTGATCTAAAAATCAAGAATCTTTAGCTCGGGACACAACTATTGAGAATCTCATAAATAACTGAGTAATTAAAAAAAGAAATGAGGAACTCCAAGTACAATGAGAAGAATTCACTCAACTTCTTATAAGCATTATTGAGTTTGAACTAGATTCTGATCAACGAGATTATATAGAAGGTTGTTACTCAAGGTCTCGAAATCCAAAAGAAGAGGAATTAAGAGCATTATGAGTTTCGGAAGAGATCATATCTAAAATAATACTACATTGAGGTTTTCTTCATATCCAGTCAGTAATTGGTGGAGCAGAGATGCTAATATGAGAAAAACAATGATTCAAGCTCTATGAACTCAGCACCCTACAGCACTTATGGTGAGAAAGCAATGCTACATGACATTGCATATGAGATAGTGACCATTATATAGACAAAATAAATTCCTGAAAAGTAAGAATATTTTCTCTGAGAACAGACTCTAGTTCCCCAATAACCTGTGAATACATGGTTTGAGAGAATCATTTTAGAGAGATATCACGTAACTTTTATTCAAGAATCAAGTTTGAGGAATTAAAGGTAATTTTAACTCTAGTCTGAGAAAATCTCTGAATCTCACATCCTTCTTTTCTATCTACAGATATAGGAAACCCTACAGCTACAAACAGCTATATCTTTGAGTATGATGATGTTGAAAATGTACTAAAGAGAACTCAATATAAATGAAATAAAATAAGTAAAAAAACTATATCCGGACGTATTGTTTGTAATTCAAGTACTACATTAGAAGAGTTAGAAATTATTAGTAATAAGAACATTGATATAGATGCGACTCACGTAAATCCAGCAGTGAAAAATCAACTTACTACTGTCAAATGATCGCTCATAGATAACTCGCAATATGATACCTTTTACGAGAATTTAGAATCTATAGGTTGAGATTTTAAGAAGACTTCTCACACATGAGGTAGGTTAATAAGTGCTCCTAAATTAAGAAAAGTTGGCCGAAATCTTGAGTTTGAGTCTGTGGAATATTTTGATTTTCCTCAACTAACAGAAGTTTGAGGCGCACTCTCACTTCAATCAGCAACCTCAGCCATTTTTCACTCATTAAGAAGAGTATGATGATATATAGGTGTATCAAACGCTAAACAATTTATTGCGATGAAACTAGAATATGTATGAACCTACATTGACGCACCTCTAGCCGAAAGAGTATGTCTCCTAGAACTCAAAAAATGCCATTCGCTAACTGTTAATAGACTCTCAAGAGTAGAAATATCTGAGTGAAATATGTTTGAAATAAAATATGAAAATCTTGATGAATAAAAGAATTATTTCCCTGTCACCTGTTTCAAAAACTTCTTCACTACTTGCTTATACTCATCTGCTGACCTCTGTAAATACTTCTGGTCTCGTTCTTTGAGTTCATGCACCAGAGAGTTTCTGAGTTTATGAAGATCCCAGATTTGATCGAGATCCGAAATCTCTTTTGGTTTGCGTTTGAGTATCTCTCCGAAGCTCCCTGAGTATCAAAGATCTTTTAGTATATGATGATAGATTTTATCACACTCAATAATCTGCACTTTTGGAGATTTATCTTCGAGATTCTCTAAAAAACATGTATATTTTTTACATGCTTTTTTATCCAGTGATTTTCACCAGAAGAGACGTTTTATGACACGGAAAATGAGCATAAATTTTTTACTTAAGAGCTTGCTTCACAAAAAATTCTATATTCTTGTCTTGTATATCACCATGTCCGTGTATCTTGAGATGACGACGGATTTTCCCTGTTCATTCTAAGAGTTTTTCTGGATCATCAAACTGATATCCATTCCCAAATTCAAACGATATATGCTTCTTGCTTGGGAAAATACCTCCTATATCTGATTCTCCTGAAAACATGATTCCTCCATATATTATTCTTTCCTTAATACTCTCATCGAGATCAAGAATTATTTTTCTCAGAGCTTGAAGTATTTCAAACTTGGTATCGTCTTTCGTCATCATATCTTCGAGAAAATCTTGAACTTCTTTATTTCTAGATGTATTCATGCTTTAGTATTTTTCGATTACAAACCAGACGTTCCCAGTATTTCCTCAGAGCCAACGATGCATCGGATATTTTGGATTTCCGTTATCTTCTATTTGTCGCTCTATATTAAAAGTTCTATGAGAGTTTCCTGGAAGCAGACCATATGTTTCCTCAAGCCCCACATCAGTTCCATCAGATGATTTCTGCATATATCCAGCTCCAGCTAGGTTGGTATGAGTTTCTATAAAGTTATGCTGATTATGCCACAAACAGTCTACGTCAGAACCACAGAACCAGAGGTTAAATTTATACTGAGTTCACTTATACTCTTTCTCCACTTGATCTCATCTGTAGAGATCTGTTTCTGTTAATGTTTCACATCATGGCAGGACGCAAAGCCGAGACCAATTCTCTCTACAAAACTCTCAGAATACTTCTTCAACGTTTACTTTATCAAGAAAGATGTCTCTATCACTGATAGTAAAAATACTAATAAGTGTATCTTCAATTGCTTCTATATCTCACCTGTAGTACGCAGAAGACTCAAAAGTCTTGAGTCGGCCTTTGAGTTCATCGTACATTTCTCACGAAACTACAGAAAGTATTTCATTTCCTCTAATACTATAAGCTTCTCATGCTTTGAGTTCTTTGAGTTCCCATGAGATATGTCCTGGAATATCTAGTGGATTCATAGGTCTTTATAAAGAAATAATCTTTTCTACTAACTCATCGAGTTTACTCAAGGTTTTCTCTGATGCGAGCTTTCCTTCCTGAAAATCCATTGCAGATGTATAAGGAGTTGGTGAAATACTTGTGGTCGCATACTCATAGTAGAGCGCGTTAAATAAGTCTTGGCTTGCCATATAACAGTTCGGTCCACCCGCGTTCACAATCGCTCCGACAGGTTTTCCAGCAGTAGCTTTACCACATATATCTATAAAATTCTTGAGGACTCCACTCATAGAGTACTGATATACCGGCATACCAAAAATCACAGCTTCTGATCCCTCTACTATCTTATACACCTTCTGCATACTCTCAGAGTATTCATCCAGTGGACGCGCATCACACAGTTCCATCTCCACATCCTTCAAATCCACATAATGCACATGCAAACCTCTCGCGTCACACTTCTCCGCGAAGGCTCGACACACAACTGCGGTATTACTTCCCTGTCTCAGGGATGACTGGATGATTGTTATTTTTTTCATGGTTGTTTATTTATAAATAGTCTCATAGTAGTGAATGGTATTTTTACTCTTAGATTCTATACATTTTGTAATTCTAAGAAACATTTTTTCTAATACTTTTTCCTTGATGTCCTCTAGATTATAAAATCCACACCCCTTAATCTCACTTTCTTGAGTTATTATATTCTTAATATCTTCACCAGAGAGAATACCTCCATCAAATATAAACATATAACTATCGTCCTCCTCTCTCTGATACTCCAAACACAATAACTCTCAGACTTCTCTCTTAATCCCTAATTCCTCCTCTACCTCTAGCTCACATGCCTCCCTTGGAGATTCTCCCTCCTCGATAATTCCCCCTGGAATTTCCCAGTCATCTTTATAAGTTGGTTCTAGCAACAATACCCTTCATTCTTCATCAAAGAATATCGCTCAAGCTGCTCATCGTTTTTTTGGGTAGTTCATGGTTTATATTCTTCTCAAACTTGATTGTATAATTGTTATTTTTTTCATGGTTGTTTATTTAATGTAAATACTAAGATGAACTTCAAAAACATATAATACAAAATAAAATATAGCCATCATAAAAACATTATTGAATAACTTATCACAAACTTAATTTTGTGATCAAGATTAAACATAAATGGTCTATCTATTTTTTCTCTTACCTCAGTAGAATCAATAATGATTCAAAGTGATCATAAGTCGTGTAATAAATAATACATACCTATATCATCATATAGGCTTAAAAACAAATAGAATAGCAACCAAGAAAGTATACAATAAGCTCAAACCCTCATCTTAGAATCATTTCTCTTTTGCCTGAGATCAAAAAAGACAAAAGGTAATAGCAACAAAAAACAAAGGATAAAACCTAATAAAAATGATTCGCTATGAAACATAAGCTATTTTTTATAAATTAACAAATATTATTCTCATCCTCCTCCCACTTCAATGGATTCATTATAATATATTCTCTGGTTTTTTCTAGTTGATCTTTTTAACCCCCTAACCCCCTTGTCAGGGGGGACGATAATCAGAGTTGATTGGATAAATCAAGGTGTACCACATGTGTGTTTGAAAGTATTTGTTGGTTTGTATAACGAATAATCTGTAATCCTAATTTTTCTAGTTCATAAGTTCTCTCTTGATCACACTCTTCTCTATCATTATGGATTCCTCAGTCAATTTCGACGACTAATTGTAATTCAGAACAATACAAATCAACTATGAATCATGAAAGCATTTTTTGTCTGGTGAATTTATATCCATGAAATTGCTTTCTTGAAAATAATTCCTCCCAAGCAACTTTTTCAGCAGGAGTCGGATTCTTTCGATTATCTCTCGCTCGCTCTTTTAATCTCGTATCATATCTCAAAAATCATTCCATCTTTTCAATCATTCCCTTGACAGGTAGGTTAAGGAGTTAAGAGTAAGCCCCCTGACAAGGGGGTTGGGGGTTAGAAGTGGCCCCTGATAAGGGGGATTGAGAGGGTTATTATTTCTTCAATAAATTCACAAATGCCTCACTTGGGAGACTGACTTTCCCAAATTGTTTCATCTTTTTCTTTCACTTCTTCTGCTTATCTAGGAGCTTGTTCTTTCGAGAGACATCTCATCCATAAAGTCCTGCTGTTACGTCCTTACGAAATGCTGAAAGTGTCTCACGAGCTACGACCTGTTGTCCGATTGAGGCTTGGAGGGCTATTGAAAACTGTGCTCTGGGTACTACATCCTTGAGATTTTTGACGATTTTTCCTCCGATATAGCGAGCTTGATCTCGGTGGCACATCATCGAAAGTGCTGCAACTCGTTCTGCGGCAATGAGAATATCGAGTTTTACAATATCGTCTTCCCTGTATTCAAGGAATTCGTAATGCAGTGACGCATACCCGCTTGAGATAGATTTCATCTCATCATAAAAGTCTCCTATGAGTTCGTTCATTGGAAGTTCATAGGTCAGCATGATGCGTGACTGGTCTATAAACTGTTGGTTCTTAAATACTCATCTGCGTTCCTGTGAGAGCTGCATAAGCGCTCATACATAATCCGCTGGAGTAATCATCTCTATCTTAGCTATTGGTTCAAGAATACCCTCGCAAGCTTCACGAGCTGGAAAATCTTCTGGGTTTGAGATATGCAAGATCGTCTTGGTCTTATTCTCATGTTCTATCATTTCAGGAAGGAGCCTGGAATACTCTGAACTCTTATCTCCAAACATTCGAACCTTATAAGTAACCTGAGGTGATGTCATAATAACGTCCATATTGAATTCTCTGAAGAGTCGCTCTTTGACGATATCAAGATGAAGAAGTCCGAGGAAGCCACAACGAAATCCTTGTCAAAGTGCTGCTGAAGCTTCTGATTCTTTCGTGAGAGCAGAATCATTGAGCATCAGCCGTTCCATTGCGTCAGCGAGTGCTGGATATTCATCTGTTGCCATTGGAAATACTCAGGCATAAATGAACGGAGTCACGGTTTTAAATCATTCAATAGAGCTTGCTTCTTCTGGTTTCAACTTTGGTCAAGAAACCTCTTCTGGTTTCCAGAGCGTGTCTCCAACTTTTGCGTCACGAATTGATTTGAGTCCGGTTACCACATATCCAACGGAACCGTTATCTATTTTTGAAGCGCTGGTATACTCTGGAGCAAAGTATCCTATATCAAGTGCTTCTATCTTTTTTCAGGTATTAAGGAAATGAAGTGTATCTCATTTTCGTACCTCTCCTGAAAATACTTTTATGTAACTCACAACTCCTCTATAACTATCATATTGGCTGTCAAATACGAGAGCCTTGAGTTCTTGTTTTTCTACATCAGAATTTCCTTCATACACGATAGGTTGAGGAATTCGTGTTAATACTGCATCAAGAATTCACTCTACATTCTCTCAGGTCTTTGCAGATACTGGGATAATATCTTCTTTTTTACATCCAAGGAGATTTATGATTTCTTCTGATACTCGTTCAACGTCAGCTGCTGGAAGATCGATCTTGTTAATGACTGGAATTATTTCGAGCTCATTTTCTATTGCAAGATAGACGTTCGAGAGAGTTTGCGCTTCGATTCACTGACTCGCATCTACAACGAGGAGACATCACTCAACTGACGCAAGGCTCCTGGAAACCTCATATTGAAAGTCTACATGACCTGGAGTATCGATGATATTGAATTCATGATCTTTCCAATTCATTCGAACTGGTTGCAGTTTGATCGTGATACCACGCTCTTGCTCGAGTTCCATTGTATCAAGCATTTGCCCATGCTTCATATCACGTTTTTCTATCGTTCCGGTGATCTCGAGAAGTCTATCGGCAAGAGTAGATTTTCCATGATCAATATGTGCGATGATACAAAAATTACGGATCTTCTGAATCTCCATCTTTTTAAAAGTTTCTAAGAATAAATATGGCCTAGAGTGTAGCTAATTTTTGAAAAAAGTAAATTCTCTTCTACACCAAAAGACAAATCTTTTCTCTTACTCAAAAGGTCAGTCTCTGAGATTCAAGTATAAATATTTTCATTGGGGCAAGTGTTCTGAGTATAAGAGATACGAGCGTCAGAAGCATGAGGAGAGAAAGACTCGTAATAATGAGTATTTTTCTAAAAAGTGGTATTTCTGCTCATGCAGATATATCACCACTTCCAGCATCTGCTTCAAGAATAAGTTTTGGGAATTTCGATGATGATTGCTTTTTAAAAGAAGACCTCTTCTTTTTCTCTACAAACCAATTTCAGATCTTAGAGCTGAGTATTTCAAACTCTCATGAATCAGTTATATAAAGAGTCTCTCCATTTGGGAAGATAATCTTTGTATCAAAACTGTATTTTCAAGCACTGAGATTCTTCGTCACGATTCTATATTTTCATTTTTCATTCCCAGTTCACTCTAGAATTTTTTGTCACTTATAATATATCTCGACTCTTGATCACACTGGAGCTTTTCCAGAGATTCTGAGTCCATCATATTTGAGTACGAGGAAGTTTTGAGTAAATATTTTCTTTAACGCTTGTTTCTTCTCTTTCTTCTTTGCTTCTTCCTCTGAGATCCAATGCGCTGTTTTTTCTTCAAGCAGTTCAAATTCTCAAGATGTATCAATGAATAGTTCTTCTCCATTCTGGTATATAATCTTGGTATCAAATATATAGCTCCCTGGTTTGAGAGTCTTCGTTACAAGCTTGTATTTTCACTTTTCATCTACTACAGCTTCAAGTAACTTTTTCCCGTCTAGATATATCTCAACACGGGATCATGCTGGGGCCTTTCCAGAGATTCTGAGTCCATCATACTTGAGAACAAAGAAGTTCTGAGTAAATATCTTCTTAAGAGCAGATTGAGAGAGCTTTTTCTCTCATACTTTAGAGTCTTCTATTCATTCTTCGCTTCATATATTACTTGTAACTAAGTTGTTTTTATTATTACTAACTACTACATAATATTTAGTAATAGATATTATATCGTCATTTCTCCAAACTTGGAGAATAATATCATGATCTCACTCATCTAGCCATATTCACTTTGGATTTTCTTTCTTGGAAAAATCTTTTCCGTTGAGTAACCAGAGGTATTCTAATCCTTTTTTATTTCATGTTATCTCTGAGCTAAAATTTACATAACACTTTTCAACTCAATAACATTCTAAGAGATTGTTTGCTACTACAGTCTTCTCTTTTCCAATCTTTCATTGAAGCAGTATTTCACTAGTCATCTCATCTCAAACACTCCTATCTTCACCTATTCTTCACGTAATAGTATCTCAATTATTATCCTCTTGAGATGGTTTATTTTCGACATAGATTTCTTTATTTTGCAAAGTTACTCAGTTATTATAGACATAGAATACGTATTCTTTTTTATTGCTTTCATTCCCCTTTTCATAAACTCTGAGAGAAAGCTCGTGGACTCATGTTTCAAAACTAACGTAGCCTGGATTACATCTCTTATGAGTTGTTTTACTTCATGTAATACCAGATCAAAAGCTCCATAAACATTTCTCATCTTTATGATTCTTTTCGTAATTCAAATTTATCTTACATTCTTCTTTTTTACAATAAAAATACCTTCCATCTCACTCCAGTCCACTTTGAACTAATATTTTTGGCGCAATTATATGAATCTCTGATTCAGGAAGCTCTGATGAAAACACAAAGCTTGAATTAGAAGAAGTTCAGCTGCTAACTCATATCGTTTCTTCTAAACTATGAAAAATATGAATATTTTTCTGTGAAAACATTTGATTAGAATCCTCATGATATATTCGAAATATAACATTATGCTCTCACTCTGGGAATACAACTGTATTAGGATTACACTTATTCTCTTCTCAAGTAATGATTCATTCTCCAAAATCAATTTCGCATCTATAATCTCTTTCAAGAAAGTCATCTGAGAAACTACCTCGGAGATCGAAATTTACCTTACACTCATCATTCTCGCTATCACATATATATTTCTTTTCTTTTTCTGAATATTCTATATAACTAGGTCTTTGCAGAGAAAATATAACTTCTGGAACGTCTAAGACCTCTTCTATACTTAGATCAACTTTTGTGTCTCCCCCAATGTACCCATATACTACTAAGTCCTCTAGCTGCTGATTATTCTCTATCTCTTCTTGAAGTAAGTTAGATACTATAATACTCTCCGTTACAGATACTGTTTCATTATCTTTATAAAATATAGTAAATATCACCTCATGCTCTCCTTTTGGAAAACTTAGAGTATTTGGGTTACAGCGATTTTCTTGTCATGTTTTTCCAAATCAAAAATCTATCAAACATCTATAGTCTCTTTCAGGAAAGTCTTCACTAAAACTCTCACGGAAATCAAAGTTTACCTTACACTCATCATGCTCGCTATCACAAATATACTTCTTTTCTTTTTTTGAGTACTCTATGTAACTTGGTCTTTGTAGTCCTAATACAGGTTCTAGAATTTCTAGAATATTCACACTTTTTTCTTCCTCAATTATCAACTTTTCATCACTCTCTTCTAGATCTTTCAGCTGGTTATCTCTGCCAGGGCCTTCTTGTTCTAGATCGATATTTGAAATAATTATATTCTTTTCTTTATATATTTCTGGATAGTCCTCATGAGTAATTCTAAATATTATGTTATGTATCCCTTTAGGAAATATAATGGTATTTGGGTTGCATCTTTGTTCTTGTCATGTTAGCGTTCAAAATCAAAAATCAATACTACATATATAGTCTCTTTCTGGAGTATCCTCTGAGAAACTATTTCTTAAGTCAAGATTCACCTTACATTCATCATGATGGCTATCGCAAATATATTTTTTTTCTTTTTCTGAATACTCAATATAACTAGGTCTTTGAAAAGAGAATACCACTTCTGGAATCTCAAGCTCTGAGACTGTAGGGGTATTCTCGGTTATCTCGGTGATAGTTACTTCATCACTTATATATTCTAGCCCTATTTCGTCAGAAATAATTTCTTCATGTAATACTTCTTCTATACCCCTAAAGTTCAGTACTTCTCATTTGATAGATTTTTTATATTCTATTTGATCAAGTATCACTCATTCAGGAGAAGTAAGCCTAATCTCTTCATTACTATTATTTAAAATCAGCTTTGTCTCAGGGCGTAGAAATTCTTTTTGTTCTCATGGTTCAAGGAATATTTCTTCTTCGATATGAAAATCTTTCTTTAGATCGGAGAGCACATATCATGAGAGACTTCGAGGTTCTAGTGAAATATTTTGCAGCGTGATATATTCTAAATTTTTATCATCTCATGTATTGGGTAAAACTTCAACAATCTGAAAGAATCATTGCACCGAAACACAAGAAATAAAAAATAGAACTAATAGCGAGAAAGCTCTCACAAATAGAAGTTTGATATCAATCATATACTGAGTATATACAGTTATTACTTAGATTCAAGAACATACTGCTTAACGAAAGAATTTATTCCACATAACATTAAAGAACACTCTTATGAAGTTTCATGATTTTTGTCATTTTTGCATAGAATATTCTGTATATTTTATGACTATTGGAACTTCTTTGTACCTTAGTCTTTTTGAAGAAATAATATCAATAATTTCACTTGCATGTCACATCCCATCTATTGTAATAGAGATATCTTTTAATGTATTCTTACGAATATATCGGAAACCGTTATGAGTATCTGAAAGTCTAATATGACTCAAAAAAAACGTAAATATAATTGCGCACTTAAGCATAATCTTTCTTCAAAGAGCAATATTTGTAGAACTTGCTTTAAGAAATCTTGATCCAAGAAGAATATCTACTTCATTATTCGCATATTTTCGGAAAGTCTCAAGATCTCGAATATTATGTTGTCCGTCACTATCGAAAGTAACAACATGTCATAGATCTCATCCGTATCGTCTCACATATTCAAAACCCGTCTCAAGTGCAGCACCTTGTCCTCTATTTTTATAATGATCCAGCACAAAGATTTTATCTCAAAATGATTCTAAAATAGTTCTTGAATTATCAGTAGATCCATCATTTATAACAATAATATCTTTAATTCAGGCTATTATAACTTCTTCAAGTACTCATCATATTACTCATCATTCGTTATAACTTGGTATTACAAAGACTTCTTTATTTCATAGTTCTTTCTTTGAGCTATTTTGAATAGCCATCTCTCTCACAAGCTTGGTAATATCCGATCTATTCTGTTCTATTTTTCTTAGTAGGAGTAATACAAAATATACTAAAAATATTATAGAGACATATACTAGCAGATCTGCTCCTCTCTGAAGACCAAACGCATTTCCGACAGCTGTGAGTACCCAAGGGAACAAGGAGAAGACAAGGAGACCAAAGCCAATGAGTAAAAATACAAAAAAATGAAGTGCATTAAACTTCTCCTTCTTTGCGATATCTATACCAAGAAGGAGTATGATAATACCAGATACAATGAAAAATATTTCTAATAGAGTCACAATAAGATTTGATAAAAGCTATTTATATACCAAAGTATAGAAAAAAAGCATTTGAAGTAAAGAAGCTTATTCTTATAATTTTATTTTTATACTCTAAGGATTCTCTATGAAAACCCTTTATGAATGAGTTACAGATTGTCATTATAGAATATCCGCTAAAGCCCTCATCATTAATCAAGAAGGACGATTTGCTCTTTCTCGAGAATCAAACGGAAATTGGGACTTCCCAGGTTGAGGTATCGATCATGGGGAAGAAGTACATGAAGCACTCAAAAGAGAAATAATGGAAGAAACTTGATTAGAGATTGAATCTATAGAGACTCTCCCTTCATATTTTTGTCTTGCAGAAAGTTCAACTTGAGAAGTCCCTCTCTGACTTGTGTTTTATAAAACAGCCGTGAAAGATCTAAAGATAACTCCTAGTGATGAGTGTGAAGAATTAAGATTTTTCTCTTTTCAAGAAGCGCAACAAATACAACTCTATTCTGGAACAAAGGTTTCTATTTTATGAATGAAAAACATACCTGAGATTATTTAGACACTTTTTCAAACAGCTCTTCAATATCATCTCTGATCTGACTGACAAGTTGAAGATCAGTGATGTCGGCTATCTTGAGATCTGGAAGACCGGATTGGCGAACTCCGTAGACCTCCCCTGGACCACGGATTTCTAGATCTATTTCGGAGAGTTCAAATCAATTATTTGTTTGTTCCATAGCTTTGAGTCTGTCTGTTGGTTGTCCAGTAGTTGGAAAGAGATAACAATAAGACTGATGCTTTCCTCGACCAACTCGGCCCCTGAATTGATGGAGCTGTGAGAGTCCAAAGCGTTCTGCTCCCTCGATACACATAATTGTCGCGTTCGGGACATCTACTCAAACCTCAACGACAGAGGTTGATGAAAGAACCTGAATCTTATTTTCTGAAAAGTCTTTCATAATCTGTTCTTTTTCTTTGGCCTTCATCTTCCCATGCAATAACCCTACTTGAAATGGCCCAAAAATCTCAACAAGAAGTTCATAGGTTGATACTGCGTTCGCAAGATCTATCTTTTCTGATTGCTCAACCAGTGGAGATATCCAGAATACTTGCCTCCCCTTTTCCAGTTCACTTCGAACAAAGAGTTCTATCTCTCTTCTATGAGCATCATTTTTTGCAACCTTGGTGTGAATTTCTTTTCTCCCTTTTGGATATTCAGAAATTATTGAAAGATCTTGATCTCCATATAGTGTAAGCGCTAGAGTCCGCGGGATAGGAGTCGCTGTCATATTGAGGTTATGAGGAACTCTTTCACTTTTATTCCCCCATCACTTTTCAAGCACTTCCCTCTGCTTTACTCCAAACCTATGCTGCTCATCTATAACGACAAAGCCAAGATGAGAGAAATAAACATCCTCTTGCACAAGAGCGTGTGTTCCAATAATAACATCTACATGTCAAGCTTTGAGCTCCGTTTTAATTGTTTTCTTCTGAGAAGCAGTCGTAGATCAGACGAGTAAATGAGAAGTGAGGCCACATTCAATCAGCATATTCTGAGTACTTGCAAAGTGTTGACGAGCGAGTATTTCTGTTGGAGCCATAATTGCAACCTGTATTTTATTATTTCATACAGTTCTCCCTCACACAATCCCCCTATCCCCCTTCGGGGACTTTCCCCCAAGGGGAGAAAGAATCTTCTGTATTACTTTTTCTATATTCTGATCTATCTCTTCATTCTTAACTCTTAATATTCTCACCCCGTATTGAGAAATTATTTCATCTCGTATCTTATCATATTCTTTCGTATCTTTATGAACTTCTCCATCGAGTTCTACAACAAGTTTTAATTCATCACTGTAAAAATCCGCAATATATCTTCCAAATGGGTGTTGTCTTCGGAACTTATATCATAGATTCTTTCTTCTGAGTATATTCCACATGAATTCTTCATGTCATGTAGGATTCTTTCGAAAGTCTCTGGCTAAGTCAGTAATGTATTTCTGAGTATCTTCTCAAAAAGATGTTGCCTCTTTCTCCCCTGGGGGGAAAGAATTCAAGATAGGGGGTTGTGATTTCTCACTTTGCTTGATAGCATGAATGATCGCAATAAGCGCTACTATCGTCTTCCCCGTTCCCACATCTCACTCTAGTAGACGCTGCATTGCATGAGTCTTTTCCATATCTTTGAGTATCTGAAAAAGAGCTACTTTTTGACCACCTGTGAGCTCAAAAGGAATATACGTCATGATTTCTTTTACCAGCTCAGCGTCGAGCTGCAGGGCAAGCGACCTTCCCTCTGATTCATCAAAACGTTTATGCTTCTGAGAGATGGTATGATAGTTGATTTCATATAGTTCTTCATACGCAAGTCTCTGCTTTGCGAGGTCAACGTCATGAGAATTCTTTGGGAAATGTATTTTATAAAATGCCTCCTTACGTGAGATAAAATCATATTTTTTAATAATATCTTTTGGAAGATTCTCCTCTATAGAACTTATATACTTCTCAAGATTTCACATTTTCGACTCAACCCATCTTCCTGGAATATACTGAGCATCTGAATATATAGGAACTATTCCTCCTGAGACCTTTGAAAGATCGGTCTGCGCTTCTGGAGAAGAAAAACTTACTTTTCCATATGCATATTTTACTTTTCACGTTAGTAGAATTTTCTTTCCCTTATAGTTCGTGAGTTGGCTTGCGAGATATTTTCTATTAAACCATACAGCTTCTGCGAGGAATCCACTTTTATCCTCAAGAATAGCTTTTGTGAGGAGCTTATTTCCTGCTGTCCTTGTAGTCTCTATTGAAACAAGTGTTACCAAAATCGTATTCTTTTCTTTGAGATTTACCAGCGAAAAACTATCAAGTACCTCGCTACGGTCTTCATGTTCACGTGGAAAAAAAAGCAACATATCCTTAACCGTTTTTATTCCAGCTTTTTCAAGAGCCTTGATATAATTATCTGTTGTCCGAAGGATCGATTTAGTAAGTTGAGTATTGAGCATAATGGTATTATATCCAAACATCTATATTTGCAAAGCTTGCAATTTTAGTCTTTTTTTATACTATCCCCCTACATAACTCTTTCCTAAATCCTTACTCTTGATAAGAGCAAGGGGCTCAAATATCATGTAGCTTCTTTCCCTTGAAAAGGGAGAGAATTCAAGAGAGAGTTTTTTATTAATCCCACAAAACAGTGCAAGAGTTATTTAAAAAATACGACCTCGAGCTCTCGAGCGAAGAACTTAAAAAATTCCAGAAATTTTTAAGTATTTTTATGGAGAAGAATTCTCAAATAAATCTCTCTGGTATTCGTGATACAGAAGGAATTATAGAAAAACACTTTATAGATTCACTGATGCTTGCTGCCTTGTATGACGTAGAGGGAAATGTTGCTGATATGTGAACTGGGGGCTGATTCCCAGGAATTCCTCTTGCAATCGTAAATCCAGAGGTAAAATTCGCACTTATAGATTCAGTAGCAAAGAAACTCAAGTGTGTAGAAGAATTTGCAGAAACTCTTGAATTAAGAAATGTAACAACCGTAAATGGAAGAGCCGAAGAAATTGGACAAGAAATAGCTTATCGTGAAAGATTCGACCTCGTTGTATCTCGCGCAACAGCCTATTTCCCAGTGCTTTTAGAATATACCATTCCTCTTCTCAAAGTATGATGAGTCCTGGCTGCGTATAAGCTCACGGATAAAGAAGAATTAATTTCTATTAAAAAGGCTCTGAAAAGACTTGGGGCAAAAATCATGAAAGTAAAAAATTACACCCTCGCTGATCAGGAGAGAAGTATTATATTTATAGAAAAGATAGAACGAACGAATAAAAAATATCCTAGAAAAGTTTGAATTCCTTTGAAAGCTCCATTAGTATAACTTAGAAAAAATATGATCTATATACTCCCAACTGATACTTGCTACGGTATTGCGTGCTGACTCGATGACAAAAAGAGTTACGAGAAGATTTATAAAATAAAAAAACGAGATCTTTGAAAGCCTCTTGCTATCATGGTAAAGGATTTCCGGTGGCTCAGAGAACATACGGATCTTACAGAGCAGCAAGTAGATTTTTTAGAGCGCTATGAAAATCCATTTACTATACTTACAAATTCTGACTCTGTAGAACTCTTTCTCAAGTATGGAGATGGAAGTGAAGAGCATTTTATTAATAAAGATATTTACGACCAGGTGGCATTTAGAGTTGCGAGTCAAACGATTGACGAAGACCTTGTAGATAGACTATGACCAATCTGGCTCACATCAGCGAATCTTGCTGGAGCTGGAGAGAGTTACACTATGACAGAAATAGAAAAAGACTTCGCGTATTATTTAGAAAAAAATACCGTCGAAGTCCTTGGGTGATATGATCTTGATCCTAATATTCCTGCTTCTGATGTATTCAGGTTTATAGAAGACAGTTTAGAACTTGAGTATGTAAGAAAGGGCTAAAGCACCGTTCTTTTTGCATTTTCATAACTAATACTGTTATAGTAACTTACTGCTGCTATAAAATAAGAGTTTTTATTAAGAGGAACTCCTCATGGAATGCGTTTTGAGATTACAGAATTAAGACTCGCATATTCTTCAACTTTGGCTTGAGAAACATTTCGAATTCCTTCTCCTGTATTATAATACGCTAGTACGTGTTCCCAAGGACAATTCTTTCTATTTTTTATTGCCTTCATATATCTCGTTGTAGCTATAAGCTGGTCTCCAGCATCATCTCTATTCAATCATTTTCCATACGTCTCCCATGTTCCGTCTATCATTTGACCAAGTCCGTATGCGCTACTTCCAGGAGCAGAAATACGCGGATTCCATCCACCATTTTCTTTATATATAAGTGTAATCAAAGATCCAAGTGGAACATTATTTTCACTACTTGCTCTTTGAAGTTCTGGAAGAAATGCAAGATGTTTTGATCCTGATCCAAGATATTCATAACTTCATCATAGAATGTCTTGTATAGGTTTATTGTTTGTTGTTGAAAGAGTCATTGTTTCAGTATCAAACACTACTGATCTTTGAGAATTAGCTCAAAGCATACTCTCAACAGCTTTTCCCACTAAAACAGAAGAATATTCTGGAATATCTAGCACAAGTGACTCTCACTGAGAATTTGCTGTAGCTTTATTTTCTAATACATACTCTACTATAGATTTTCTTACTCCTCTATAGCCACTTAAAATCTCCTTTGTATCAGAAAAATCAATTCCATCTGGGAGGTTCAAAATTTGAGATTCTTTATCAAAAGAAACCCCTTCTATTCAAGCATCAGTAAAAACTCATACGATCAATTTTATATCATGATCTTTTGTGAAAGGGAGTACCTGACCAGCATCTTCTAGACTATACACAACATTCCGAATATCCTCTCAACGAATATTTTGAAATCTCTGTTTTTGTGCCATAAAAAGATTATTTTTATCTTCTTCTCATATAGGTTGTTTTTCGAGGATTTGAACTTTATACCCATCATGAACTGCAAGGTATTTCCCACTTGTTGTATAATATCCTGGCCTCGGAGAATCTGATCTATTCCCTACTACACCATTTACTGATATTTGAGAAACATTTTCTATATCTATAATATCTCCTATTCAAATTATAGCGTCTGCACTCTTACATTTTCCAAAATTTACTTTAAATTGATCTCAGGTATTCATTCCATCCTTTGAAACCATTTCTCAAGAACTTGTAATCAGAAATAGTTCAGCAAGATCAGCACCTGCTGCTTTCATAGAATAGATATCACCTGCTGTCAAACTTTCTAGTTTCTTTCATATGAGTCCTTCGCGAAGTTTTGGGTCAGTTGTTTGAAACATATTCTCTACAAATTCGTGTCTCCCATCTTTTGTAGCTCCATCTTCTAAAAGCTCTGTTTCGAGTTCTTTCTTAGCTTTTTCTCTCTTGTACATATCTATTTCACGCATAAGCATATCAACCTTTTCTTCATAATCCAGGTTCTCATATCCTTCAGGAAATTGAACTGTCTTATCTAGGCTATCAAAACGAATTTCTTCCTTCAAGGCCTTCCTCATTTCAACAAGCCCATTAATCTCTGCTTGTTGTTCTGGTGACAAGAGCTTAAACCACTCTTCATTTGTATGAAGAGTGGTATTCTGCACTTCTGGAACTCAAGCTCATAAGCCCTCTGTTCATTCAAAAGATGAATAAAAAGATAACTTTAACTGTGATATGATTTGTTTTACAATATACATTATAACTCTCTATATTTAAATAAATTATTCTAAAGAGATTCTACTATCCTTGTTTATCTAAAAACGCTTTTGCGTCATCTAAGTCTTTTCTTGTTAAAGCAACTTTTTCCCAATCCTTTGGAGTAGTGTTATTCATATAACCAAAGAGTAACTCTGCCTGTTGACCTGCAACAAAATCTTCTCCAATTTTATCATAAAACTCCCATAGTGTTTTATTGACACGTGGATCTCTGACTCACTCTAATAATTGTGCTTCCCAACGAATTTCTGGAGTATCAATTTTGTTATCTAAAGCGTTTTGTACTATATCAAGTCATTTAGGGAGTGCTATTTCAGAAGCCTCACTTGAGCCTTCTGAAATAATATTTGCATAATCATCTGTTACTGTAGCAGTTGGAGCATCTACAGCTTGTGCAGTTCATCCTGATGTTTCTCATTTAGGTACTTCTACGTATGTATCATATACTGGAGGTATATATTCTGATGTTGCTGGTGCTGCTGCCTTTAATGAATCCCTACCATACTCAGTTTTTGTTTCTATTGGTGTTGGCATTGGTGTTACTTCTGGAGCAATTGGTGTAGGTACTTGAGTAACTGTAGCGACTGTTTCTATAGGAGCAGGAGCTGCTTCAACTGTTGCCGAGGCTCCACCAAGTTTAGCAATCATAGCTTTAATAGTATTAGGTCCTGGGACACCGTCAGCTGTAACTCATAGTTCTGCTTGAGTATCTTTCAAAGCAGCCTTAATGTTAGATCAGTACCATGCGTCATTTTTTACTAATGGACTATCAGGATTTAATAGAACGATTGCATCAGCTATTGCATAAATTGCATGTGCTGAGTCATGAGGATATCACCCATCTTTTGTTGAGAATGCAACATCTTTGAACTGAGTAAGTAATCAAATTGTTTCTGCTTTCGTTGGGTTATTTACGTCAACTACATCGATTCTAGCCATTTGTTCCTGAACCCAATCAGGAGCTCCAGAGAAATCTACTTTATGATTAACTGAAGATTCAGCTACAACTTCAGTTTCTTCTGGTGTAGACGTTTCTGCAGCTGCGGGTGATGAGATAAGGGAAGCCATTGATAGGCTACTCCCATCACTTCCACTCTCTGGCTTATTAATTCCAGCATTTAAATCTACTACTAAATCTTCTACAGTAACTCAATGATGCTTTAAAAGACTTTGTGCTTTATCACTAGAAATAACTAGCACTCCATTATTTCTATACTCAGTTTTATCTTCAAAATAATTTATAACACCTCCAGATGCTGTAAATGTACCATTAGTATTACTTTTCATCTTCGGATTTTCTTCGAATATGTTTGCAATTAAAGTATCTTGAAGAGATACCGTCTCTAATTCTCACCCTTCTGCTTCAACTGTTGTAGCCTCTGTTGCGTCAGTTACTGCGGGAACAGTTCCCATAGCTGCAATTGCAGCTTGAGCAGCCCGATCTTCAGCAGGAGTTCCGTTCATCATTGCATCAGCAAACTCAGTTATTCAATCAGTATCTGGTTTTCTATAAAGATCTGGTTTAGGTCTTGGTAATGGATTAGTTTCTGTAGCTACTTCATTTGTAGCATCACTTTCTTCTGCCTCGGCTTCAGCAAATTGTTCTTGTTCTACAACTGCTGCTCCAGTAAGTCCTCACATCACTCATGCTGTTGCCAATTCAGGAGCTAAATTAGGAGAAGTTTGCTCTTCTTCAACTGCTGTAGATCTATCTATTCAACTATCTAAGGCTAGAACAATTTCATCATAACTAACTCCTGATTCTCACAATCTCCTAATTTCTGCTTGAGATACTCCTACTGTATCAAAGAATGTTGTCCCGTCATTATAGTCTATTCTTTGTTTTAAAAATTGAGGTGTATAGCTTCATTCTGAATTAGTTTTTCTATCTGGGAATTTATTAAAATGATCATCAACAAAACTTTTAAGAGCTATTTCTTTTACCTCCGCTGCTTCTTTTGCATCTACCCTTGCTGCTTCTGCTACTGTTGCTTCTGCCTCTGCAATAGTAATTTGCTTTGCTTCTTCATGACCTTCCAGTCGGGCCTCTACACCAGCTTGAATATCTGCAAAAGATATATTTAGTCTGTCAGTGATTGTAGATATTTGAGGTTGGCTTAATAGAGTAGTGATACTTGAGGTATACCCATTAGGTCATTTAAATCTAACACTATCTACTGCTTTTCGAGCTCATAATCCTCTGAGTTTCGTTTCTTTTGATGTAAATTGAAATTCTCCTGCTTTTTCTCCATGAACATATTCACTAATTGCATCACCATCTGAACCGTTAAGAATCTGGGTTATAATTTGTTCTAAAGCAGTATCTCTTACTTCCTGAGAGACTCTATCCATTCATTCATGAGTACCATCTTCTATTCCTTCTATAACCTCCACTATGCCTTCAACATCTGGAGCGTTTTTCAGTGCACGTTTAATTGCTTCTCCTGGTTTTTCTGTTGGAAGTGGTGTATCAACACTTTCTGCTGGAGCAGTTGGTCCTTCTATGTTCATAATAAATATGTTAGAAAATAAGATATATTTATTCATTACTGTAACAGCGTATCATAAAAAAATTTCTTTGTAAAATATTTGCTGTTTTATTTTAAAGAAAATAAAAAGCAGATGAATACCTGCTCTAAACGACATAGAAGTATCATATTATTATGAAAAACTTTTAAGTAATTCCCTCTTTGTCATAGGACCCACTTTTCCATCGATTCCGATCTTACCTCATAGACTTTGCTGAAACCTTAGTACAAATGTTTTTGTTATTGGTCAGTAAATACCATCTGCTAATATTGACTCATTTGGAAATAGTACTTGAAGTATTTCTTGGAGAGCTTTCGTGTACTTTATATCTTCTTGTGTTCTATTTCTCACTTTTTTAACTTCTAAAACAACTTTTTTAGGGAGCTCTCAGAGTATCCTAAGACTGTTACTAATAGCACTGCTTTCTTGACTCTCTTGTACTTCGTTTGGAATAACTTGTTGCTCACTTGCTTTTGTAGGTTCAACTATTATAGGAGCCTCAACCTTTCTTATCGGAAGTGGAGAGATAAGCCCCTCTGTCACAGTAGAGTCTTCTACTATAGGGGGATTATTCGTTATGACAGCAACTTTAGTCGTATCTTTTATTCTCGGGAGTGGTGTTGTAAAACTATCTCACACTGGAGTACTTGCTACTCTTGTAGTTGTACTACCAGTACCCTCTTGAGGTGCCACGTTTCAAATAAGTCATACAGTTCTAGCCTCTTTCAATAGATCTATTCAAAATTTATACTCAGGCTGTTCACTACTTCGAATAAAAATATTCTCTCAAGGTTTTCGGATTATTCTAGTATTTACACCATATAATGAGTATACTACGTATTCGTCTTTATCTAATCCTGATAATGCGGAAGTGTAAACGTCTTCATAGTTATGGTCTTTTGAGATTTCAAATACTTCTCACTCTAATGTGACTCATAAAAAGCTATGTGAAGTATTTTTAAAATTTTCACTGAGGTTACTAAACAACTTTTTAGCAATTTTAAGCTGGCTGAGTTTTCATATTGATTCTCTTGAAATTCCATCAGGAGTTACACCATGTATAGTTAAATACTCTCTTTCTGAGAGCCTTCATAGATTCTCTCCAAATTGAGATGGCTTTCTAGAAGATATATGATCCTTTCTTTGCCTAATACCTAGCCTCCAGTTATGCATTTCTGAAAGGAGAGGATAACTATATTTATCCTCTCATTGCTTCCTTACTTTAATAACTGGCTCTCCATTAATAGTTTCAATATCCCTTCCAATTTCCGAAAATCCATCTCAAAAAACATCATCTCATTGTGCTAGAACCACCTCTCACCTTCAAAGTTTCCTGGTAAGGTAAATTGCTCCATCAGGAGTAATAAGTGTTTTACTATTAGTAGTATCTATTGGAAAAATAGTCCCCTCTTCATGTATGTAGAAGTATCCATTAACATCACTAGCTCTAAAATATTTTTCTCCATCAATTAAAACTGGAGCCTTATCTAGATCAAGCATGACTTGGTAGTCTTCTGCTATCTTAGTTCTTATTCTTTCATTTTCTTGATTCTCAGTATTTTCATTCCTCAAGTCATTTAAGGCACTCACAGCCTCTGGAGCTATAAGCAATTTTGCTTCTTGAGGAGAAGGCCTATCTCCTTCTTGAAAAGAGTTTCGTTGTCATATACTTCAAAGTCACATAAATAGTAGTATTTATTACTAATCTCCTTTAAAAATACCATACTTTTCAAAGAGAAACAAAAATATAGCACTTTTCTATTATATATATATACTCTCTTTATATACCTTTTGAAAAATATTATGGATAGAGCTGATCTCTTTATTATTCTTGTATCTATTTCTGCAATTCTCCTCTGCTGAGTTCTTATCGCAATGATTTTGGTTCTCGTCAGGCTCTCTAAGTCTAAAAACTCTGGAGAATCAAAGCTCATTCAAGAGCAGCTCTTTCATCTTACGAAAACGCTCGATTACAAACTGTCTGAGAGTAATAAATCTCTGAGCGATAATATGAGTCGTACTTTTGCTACGAGTTCAAAGATTTCAGAAGATTCAAATAAACGTATCGAAGAGATTACCAAAAAGCTTACTGAACTCTGAGAAACAAGTAAGCATATTCAGGATATAGGAACGCAGCTTAGAGGTCTCGAAAATGTCCTTAAGAATCCAAAGCAGCGAGGAAATCTTGGGGAGTACTTTCTGAAAGAATTACTCGAGAATGTATTCTCTCCTGAGCAGTATAAACTCCAATTTACTCTCTCGACTGGTATCGTAGATGCTGCTCTCTTTCTCGGAGGCAAGGTCATCCCTATCGATGCAAAGTTTCCTCATGAAAACTACGAAAGACTTATAGCTAGTGAAGACGAATACTCTATAAAGAAATACTCTGGAGAGCTTAAAAAAGACATTAAAAATCGAATAGACGAAGTCTCAAAATATATCCTCCCATCTGAAGAAACTACAGACTTTGCCTTTATGCTGATCCCAGCAGAAGGAATGTATTATGATATGTTTATCAACAAGCTCTGAGATATCTCCCCAAGTAAACTTATAGAGTACGGCTTCTCTAAAAAGGTGATTATTTGTTCTCCGAGTTGATTTTATGCTTACCTGCAAACAGTTCTACAATGAATGAAGTCTCTTCAGATCGAAGAACAGGCAAAGGAGATACAAAAATATGTCCTCAAACTCCAAAAGGATCTATGAAGTTATGAAGAAGTCTTCGCAAAGCTTGGAGCTTCTCTAGGAACAAGCGTTAATCACTATAATACTGCTCAAAAACGCTTTCAGATTATAGATAAAGATATCGTGAAAATATCACCTGAAGCAGAGGCTCTTGCTATCTCAAACAATGAATTAGATAGACCTCAGTGATTAATCTAGGAAATTCTCTTTCCTCTCGTCAAGTTATTTTCTTACCGTATTATTACTTATTGAATAGTATAGTGGATGTGTAACATGTTTTCTTACTCTATTTTCTAATTTTTGTATTATGAAAAAATTATTAAGCTTTGTACTATTTCTCGCGTTATTTTGAACAGTAAGTGCTCATGGTTGAAGACTCAACGGAGAATGATGTCACAATGATAATAAAGAACATACTTACCATTGTCATGATGGAGAGTGAAATATAATCTCAAGTGAAAAGCATGATGGCTATGAAGATGATATGGATGAAGATGATATGGATGAAGATGATATGGAGGAAGATGATATGGATGAAGATGATATGGATGAAGATGATATGGATGAAGATGATATGGATGAAGA
>CALLPL010000029.1 GCA_938015455.1 uncultured Candidatus Altimarinota bacterium
AGTTTCAAGAAAATATGTCCATCTGCACTCACAAAGCAGAGATGAATGAATACTAGAAATAGAGTGAGAATTAATTAATAGCTTTAGTTGATGAGATGTATGAACCGTATTAGCTATAAGACGCTACGACAAAAGTACAGAAAGAATAGGGATTGCTTATTATGTCGTCAATGAAGAAAATTTTGGTGATCCAAAACTACACCTACTACCAGAACGGACAGAGGTAGTTCAAACATATACTACTCCTGATGATATAGTTTTATTAGTCAAAATATTTGATGTGAATGGAGAATTTAAGTGACTCAGAATTTCTTGCCTTAGATCTTCTATAATTGTTGAAGATATAAAGGGCGTGGATGATACTCACATTGATAGTTGGTGAAATCTAGTGCTCCACTATACAAAATCAGGAGGGCAAAAAGAAAGTTTTTATTCAAAAATATGTGCAGTTCCTAAAGGGATAAAAAGTAATTAAACATGACTGGACTTATAACAACTAGAACATATCACGACGAGTCTGAAGCATCAAAAAAAGCTGTTTGCCTATTGGATGACAAACTATGTCAATGAAGATTAGCATTATTTATGGTATGAGAGAGAGCCCAAATAGTAAATGCAATTATATGAATGATTTGAGCCATTTCCTGAGAAGTTATAGAAATGAAAGAGTACCTTGCCTTAAAAGAGCATTTTTGATGAGATAAATTTCAAATGCTCTTTCCGGACTTTTACGAGGCAAATACGGACATATGAGAATCACATGAAATTGATGCAAGTGAGATCAAAGCATTATGAGAACTTGTTCAGGCTAAAGTAAATGTATTTATACAGGAATACTCAATATATGAGCATTTGTCAGCTCCTGGTTGATTTAAAGAACATTATAAATTCCTTAAAGTTCCTGATACACTCTGAACTCTTATTGCCTCTAATAATTGAGAGCAGCTCTATCTGCAGTATGAATGAAAGATATATAGTTATGAGCATTACCTAAGTAATCATACAGGTACAAGTGTTATGTTCTTCTTGTTTTGCGTTGAGGGATGTATTATCAGTTATGATGTAGAAAATGGAAAACTCTCTGAAATCGAATGAGAATATTTAAAAGGTTTATCAAGTTTGAGAGTAAACGGAGTCATTAGTTTAACTGACACTCACGAAATACTCACCGTATTAGAAACATGAGATATTATCAAGAAGGAAAGACTCACTGATGAAAAAACAAGTACCTTTATACATATTGGACACCTACATCCCGATAGAGATGAAGTAATAATAGTTCAGCTTGCAATGGAGACTACGTTCACACAAGTAAAAAAAGACAAAAGAGATCAAATTCAAGCGTGATCAGAGGCTGTCTTTGTAAAGAGGGAAATTCCTATAACACAAATCACTAGTAGTGACGACGGTGAAGTATTTTTTGAAACAAGCTGACAAATTTTACGATTCCTCACAGCTGGAGATCAGACATATGTAGTAGAACGCACAGTCCAGTACGATGAAAAAGATATGAGTGGGAAAAAGAAAGTAGTCCAAATATATAATCTCATTAATGGAACCGAAGTATTAAAAATCGATGCTGAGACTCAGTATGAAATATATGATTGAGAAAATTCTGTAGTTATTATTACACACAGAAACTGGACTACTGACTTTTTCGACCTCGAATCAGAACTTACAAGTCCAGATATAAATGATCTGAGAGTCTCAAAAGAACGTTGAGGCCACTCAATCTATTTTACAGACAGAAATTGAACAGAAGTTAGTTATTCTACTGCTCATCAAAGGATATTTGAGAGAACAGGAATTAATGGTACATCAACAAGTATGGATTTAGTTTCAACTATTCATTAAAACACATATATATAAGTTTGCAATATTTTATAATTCTGGTATACATAGGTAATTGATACCTATTAAATTAAATTATGCAGCAACGAGAAAGTTATTGACTTATAAATAGAACAAATGACATTGAAAGATTACAACAAGCAAGAGAAATCCTAGAAGTTAATCTTAATAATGATAGTTTAGGTGATAGATTAAGAGATAAAGTGGCTGCTTTGCTAATATTCATGGGGAGAGAAAGTGAAGAACATTTTGTAATCCCTTGTAAAGATATTGCCAGCTTTATAAAAAGCATAGATTCAGGTAAACTTAAGATACGAAATATACAAAGTAGTTTTCAAGGAAAAAAGGCATCAAAAAAGATTTGCGGTTTCTGTAACAGTTATTCTGAAGCTTATGATCTTCTCTCAAAAGATAACAATAGTCTTATATCAACTGGTGACCTGTGAATACTTCTTACAAATGCTATTAAAGAAGGAATATATAACTTCTCTGATATCAAACCCTTACTTGAAAGAGCTGAGTTTATAAACCGTGTTCATCTCTGACAAGCACTCACGATAGCTGAGAGAGATGAAGGTACCTCTTTCTCAGATATCTTATTTATGCTAGAAAGAGCTAAGGAGCTTAGGTGAAACCATCTTGAAAGTGCGCTTAATATCGCCCTAAGAGATAAAACCATTGAGAAAAATGATATAGACTTTATGTTCAAAAAAACCAAAATTATTACACAGGAACATCGTAATTTAGTGAAACAAATTATACAAAGAAGAAATTAATGAGAGTACACTACAAATTAGAGTAGTCAAAAAAGATTAACATTTTTGAAATAAAACTCTTCTGAAACTCCCTTGAAAAGGGAGTTTTTTTGTATATACTGCAGTTATACACTACTTTATAAAAACAAAAATACGTGGTTCGAAGAAAAAAATGATTCCTTAGTAACATTCCTCAAGAATACCAAACCTGAATTTTTGCTCTGTGATTCTTATTTCTAGGAATTATGGTGATACTTTGAGATACCGATTCACTTATCGGCTGATATATTTCAGAGTATTTTTCATTAGCGTTTGGGTCCTACTACGTATGGATATCTGCTCCTGTTCTCTTGTTACTTGGATTCTTCCTCTTCAAGGAAAAGAATCTGCACTTTACGAGTTATCGCGCTTTTGGGCTCTTATTCTTTTATATCTCTGTTACAACGCTGATTGGCTGGTATTTACAGGATTATACGGCTCTGCTTAATCTCTATCCACAACTTGAGAGCGTCCTTGGACGAAATCCTCTTGGGCTTTCTTTTATTGTTTTATTTTTTGTATCTCTTTATATCCTCTTTCGGTTTTCAGTAGTTCAAAGTGCTCTATGAGCAACTGCGGTACTCCCAAGTCTTGGAGACATAAAAGAGAGTTTCGCAGCTGAGAAGCAAATTTCGAAACTCAAGCGAGACGCGAAGAGTGTTAAAACTCAGGCAAAACGAAATACCAAAGAAGAAAAGAAAATGGAAAAAGAGAGCTCAGAGCTTGAATCCAAACTCGAAGAACTCCGGAAAGAAAAAGAACAAATAGCGAAGATGAAACAACCAAAGCAGCTCAAAAAAGACAGTAAAATAGCTGTAAGCAGTTGAAAAGGCTGAGGAATATCCTCGCTCTTTGGAGGAGGAAAAGCAGATACAAAGTGAAAGGTTGATGTTCCAGTAAAAACATTTTCTAACTGGGAATTCCCAGAAACAAAACTCCTTGATGCGTACCCAAGTGATATAGTTGAAGACGCTGGAGAAATCAGAACCAAGGAAATCGAAATCCAAGAAAAACTCCTCCAATTTGGTATCGAAGTAACGATGAGTGGCTACAAGGTTGGCCCAACTGTTATACAGTACAGACTCAAACCTAACAAAGGTGTCAAACTCCAAAAGATCGTCAACCTCAAAAAGGATCTGACTCTCGCGCTGCATGCAAAAAATATCCGTATCCAGGCTCCTATTCCAGGACTCGGGGTTGTTGGGATCGAAGTCCCAAATGATGATAGGCAAACGGTTGGGCTCAGAGAACTCCTTGAGTCATCGCAGTTCAATTCTAAAAAAATGGAAATTCCCATGGCCGTATGAAAAGACGTTGCTGGAAATCTTGTTTTCTGAGATCTCACTAAGATGCCACATCTGCTGGTTGCTGGGCAAACTGCTTCGGGTAAATCCGTTGGAATGAACGGTTTCCTTATATCCATGCTCTATAAATTTTCTCCATCAGAGCTCAAGCTCATCATGGTAGATCCAAAACGTGTTGAGCTCTCTGTATATAACGGGATCCCACATCTACTTACTCCTGTAATCACGAATCCAGAGAAGGCCCTTAACTCACTCAAATGGGCTGTCGCTGAGATGCTTCGCCGTTATGATCTCGCAACGGGAGTCAATGCTCGTAATCTCAAGGAATACAACGCAAAAGTATCTAAAGAACAAAAGCTTCCATATATCGTCATCGTCATAGATGAGCTCGCTGATCTCATGATGTCTGGGCAAAAGAAAGAGGTAGAAGGCAGCATCGCACGTATCGCGCAGATGGCCAGAGCCGTAGGAATGCATCTCATCGTCGCAACACAGAGACCATCTGTTGACGTAATCACTGGTCTCATCAAGGCAAACATCCCATCACGTATAGCATTCACCGTCGCTTCACAAATCGATAGTCGTACTGTTATCGATAAAATGGGGGCTGAGGATCTCCTAGGACGCGGAGATATGCTCTACTACCCAACAGGGAGTTTAGAACCAGAGAGAGTCCAGTGAGTACTCGTAGATACCCACGAGGTAGAAGCCGTCGTCAACAAACTCAAGCTCACCATCGATCCAGACCTCCTCAAAAATATGCAAGACCCCGAAATTGCCAACGGAAAGTCTTCAACAGCAGGATCTATCCTCGAGTGATATGACGGAGACCAAGAGGAGGACCCAGAGATCATCGAAAAGGCCATCCAAGTAGTCAAAGAGTCACGCAAGGGATCAACCTCCCTCATCCAAAGAAAGCTCTCCCTCTGATATGCCCGAGCTGCCAAGGTCCTTGATATCCTCGAAGAACTCGGAGTTGTTTGACCGGCTAATGGGAGTAAACCTAGGGAAGTGTATGTGGATTAAAAAATAATATATATAGTATATGCCTGAACCTATTCTTACAAAAGCCATTACTGAAGCATCAAAATGAATAAATAATGTAACTAAGCCTGAACAAAAGGTATTTTGGAAATATATCACAAGGAACTTCTTTTGATTTCAAAGAATGGCTCTCTCAAACTCTTTTGATGAGGCAGAGGAGGAAGCAATTTATGATTTAAAAAAACAATATCCTCAAGCTAGTAAAGAACAGTTATTGCTAACTCTTAAATCATGAGAAGTTTGAATAGAGTATGAGAATATGTTTTGAACTCTTCAGAAAGCTGCTCTACTGATTGAAGAATCATCTACATGAGACAATTTTGATAAAGATAAAATAAAAAGACTGAAGGATTTATCAAAAGAATATAGCAGTGATGAAATGCAAGACCTAATAGCATGAATACTTGCTTGAGAATACAATAACCCCTGAAGCTATTCATTAAATACTATGGAAATAGTAAAGAAATTATCAAAAGAGGATATTGAATTATTTAGTAAATTTTATGGACTTGTAATTAACGATTCCTTTATACTTTCTGATATATATTCACTAAGAAATAAATATTTTCAAGAACTAAATAGTATGTGAATTTGATATATGCAAAGTCTATACCTAATAGAGATCTGACTTCTATCAGCATCTAACTCCGAGCATAACCTTGATAAGAATGAGAATTATTCTTTCATGTTCTCTAATAAAACTTTTCAATTAGAATCTAGTAAAAAAACTAACTTGCGCTCTTCTCAATTAACCCGAGCATGAAAAGAACTCTGACAATTGTTAACTATAAATTATACGAAATCACTAGAGGAATTAATATTAGATGTATTTTCATCTAGTGGGCTAAAGAAAATTTAAACTGATTGGAACGATAAACCATGAAAAAAGAATATAGGGTATGTAACCGTACTTCGGATATGGTCGGAATATATGACTTCTACCAAAATGAACTTGGTTTGGAGGTGTATAAGCACTGGGATCGAAGTGAGGAGGATAAGGGGGTAATATTTGTGCTGGGGGATATACTCATCGAGTACCTACTTGATGGAGATCCTCAAAAAGCCGGATGAATCTATCTGTGTATAGAAGAAGAAAATATAGAGGAGTTTCATGCTGAGTGCCGTGCTCGAAATAAGACAGAACTGATCCATACAGCCTGGAAGCATACGAAGTTCTCCGTCTTTGATCCTGAGGGACTAGAGATTAAGTTTTTTAAAGATAATGGAAAAGTAAAATAGATATCTTAGTAACAACTTTTCTTTGTATTTCAACGAAAAATAGGTAGTATATATAAAGTATATATTTTATATAAGAACTATGACGAAGAAAGAACTCCTGATCTATCAGGGGAAAAATGGTGAGATACTTCTGAAAGAGGGAGAGAATAAAGATACTATTTGGGCTACTCAAAAACAAATATCTCAAGTTTTTTGAGTTGATAGAACAGTAATTACAAAGCACTTAAACAACGTTATTAGAACCGGAGAGTTAAACAAAGATTCAGTATGTGCAATTTTTGCACATACTGCCGAAGATGGAAAAATCTATAAAACAAAACACTATAATCTCGATATGATTATCTCTGTTTGATATAGAGTAAACTCCAAAGAAGCAACCCAGTTTCGGATCTGGGCAACCAAAATACTCAAAGAGCATATTACTGAGGGATATACGATAAATCCAAAGAGAATTCAGGGTAACTATGATAAGTTTCTAGAGGCTGTGGAGCAGGTGCAAAAGCTCCTCCCAGAAGAATCAGAAAACATTAAGACGGATGATATCCTCGAACTAGTGAAACACTTTGCTAGCACTTGGTTCAGTATTGGATCCTATGATGAAGACACCCTTCCTCTCGAGGGATTCACCAAATCTGACCTCAGACTCAACGCTGATGAACTCTATAGAGATGTAGCACGATTTAAGAGTCAACTCATAGAAAAGTGACAGGCAACAGAGCTCTTTGCACAAGAAAAAAACACAAAAGCTCTGGAAGGTATATTTTGAAATATCTTTCAATCATTTGACGCAGTAGATGTATATCCAAGTATCGAAGAAAAGGCAGTTCACTTTCTCTACTTTGTAGTAAAAAACCACCCCTTCACTGATGGGAATAAACGGACCTGAGCATTTTGTTTTCTCTGGTTTCTCAGTAAAGTAGGTATGAGATTCAAAGATGCTATCACTCCCGAAGCTCTCACAGCGATCACCCTACTAGTCGCTGAGAGTAACCCGAGAGACAAGCAAAGGATCGTTGGACTCATCATACTTTTACTCAAAAAATAGATAACTAGAACTAGATTATGAATAGTGATTATATCATCCTGTGAATTTGAACGTTTATATCTCTGATATGATTCTATTTTTATTTCAGGGATATATTTAGAGGAAATACGAAGCCACATATGTTTACGTGGCTTATATGGTCTGTTATGTCGTATATAGGTTTTGGAATACAAGTTACAAATGGTTGATGAGCATGAAGCTTTATTATGCTTCTTTTTGCAGTACTTCCGACTATAGTGTTCTTCCTCACACTCAAAAGTGCTGATAAAAACATAGTAAACTCTGACTACCTTTCTCTTATATGAGCTGCTATCGCTCTAATACTTTGGCTCATGTTCGAGCAGGCTCTCTTATCAGTATGTATATTATTACTTATAGACTTTATGGCCTATCTCCCTACTGCAAGGAAATCATATATGAAACCCTTTGAAGAATCAATGCTCCTCTACTGATGTGTGAACGCTGGATATATCGCTTCCATTCTTACCTTTACTGAGCTCCTGCCTGAGAACTATCTCTATCCTAGTGGACTCTTTATCTACAATATTCTCCTCATCAGCTTTGTTCTTATTCGTAGAAAGCAGCTAAGTAAATAATTATGGAGACTTCTCTTATATTTTGAATTATTTCCTGAGTTTTTACTATAGCATTCTATACGGTATACCTCAGGAGTATTGTTCAGTGAGAGACAAAACCACATATATACACTGCTGCGCTCTACGCGCTAATGACAGGGTTAATATTTTATTCTCAACTCAGTAATGGAGCAGGTATATGATCAACATATCTGTGAATTACCTTCGTTGTATGGTGTATTATATTTCTCATGTCTTTTAAGTATGGTATAAAAGATATAGTCTTTTCAGACAAGATCTCTCTTATAATTGCTCTGCTATCTATACCTATCTGGTACTTATCTTGATCTGCATTACTCACAGTCCTTTTGGTTATACTTATTGACCTGTTTTCTACTATTCCTACTGTCAGAAAGACTTACAAAGATCCATATTCTGAAAATACCTATGTATACCTAATTGAGTTTGTGTGAATATTCTTTTCGATACTCGCACTATCAAGCATTAACTTTATCAATGCATGATACTTAATATATATTATGTTGTTTGATCTTTTGATGTTTGCAGTAGTTTTTTATAGAAGGAAACAATTACTCAAATCAAAGTAAGCTCTGTATATTTCTTATTGTTTTCTTAAGCTCCTCATCTATACTAAACTCATTACTTACTAACGTAACATATTATGTACTATAAAATAGCTGTAGAACAAAGCCTGGATAGACTCAAGGCTCTGAAGACACTTTTAGAAAAGGTAGAATCTCAGTCAAAAGAAAAGAACATGAGTGAATCTGATCTCCTTGCTTTAGCTCTCACTCCAGATATGTTTCCTCTCTTGAAACAAATCCAAATAGTTACAGATGTCTCAAAATGAGCGATAGGAAGACTTACTCAAAAGGATATTCCTGTTTTTGAGGATGATGAGACGACACTCTCAGAGTTGTATAAGAGACTGGATACAACTATAGAGCTTCTAGGAACTTGCTCAGAAAGTGACTTCGAGAATACTGAAAACAAAAAAATAGAAATGTCGTATTTTCCAGGTATGCATTTTACGGCTGAATGATATCTCTTGAGTTTTCTTGTTCCGAATCTAAACTTCCACACCACTACAGCCTACGCAATTTGTAGAGCAAACGGATTTGAAATAGGGAAGCAGGATTATATCTGAGATATCCCATTAATACCAAACTCATAAAAGACCTATGCGAATACTTATTATCATACTCCTCGTAACTGCGATACTTCTTACTATATGGATTATCACAAGCTACCTCACGGTAAAAAATCTCGAAGAACCAAAATATACTGTTATTTCTGAAGAGTCTTGATATGAAATCAGGGAGTATGAATCATATATTGTAGCTGAAGTAGAGGTCTCATGAGACCAGTCTGTTGCTCTCAATAGTGGTTTTAGACTTCTTGCTGGATATATATTCTGAGGGAACACAAAAGGGGATTCTATCCAGATGACAGCTCCCGTATTAGAAACTGAAAGTTCAGAAAAGATTACTATGACTGTTCCTGTAGCAGACACCCCAAGTACTACAGGGAAGAGAATAGTACAGTTTTCTATGCCGAGTAAGTATACTCTCGAAACTCTTCCTATACCTAACAGCGACCAAGTAACACTCAAAGAAGTTCCGGGGAAGAAAATTGCAGCTCTGAGATATACTGGCTGGGCAAGTGAGAAACGCGTTCAGACTAAGAAACAGAAACTCACTAAACTACTAGAAGAAGAGACAATAAACATTATTTGAGAAATGACTTCAGCCCAGTATAACCCTCCTCTTAGTTTTCCACTTACAAGAAGAAATGAAATACTTGTGGAAATACCCTAAATTTTAAACTTTAAAAAAATGGCGCTCTCACTATAATAACAATTACTTAACATCTAATCTCAAACTATTATGAACTACATATCAATGTTTATACAAATACTCGTAATGCTCATTGGTATCTACATGATGTATAACTTTCCAAATACCTCGAATCCTCCTTTTATAAGCTGACTTGCTATATTTCTTATTGGGCTATATTTAGCTCTTCAACAGAACTATTGGGACAGAGGTCTGCGAAAGTAGAAGCTTTTAAATTAACCATGTATTGATTCCTAAAACATAGACTATTATGAATACTTTAACTAACGCTATTGCTGCCTCAACAATAGTATGAGTTATGACTGCTCCCGCGTCAGCACAAACTGTTCATCCACAGGTGGATAGCGATCTAGGGTTTTATCAGGGTATAGATTTTCATCCAAAGAGTTGCTTCTCATGTCACTGACAACACGAGGAGATAGCAAAGTGAAAAGTAAATGCTATCATAGAGTGATATACTGATAGATGAATCACTGTAACTCAGGCCTTAATAGATGAAGCCTCTCACTATGTTCGCTCATGAATGGCAATACGTCAGGCATTAGGACAATTATGCTTTCAAGATGCCTTTCATCCAAATGATATTAATGCTCATATACCTTGACCCGTCTGAACTAATAGCTGAAGGGCAGCTGACTCAATGTTTGCAAGCTCTTATGATGAGGTTTGAAACCCTGTTTCAAACCTAGCACATATACTTGCTATGGAAAATGAAAACAGAGCTAGCCTAGCATGAGTTCAAGAATTTGATTATGAAGTTCATTATACCCTATGAATGCTCGCATGAAAGGTTTGAAGACTTATTATATCCTGAGACTGAAGACTAGTATGCGAAATCAAATAAAATAAACTTAGCTTCTAACAGGAATCGCACAGATTAAGTTTTTTATTAAAGAAGACCTCATAAGGAGTTTTGTAGCCAAGTCTTTTTCTTGGTCGTAAGTTTATGAGAGAAACATAATATTTCAACTGGTTTTGAGAAATATCTGA
>CALLPL010000030.1 GCA_938015455.1 uncultured Candidatus Altimarinota bacterium
ATCTACCATATCTTCAACTGGATCAAGGTCTCCATTCGCAGGAGTACCCGTAGCCTCAGCAGTGTTAATAACATTCCCAGCATCTGCCTCCGTCTGTGTAACAGCTATACTCGTACAAGTATAGGTCCAGGCCTCTGTAGGGTAGAGAATATTATCTGATCCAGCATCTGTTGTAGCATCTAAATTTGGACCCGTAGCACATTTAGGATCATCAAGACTTATAAAGGATATAGAAACATTTCCTGTATTCGTTAATACAAAATTATAATCCAGTGTGTCTCATGATCCCGTAGGAGTTGAGTTCGTAGTCTTATCTAGAGTCCAACTTGGATCTGCTGGAGTGAGGTATGTTGTTGGATCCTCTGTAGGATCGCTTCCACTATTTGTATGTTCATCTAGTGGATTATCTGTTTCTGTTGCTCCTGGATTTGTTACTGGATCTCCTGCTGGGTCTGATCATGTATCTGAAACATCAGAAACAGCTGTTCCTCAAGCAGATCCATCGTCCCCTGTTCCTGTAATTGTTGCAGTATTTTCTACTCAACCAGCATCTACATCCGCTTGAGTAAGAACATAGGTCGCAGTGAAAGTTCACATATCTACATCATCTGGTTCCATAAATGCAATTGGTCAACCACTCAGAACGAGTCCTGGAAGTGATGTATCAGTGAGGTTAATATTTGAAATATCAATATTTCAAATATTTGTTACTGTAAACCTATAATTCAGTGTATCTCCTGAACCAGTATACCCATCTCCATTATCATCAACACTCGAAATATATTTAATAAGTTCGAGTTCAGGATCTGGAGCATAGATACCAAAGTCTTGCTCTCTATTATCCTCTACGCCCGTAATATTTCCAAGCGCATCTGTCTCAAATGGAAGTGTATAATCAGAGATAAATGGAGTCCCTGTTCCATCAGCATCATAGCTTGCAATAGCTCCTGCGGGTGGAGTAATCTTTATTTGATAATCCCCTTGTGGAAGATTATCAAAGAGGTAGAGTCCGTCTTGATCAGTCGTAGTGGTATATGGTACTGCTCCAGGAGCATCAGAATCTATAACATAACCTGTAGCTGGATTCCAATATACAGGATTCCCAGAACCATCAAGGAGTTCTACTACAATTCACTCGATTGGGTCCTCACTAGCATCCTGAACTCCATCTTGGTTCAGATCAAACCATACATAGTCACCAATAGATCATGACACAGGAGTTACCGTCACATCGTTAGATATAACATTGAGTGATATTTCTGGAATACGTCCCCCAAATGAATTCGTATATACATCTCAGATCGCAGGAGAATTATCCCAGTCCACTACTTGTACTCCATTTGGGTCAGCTGTATAGGCTGGAGTACCTCCTATATTTCCAACTGGATTCATTTCAAGACTTACTGTTTTTGCTCAAGAAGTAGGAACACTCGGAGCCGTAAAAAATATAGCTGTAACATCTTTAGGAGCTATCGGACATTGAGTCGCAACATTAAGGGAGGTAGATCATGCACTACAAGCCTGCCAATTAGCTGAGTATGTTCACTGTGGTTGACCATCAGGGAGGAGATTTCCATTATTTATATAATCTTGGTAACATAAATCCCCAGATACAGGAACGTATCATGCGGGTTTATTAGAAGAAGCACATGGATCAAGGTTCAAATTTATAGGATTCACGTCTGTCACCCAAAAGTCTTCGTTATTAGAAAAAGTTGCTCCTTTAAACTCATAGTAACTGTCCGTATCATCTTTAAAACTTGATGCTGGATCTCTAACAGAGGACTTTCCTCCTATTGTTGTAGATGCATCACCATTAAATGGGAGAATATCTATAAACTCTCATCCTGTATACGCTTCTCCTCAAAGATTTTTATAACTCAGATCAAAGGTGAAATTTTCATTGACGCTATAGACCTCTTTTGAAACATTTTTTAGTACATCAAATCCATACTCAGGGAGAATCGTCAGTCTATATGATGCGATTACCGGATCTCCAACTCCATCTCCAGCATCATTTACTCCATCATCATCCGTATCTATAGTAAATTTATCAGCTGCAATACCAGGAGCATTAAAAGTAGCAGTATTGGTGAAGTTTCCACTCGTGAGGGTAGGATCAACCAGAACTTTATACCGAATACGTGGCATCTGTTCTCCTGCATCTATAGAACTAAAGCTCCAAGTAATAGGATCTTGGTCATCTGGAGTAGGACTGCTACTTAAAACTATATCTGGACTCGAAGCAATATATGTTGCGTGATCCATCCATGTCACTCCACCATCAACACTAAACATCTCTGATCCAGCAATATAATCAGTCTTTGCAGGAAGATTATCCTTAATAGTGGCACTTTCTGAAGATGCCCAGAGACCAAATACTGTCGGAGTTATCTCAAACTCTACCACATCTCATCCACGAACAACCTTAATACCTTCTGGAACTGTTTTCTTTCATACAGAAATACCAGATGGAACCAGTATATTACGATCAGCTGAATAGATATTATACCCAAAAGTAACGCTTGCAGGATTATGTACCTCGTCACCAGCATTATCTTGCCAAGAATGCCAAGATGTGTTATCTCCAGTAACTGTTCTTCGAGCATCAGCATAGTTTGGCATATAGTTCTTCGCTCCATATCACGTAGCATCTGTACGAACCTTTAAATCATACATTTGAGTTGCTTGAGTATTTTTATGAGACAATCACCCAAATTGGTTATATTCTGACTCAGAGTACACACTATCATACACATATTCCATACGAATTTTTGTAACTCCGTTCGTTCCATCAGCCGCAGCTGGAACCATAGTATGATCCTCATACCAATCAACTGTACCTGTAGTCGGATTTCCATTTTCATCTATGAGATTTCCTGACATATCCATGATAACGACAGAACCATCTGTATTTACGTCATCCTCACATACTTCATTATCGAGATCAGCGAGGTTTCATGAACCGTTTGGAATACTAGAATAAAGAGAAGTCATTACTGGATCACCATCAGAAAAAACATGGAGATTTGATCACTGCACTCCTCACCAAGTCCTCAACACAGGATTATTCGGAGTAGCTCTTGGGTATGAGGTACCATTTCAAGTCCAAAAATTTATCATTATTAGACCGTTTCAGTTTGAGTATAGTGGCCACTTATCCCAAGCTGGAACTCCAGCAAACTCGTATTGAGTCGTATCGATCTTATCACATATCTGAGATTTACCTCCATCAATGAGACGATAATCATAGATGGTTAATGCTACTGGAAAAACTTCATTTTTCGCTCGAAGCTGATCAGCAATTTTTGGAAAATACTTAGTATTATCTGATGTTCTCTGAAAGGTTTTTCTATAGGTCCAACTACCTGGACTTGAAGCTACCAGGAGTCAACTTGTGAGATTATCACTATTACTCGTATGCAAGGCTCCATCTCAAATACCTCCCGGCTCTGAACCTGTTCAATAATTATCCAAATTATTCCCACTCGCATCCTCTGTCGAAACAGGACTAAATTCTGCTGGTACATTTGCAGAAGTATCAAGTGCCTGGGCTTCGTTTATATGAAAATACTGACATGCCCCTCCTCAACAAGATGGATGACTGTTCACATCAGCTGCTGGGATCCATATTCTCACTCGTATATTAAAGAGTGTTCCATCACTATCAGGGTCTCTCGTGTCAATATTATCAAGATCGATATGAACATTTGGATCATTGACTCCATCAGGACTCAGTAGAGGTCAACTCCAATCTATTGGATAATCATTTTGTGTACAGGTAGCCGTAGCACCAGCCCCATTATTTCCATTAAAACTACAAGCTGCCTTAGCAGTACCCCAAGTATAGAGCTTTGCTCCAGCAGAAAGAGCTCCATCATTTCCCGTACTATCGTCAGTAAAAATATCTATAACATCATAATCCGCATCATAAAAAAATCCATCTCCATCTGTATCAGTTGACTCATCAGGAGAATCTGCAATCATAGAACCTGCTTGGTATACAGCTTTTATATCATACTCCGCTAAAAATCAACTCTCTCAAGATGGGCCAGCAGTTGCATCTAGCTTTGGCCAAATAGGATTTCCATCTTTATCGAGGGCAAATCATACCATCTCTTTTGTCATATTTACACGGAAGTTTGCTGTAACAAGGGCTTCAACAGGAGCATCTGTTGCTACAGCTGACGTACCATTATTTCATGTTGCAGCGCTATTGGAGATCCCAACAGCCGTAACTGAGGCTCACACAATCGAGTCATTCAGGGTTGCTGCTGAACTATCAGTTGAGGTTCATAAAACTCTTGATGCTGGAAAAAATACTCTATTTGTACCCTCTCGTGCAAATCAGAGGTTACATACAAGTGTTTCATTTTTTCCATCTCCATCTAAATCCTGAAGTTCTGAAATTGGACTATATACAAGAGGATCTATCCCACAACCTGATGGAATTTCTATCCACTCTTGGTGAATAGTACCTCAAGCATCTGGGAGACCTGTTGATTGATTATAAGGATTTAGTGAGACTGTAGCTATAAGCTCGTCTACATCAGAATCATTATTAGAAGCTTCTATCTTATAGGTTACAGAGTCCCCAAGTCTCACCACATCGTTATCAGAACAACTATCACTCCCATCATATCAACTACCATCATTACCATCGTTGACAGAAGTTCCATTACTAAAGGCCCTATTTGTATCAAAAGTATTCCCACCAGGACAGTCATCTGAGCCATCGGAAGTATTAAATGGCTCACTTCCTGTTTTTTCGAGTTTCATATCTACATTTACAACTGGAGTTGCAGCATATGATACAGGTATAGGAATAAGTCATCATATGAGAGTACACAAAGTAAGGGATGCTAAAAGACGTTTCATGATAAAAAATAATTGAGGTATAAACCCTTTAATTGTAAAAAACTTCACATATATGTAAACAGAGACTAAAATATCGTGTTTACATAATTGTATAAATATTTATAACTCTTAATATTAAGATTGTTAAAAACTAAAAGACTCAGTTTTTAATTGAGTCTTTATAGGTTCTAGAATTTCTACAGATATGTATTACATATCAGCAAGGATTTCTTGAGCTATTCTATATTGAAGATATTCAAGAATATACGTAATTGTTCTATTATCACTATATTCTGGGAACTTTTGTTCTATTCTATCATATACCATATAGTATTTCTCTGACCTCATATCCGTATCTTCAATAGATTCTATTTGATCTATGAGCTTCTCTATAGCATTTTTGTAGACTGCAGAAACCTTTTGTCTCTTTTGAACTGTTGCCTGTTGAGGGCTTTCTTTGTACTTAGCTTTAATTATCCATCTTCACTCTATGCCTCCAATAGGAGTACAAGTAAAGAGTGTGAGGTTCTTCCCTTCTCATGGATTGAGTACTGAAGTGTCACTTGCTGGAGTGTTATATGACTCTTCTGTCACATATTTGTATTGTGAATATCCTCCACTTGAGTTTTTCTCATATATCCATACTTCTTCTCATTTATCCAGTTCTATAATCTTTTGGAAGTGCGTCTTATATCTTCATTGTTCTTGTTTCCAGTATGAACTATGTGCAAAGACTACTTTATTACCTACTTCACCATATCCTCTCGTACTGGTTCCTGGATATTCTAGGGCACCTGTTCTCAGTGCTGGATTAATATTTCATTCTCGACCATTAATCATCTTGTCAAAATCTGGAGAATCTGATCCAAACTCATTAATTGGAATTACCAGTCCATTAGATGGAACAACAATATACTTGTTTGCATCTCTGTCTTCTTCTACCAGTACTTGTTTCCAGTGATTAATATCATTGTTTGTAGATCCTGCTAGACGGAATACTTCTGAACTTGGGAGTTCCAGCTCTACTCTTCCATTAGGTTTTGTTTCTACACGTTCACTTATAGGAGTACCGGTTCTTGGGAGTTCTTTTGGAAGAGCTTTAAGAAGTGATTCTCATTTAATCTCTTCTTCTACTTGCTGCTCTATAAGTACTTCAAGATAGTCTTGGTACTCCCTAATCTGTTGTTCTAGCTCTGATGTATCTGGAGCTGGAGTGCTTGGAGGAGTAATAATAGGAGCTGATGGAGTTATTGGAGCTGGTGAAACTGGAGTTCATGATGATGAACTACTACTAGATGAACCACCTCAACCTCTTGATCCACCTCAACCTCAACCTCAACCTGAAGAAGATGAAGAAGGAGTAGTTGGAGAACCCTCATATACAACTACGGTGTAGTCATTTGTAGTATCTCCATCTGTAGTAGTATTATCCCCGTTTGGAGTTTCAACATCTCCAGGATTAGATATAGAAGATCATGATCTGTCTGTTGCTGTATCTGAAATATCACTCACATTCCCAGCGCTACTTCCAGCTGTAACGGTTGCAGTATTTTCTACAAATCCTGCCATTACATCTGGCTGAAGAAGTGAGTATGTTCCTGTGAAAGTTGTTGAATCTGTTGCACCAACAGCGAGTGTAGCTATTGGTCATCCACTTACAGTTATAAGAGGATCTGTTACTGTAACATTTGTAAGATCTATATTTCAAGTATTTACAACACTAAAGGTATAGCTTATTGTTTCACCAAATTCTCAGTCACCATCACCATTTTCATCATTAAACACTCCTGATTTATAGAGTTCAATTCGTGGAGTTTGTTCAAGGAGATACGTGGTAGGATCCTCTGTTGTATCATCACCATCGTTTGAGTGCGTATCAAGTGGATTTGGAGTTTCTGTTCCATCTGGATCACTTACTGTGCTCGCGTCTGGATTTGTACCAGTATCTGAGATATCCTCTACCTCTGATTCATCTGGAGCTATACCTACAACTGTTGCAGTATTTTCTATACCACCAGCAAGTACATCTGCTTGAGTCAGTACATATATAGCCGTATAACTTGTAGAATCTACTCCATTTGGAGCAAGAGTAGGAATACTACTTCATGAAAGTGTTAATCCTGGAAGCGAAGTATCTGTAACTATTACATCACTCAAAGGGACATTTCCTGTATTTGTTATCTCAAAACTATAGTTCACCGTATCCCCAGCTCCTATCACTCCTTCTCATGTTGTATCTACTACACTAGAAATTGCTTTAATGAGTTTAATAGAAGGTCTTGAAGGGAGTAAGTAGGTAGTTGGATCTTCGGTCATATCACTCACGTCATTTGTATGAGTATCAAGAGGATTATCTGTCTCCGTCATATCTGGATCACTTACTGGAGATACGTCAGGATTTGTTCCTGTATCTGAAACATCGCTCACAGTTGTTGAACCATCTGGTGCTGTTCATGTCACTGTTGCTGTATTTTCTATTCCTCAAGCAATGACGTCTGCTGCAGTAAGTATATATGTAGCTGTATAACTCGTAGTATCTACGTCATTTGGAGCCATGCTAGGAATACTACTTCATGAAAGTGTTAGTCCTGGGAGCGAAGTATCACTCAATGTTACTCCTGAAAGAGTTACATTACCAGTATTTGTTATCTCAAAACTATAGCTCACTGTGTCTCCTGCTCATATATATCCATCATCTGTTGTATCTGCTACTGATGAAATAGATTTAATAAGCTTAATATCTGGAATAGGTCCAACAGGTTTAGTCACCGTATCTTGAAGATCATCTAGCTCACCTCTTGCTGGAGTTCCTGATACTGTTGCAGTATTTACAACTTCAGCATCATCCGCTTCCTGCTGTGTTACCTCAATAGAAGTACAGCTAAAAGTCCAAACCTCATCTGGTGCAAGAATATTATCTGAACCAATATCAGTAGCCCCATCAAGTGTTGGCCCTACATCACATTTAGAGTCAAGAAGACTCGTAAATGAAATATCTACGTTTCCTGTATTTGTAAGTTCAAAGCTATAATCTAGAGTATCCCCAGCCTTCATAGGAGTAGAGTCTGTTGTTTTTTCCAAAGTCCAGCTTGGCATAGGTACAAAATACCCAAAGTCTTGATCAAGATCATCCTGTACGTCAGTACCATCAAAAGCAATCGAAGTATTTGACTCATAGTCAGTACCATCATCATCAAAGTCATATGTCTGCACTACTCATGTTGGGAGTGTTGTATCATCTATCTGAACTTGGTAGTTTCCAGCTGGGAGATTCTCAAAGAGGTATTCCCCATCACTATTTGTCATAGTAGTTAGAGGATTTCACATCTCGTCTAGCATAGGGATATAATCTCCTGGACTAGCTGGGTCTTCTATAAGCAGGTTTACGGTAACATTTTCAATTCCTCACTCTGTTCCATTTTGTGTTCCATCCTCATCCTCATCACTCCATATGGTATCTCCTATTGAGCCTGCTACTACCTCAACACAAACATCGTTTGAAATAATATCAAGCGTCACTATATCTGAATTAAGTCCGAAATTGTTACAATAGAGATCACCCTCCTCTGCAAAAGCAGTATTCATAGTAAGAGTAATATCTCTTGGTGCTCCTGATGCTGGAAAGACTGGAAGCATAGCACGAATTGCAGTCACATCAGCTGGATCAGCTGGGAGCGCTCACCAAGTTGTTGTAGCTGTACCTGCTTGTCATGCTGTTGGTACATCCGTTATTGGATCTATAAGCCCAAGGCTACAAATCGAGTCAAGAGTCGTATTTCCTGAACCAAGACTATCTGATGCTGGCCAGTTACTTGGATGACATGGTCTGTGGTCAATAGTACTTGGATCATCAGTAGAATATTCAAATGTTTCTCCAGCAGATGAAGGAGTTACTGAAACAAACTCAATTCTCCCATCTGAATCAGAAGTTTGGGTAGAAGTATTTGCGTTACTTGGATTTTCTGAGTTAAATCTGAGAGTTGAATCATTTCCATCACCATTATAAGGAAGAATATCAATAAGTTGCCCCTCACCTATATCTGTTCCTCAGAGATTTGTATAGGTAAGAGTGTTCTCGTAGTCAGTTTGGGGAGTAGTGATATCTTCTTCATCATCTTTTACAATGGCTATACCTGAATCTGAAACAACTACAATTGATGCTCGACTCTCGTGACGTGCATCAAAAGCATCTTGACACTTAGAAACATTTGCAGCAGTATCACAATGAGAATCATCAGTGAATGTTGCAAAATCTGAATCAATAGTTACCCTGTTTTCATAAGATTGTGCTGTAACTCATGGTTGAATTTCCGCAACAACATCAAAACTTGGGAGTGGATCTCAAACAGTATAACCAGGAACGGTAAAGGTTATATTTCTATTATTTGAAGCTACAGAAGTAGTACAGGTAAGACCTACAGCTGAATATTGACTAGCACAGGTATCTGAAACATATTCAAGTCATACAGGTAAAATATCGTTAAACGTCATCTCTACAGCACTCGCATTTGATCACATGGTACTCGGAGAAATAGTAAAGATAGCTTGGTCTCACTGATCCAAAGGTCCTTGACTACTTGGGTGTACAACCTTATCTATAGCCATACTTGCAGGGAGAATATATACCCTATCTGCGTTCCCTGTGTTAAATGAATACAAAGGACTTGTAGGATCATCTTCTACATTTAAATTAGCTTGACCAGATGTTGGGTGACCTCATCCATTGATAGTCCATCTCCAATTTCCATTATACAATCCAGTATAATCATCATATGTTGCTGCTGTATTTGGAATGTAGCTATTGAGAGGTGCTGTTTGTTTTACCTTAAGATCAAAAGAATAAGATATCCTAGATTTATCTACGAGTGGACTTAGTGCTTCCGAAAACACCAGCGCATAATCTCTATTCCAAGTCATACGAACACGTACTACGCTTGCAGCTCATCATGGGAGTGTGGTATAATCAGTAGTCCAATCTGTGGTAGTTGCGTCTCCATCAAGTTCATCCTCACAAGTAGCTGTCCAATGATCGTCACCTGTAGTAGTATAATCTACATCACTATATTCTACAGTTACTCCATAAGCCAGAGCATCATGTACGGAAGAAGTTGTTAAGTCATTTGCTTTGGTTATCCTCATAACAGGGTTAAAAAAAGCATGGAGTGGATGATTTTGTCATCAAACATTCCCAAGAGAGGTTGGAAGACCTTGAAATGCTCATGCTTGACCCTTTCAGATACTTCACGCAAATTCAAATGAACTTGTATCAAGAGTATCACAAATACCTGAGTTTGCATTAAACCCTCTGTTGTCAGTAATACCAAGAGTTGTACCAACTATTTCTCATCGAGCAGCTGCTCTTTGTCAAGTCTTTGCTGTTGCTACTTTATGAAAAGATTTTCCAAATGCTAATGTACCGGTAGTACCTGAATTTACTAAAAAGTCTTCACTATCTGTATAAGGTCCTGTATAAGGAGTTCCTGATTGTGAGGTTACAAGAGCCCCACTTCATCCCCACGCAGTTAATGTTGCAGTATTATTCATGAAATATGTTTCTGTTCATCAAGAAAATACTGTTGCGTGTGGGATCCACATTTTCACAGATACCTTTGCAAGTTCAGAATTATCTACTGGAAGGCCAGTAAACGCGATGTCAATTGGTTGACCAGGTCATGCTTGAGTACAAGTAACAGTTGCTCCAGGAATAGGAGTCACAAAGTCACATGAATCAAGAGGATTTCCTGTAATATTTCCAAACATTTCAATCATGTCATCATAATCGCCATTTGCATTATCTCACTCAATACTTGCGTCTGATGTACTATGAGTTCCAACCCATGTGTCTGTAATGGTAAAATCTTGTCTACCTGTACCATCATCTTGAATAAACTCTGAGCCAGTATTATAATTTAGAGCCACATGCCACTCCATTAATGTCCCACGGAGTGATCAAGATCATGCTGTTCCAGCAGGATAATATCGAGGAGAATAATCTATTTCATCTTCTGCTGCTAGAGAATTAACCGATTTATCTACATTGACTCCAAAGCCTGCAGTAATTGTTATATCTGGAGTTGTATCTCCTTGAGTAGGTCCAGTATTAGAATTATTATCTGAATTTGAAAGAACTGAAGTTGTAATAATATCAGTATTATTTCATATCGCCTGAGCTACTGGTTGAAAGTTTAATTTTGTTCCTTCGTTATGATCTCAGAGATTACAAAAAAGTGTGTCATTAAGCCCGTCCGAGTTTGAATCTGAAATGCTTGAATCAGGTGAGACTGCAAATCCATTTGCAATCGTTCGACATTCTGATGGAAGAGTGGTCCAAGCAGCCTTATCATTAAGAACTACAGTTGCATTTACATTAGCATCATCTGCATCATTGAGAGATACTTCTACTGAATAGGTAATGAGATCAAAGTTTCTTACAACCTCATTATTAGGTGAAGAGTCTGTTCCTGCTGGAGTGCTTGTAGTAGTATCAAAGCTTTCTGTTCCATCAGCAAATATAATAATAGTAGACTCGGTAGCTGGATCTTGAGCACTTCAGAGTGCGTAGGTCGAGCTTATTGGAGCTATCTGTCACAGCAATCATATGAGCGCTATATTTGATAGTATCTTTTTAAATGTAACCATAGCTTAGCAGGTGTTAAAAACTTAAAATAAACCCCCTAATTGTAAAAAACTTCACATACATGTAAATAGAGACTTAAATATTAGATTTACATATATGTATAAATAATTATAACTCTCTCCCTAGAGTTATTAACAATAGTGAAATTGATTTATTCATAAATAAAGTATACTAAGCTTAATACTTTATAGATTTTCCCATGTTGAATCTCATCAACTTTATTGTTTTTTTATCTATTCTCTGAGCTCTAGTAATTTTTTTCTGGAGGAAAAGAGTAAATTATAAACGTACTTTGGGAACTGTATTTTTGCGTGTAACTCTTCCTAAAAAAGATTCTGACCTTGACAGTAAAAAGGAAACGACAAAAGATTTTAAAGAAATGGTTTCTCTCATGGAACAGCTCCTTGCCTCTCTCAAGTCAATCCATTCTCACAAGATTATGAAGCGTATTCTTGGTCAGGATACTATGAGTTTCGAATATATTGCGCATGAGCATGAAATATACTTTTATGTCACCTGTAGTAAACACTATAAAAAACTTATTGAAAAACAGATAAATGGTTTTTATACAGACGCAGTAATAGAAGAAACTAAAGAAATAAACATCTTTGAAGGACGAAATGAATTTTCAACTACCTATTTAAATACAGTAAAATCTTTTGCATATCCAATAAAAACTTACCAAAAGCTTGAAAGTGATTCTATAAATAATATAACCTGAGCGTTCTCGAAGCTAGATGAGAATGAATCTGCTGCGATTCAAATCATGCTCAAACCAATTGCTGACACCTGGCAATGAAAATCCACAAAGATATCGAGTAAGATGATGCATCAAAAAACTTCACATTTCTCACTCAATCCTTTTAAAATACTTGCATGAATCTTTCACATATTTTTTAGCAGTAGTGAAGAAAATCCTCAAACATCAGAAAATAATAACTCAAGTGCACTTACTCAAGAGCGCGCAAAAACTGTAGATGAAAAAGATGATAAGGTATGATATCAGGTTCTAGTACGAATCATAACTACAGGGAATAATAAACACGATACAGAGAGTGAGTTAAAAAATATTATATCCAGTTTTGCTCAGTTCAACTACCCTGAACTCAATAAATTTTGACCGAGTCTTTACCATAGTGAAAAGGCTCTTATTAAAAACTATATATATAGGTACTTTAAACATCCTTTTTGGTTGAAGAAAATGATCCTTAATACCGAAGAAATTGCCTCTATTTTTCACTTTCCACATATAAAGTATAATGAAACTCCTGAAATAAAATGGCAAAATTATAAGATAGTAAAGGCTCCTACAAATATTCCAAAAGAATGACTACTTCTGTGAGAAAACTATCACAGGTGAATCAAAAAAGAAATACGCATAAAAACTGATGACAGACTCAGACATTTTTATATTATCGGACAAACAGGTACCGGTAAAACATCTATCATGCAGGCTATGGCAAGACAAGACTTTACTAATGGAGATGGGCTCGCTGTTATGGATCCTCATGGAGATTTGGTAAAAGACCTTCTCCCTTTTATTCCCCGAGAGCGAGCTGATGATGTAATTGTATTTGACCCATCAGATATCGCAAGACCTATCTGACTCAATCTCCTTGAAGCTGAACCAGATGAACGCGACATGGTGGCACAAGATGCAAACAATATCATGATAAAACTTTTTTGAAACGAGATATTTTGACCTCGACTTCAAGATTATTTTCTCAATGGTTGTCTCACTCTCATGGAGTATCCACAAGGATGAGCTATTACTGATATTATAAGACTCTTTACTGATGATGATTTTCAAAAGGATCATGTGAGGAATGTAAAAAACCCAATTGTAAAAGCATGGTGGGATAAAACCTACGCATCTATGGGACAAAGAGAGAAACAAGAAATTATCCCCTACTTTGCAGCAAAGTTCTCGGGATTTATTACCAACCAAACGATGCGAAATATCATAGGACAAACAAAGAGTTCCTTTAATATTGCTCAGTGTATGCAGGAGGGGAAAATCATGCTCCTCAACCTCTCTAAATGACTTGTATGAGACCTCAATTCTCAGCTCCTAGGTATGATCGTTGTAAGTAAAATACAAACAGCAGCTATGCAACGTCAGCGCATGGAAAAAGAAGAACGTCGTGATTTCTATCTTTATATCGATGAATTTCAAAACTATGTTACTCCGAGTATTGAGTCTATCCTCTCAGAAGCACGTAAGTATCGACTGGGACTCGTGCTTGCCCATCAATACCTTGGTCAGTTAGAAAAATCTGATGCACTTACCAAATCATCTCTGAATCTAAAAAATGCAATCTTTGGTAATGTAGGTTCTGTAATGAGTTATAAAGTTGGTCCCGAAGATGGAGAATTTATGGCAAAATATTTTCAACCAACCTTTTCTGAACAAGACCTTATTAATATGGATAAGTATAAATGAGTCATGAAACTCTCAGTCGATACTCAGCCATCAACTCCCTTTTCTATTATCCCCACAAACCCCTATCTCGTAGAGTGAGATCCAAAGATTGCAAAGGCTCTTGTAGAACTTTCGAGACTTAAATATGGTCGAGACAAAGCATTCGTTTCAAAAGAGATTGAATATCGAATTTGAGTAATGTAGACATCTCTCCAGACTACTCTAGGAGTAGTTCTAGACAGGTTAAAATACATATTACTTTTGATTTTTACTGTCAATAATAATTGTCTAACATCTATCATGGACACCAATAACATATCTCTCGAAGAGGAAAATCAAAGACTCAGAAAACAACTCGAGGCAGCTCGAAAATGGATGAGTAGTGAAGTTATTGACGCGCGAAAAATCATAACCAGGGAGCAAACCCAATGAGATACCCATAGCTTATATCACTCAAATTTAGAGGATATTATTTCAGAGAGAATTTATGCGTTTTTCCCGTCCGAAGTTCTTTCACACTTTCCAAGTGACGGAGTAGAAAATATACTTTCAAGCGAACTTATCTATTATCATATTATCCACGGAGGTCATGTAGATGGAACTGGAGTTATTATCTGATATCAAAAAGTTCTTGATAGCATGATCGAACTCTATATCACAAAAGGATACCGGAAGTATGTACTTAAACATCCAGTGTGAAGTCAAACCGTCAATAGTTCTCTTGAAAAGTGATTTCGATCAGTAGTAGAAAAGAAATACATCCTATCTCTAGGAAGACTTTACGATATACTTGATAAAATTCATAACAAACTTCCCCTTTCTCCCTACTGTCAAAGCTTTTCAGACTATCTCAAGTCAAGGCCTTTCTTAGAAAAAGCTTTGCTTCAAGGTAGTTTCTTACTACAATTAGAATCACTCATGCACTTACATGCAACTGGAGAAAAACGTCATCATGGCTCACTCTCTCCAGAGGATACCAGTAAAGCTCGAGATATCTGTATTTGAAATTTTTCTGATACGAACTGTCTTCTTTATATCCTTGCTGCATCGCAAAGTACTGATTTATAACTAACCCTCCTAATTATGAGACTTCTCCTTTTTGTTCCAGCTTTTCTCTATCTTTTTCTCCTAGTTATCAACCTAGATATCTTCAAAGCAATGACAGAAATAAACTTTTTCTGGCTCGCAAGCTTTAACATTCCAGTTGTTATATTTATTTCTATATTTTTTATTCTCTACATCCTCCTACTTTGGATTGGGTTTAACTTCTCGAATGTTTTCACTAACATGAAAACAAAAAAGCTTGAAAAAGAAATATTTGACCTCAAGTCAAAACTCTTAAATAAACAAGGAGAACTTATAAAAAATATAGAAGATAAGTTTGATAAAAAACTCTGAGAATTTAAAACAGAAGCAGACAAAAAACTCGAACTCACAAAAAAAGAAACTGAAAAAGTTGTATCAAATGTACAGTACGACTTTAAAGATATCCAAGATAAACTTACAAAGATCTCAAAGCAGAAATAGGCTTTACTTCACTTTTATAAATCATACACTTAAGTTTAACTTATTTGTATGATTTTTTTATGCTCTACATCGTCCCTACCCCTATCTGAAACCTTGAAGATATGACTTACCGTGCCGTGAGGATTTTAGGGGAAGTAGATTTGATAGCCTGCGAAGATACTCGAACTTCTGGAGTGCTTCTAAAACACTATGATATCAAAACTCCAACTATATCCTACCACTCTCACTCTGGACAAACAAAAACGGATAAGATAATAGCTATGCTGCAAGAGTGAAAAGACGTAGCCCTCATCTCTGATGCTGGGACTCCTGGTATATCTGATCCTGGCTATGCTCTTGTACAAGAAGTCCTCTTACAAGATATTGAAATAACCGCTCTCCCAGGACCATCTGCAGTAATCACTGCCCTCTCAGCCTCTGGTCTCTCGTCTCATCACTTCCTCTACCTTGGGTTCCTTCCAGTGAAGAAATGACGTCAGACCATCCTGACCCGAATTTCTGAAAATAAAACAGAAACCATAGTCATATACGAGAGCGTTCACCGCATAGAACGAACACTCTGAGATCTCGCAAAGTACTTCTGAGAGGATCACAAGATAGTTATCTGAAGAGAACTTAGCAAGAAATTCGAGCAGTATGTCAGAGGAACTATCTCTGAAACTCAGGAATACTTCAAAGAAAATCCAGGAAAAGTGAAGTGAGAATTTGTAATATTACTATAAACGATGGAAATAGTTCTCTGAAATAACAATGACTACACATCATGTAAAGAAATTGCAGATGCATTTTCCGAGTCTACTCCATCAGAAGAAGTATTTTCAGAACTCGTAAAAAATTCTCAAATCTTTGTAGCAAAGGAAGCTGGGAGGATACTCTGATTTGGCTCATATAAACTCCTTTGGAATGAAAGTTTATTTTTACAGTTTCTTAGAATACATAAAGATCATCACAGAAAATGAATCGCCAGAAAACTCGTAGAACATATCGAAAAAGTTTGAAGAGAAAAATGATACTACGAAATTATGAGTACTCTTCTAGAAGATAATGAATCTTCAAGAAAACTTCATGAAGCACTATGATACAGACATTCAGGAGAGATTAACTTTGATTCAGGGAAAGAGCTTGTATTTCTTAAAGTATTATAAAAGTGAAAGATAATCTCTTATACATACTCATATTCCTTTACGGAATTGGTTGAATCATTACCTTCATAGGTTTTATACCAACAATGAAAGACCTGTGGAATAAAAAACCTAGCGCAAACGTTACAACATATATCGTCTGGGCAAGTACAACATTTATAACTTCGCTTTATGGGTTTTTTATACTTCAAGATCTTGTATTTAATATAGTTATAAACCTACAATTGCTCGCATGCTTGATAGTCTTAGTATTAAGAATACGTCTAAACTAAAAAATTATGGATATCTGAAATGCCCTAAGACGAGCCGGACGCGATGATATCACAACTCGTTCTGTTATCGCAAACACAGTGAAAGAAATCACTCAAAAACAGCTCTGATACGATATCACTATTGAGTCCGTACATATCAAAGGAAAAAAAATCCTTGTAAAGACTTGAAATGCTGTTGTGAATTCCGAGCTTCAAATGCTCGAGTGAGATATAAAGAAAGCTTCTTTAAAGAAGCTTTCTACCATGCACATCAAGATTGGAAAGGATATAGTTTTTAGATTTATTTAGAAATCTTCGAAAATACTATTTCATACTCCTCACCATCTATCACTACTACATTTGTAGCCGAGAGAGTATTTCCTACTGAAGACTCTAAAATATTTCCCTTCATGAGATGCGTTCAACTTGCATTTGCAGATGGTACAATTGCTCAAACTAGGAGAATAAGTAGCGTCACCATGAGTACAATACAGGTAGAGTTTTGAAGTGTCTCATCAAAAAATGTATAGTAACTTGTAACTGCCTTTTGAAACATCTATTTTGAGTAAAAGTATAACTTACATCTAGTATGTCATACTTTTATTGTGAGGTCAAAAAAAGACACAAAATATTTCAGTTTTATAGAAGTCAGTAGGTCTTCTTATAAAATGAATTCCAGATAGTTTTCTGAGTGAATTACCTTAAAAGTCAGATCTCAATACTCTTTCTTAAATCCAGACGGAATTGATACTTTTTTTTCTTTCCACTTATATTCGTATGCTGATACTTCTTCGCCTATCTCTTCAATATAATCTATTTCTTGTTGCGCATAACTTTTCCAAAAGTATTTATTATACTGACTTCTTTCGTAACTATTCTTCTTCATTCTTTCAATCATCAAAAAATTCTCCCATATATCTCATAAATCACTTCTATTCTCAAGAGTATTAAAATTATTTAAAATAGCGTTACGTATTCAAAGGTCATAAAAATATATCTTATGTGCCTTACTTATTTCTTTTCTCTTATTTCTATAAAACGGAGGAAGGCGAAAAACAATATAACTTTTTTCAAGGAGATCAATATAACGATCTACTGTCTTCATATCTATTCCCAAATCCTTTGCAATCCTATGAAGAGATAGTTCTTTTCCTATTTGAAGAGCAAGGAGTTTCAGTAGTTTTACAATAACTCAGCTATTACGAATTTGTTGAAACTCTAATATATCCCTATAGAGATTCGAACTTGCAAGTTCTCAAAGAATTTCTTTTTTTTCGCTCAATCACTCTTCACTAAGAACAGCTGGGTAACTTCCATAAATAAGTAATTCCGTTTTTTTTCGATCAAGAATGAGTGTATTAAAGCTTTCTTGGATTTCCATAGCCGAAATCCCAAACATCATAAATACTCTCTTTCTTCCCGTAAGAGGTTCTTGGGTTAAATCAAGTAAATGAACGGACGATGATCATGTTACAATTATTTGTTTTTTATCCTTATAGGTATCTATAAGAATCTTTAAGGTATTTGAAATATTTGGTATTTTTTGAGCTTCATCAATAAAAATAATATCTGCTCCATGAATATTAGATTCTAACATATTCCAGTTCTCTCATGAGACTCTAGTTTGATCTTCTAATTTATCCCCAGTAAAACGAATAACTTTTTTTTCTCATTCCTTCTTTTCTAGTATCTTCTCAACCAAAGTAGTTTTTCCTACCTGTCTTGGTCAAAGTAACATAATGATTTTACCTCCAAAAAGACTCCCTTCTATCTGTGACTCTAGTTTACGAAGAAACATATTCATAAATTTTAGTATTATGTTCCGAAATATTATATTAATTTTCGGAATATAATCAAGTTTTTAGTTATTTCACTATCTTCTTTCTCAAATAGATTGAGTAGTATAGGGCTGGAATAATAAAGAGGGTCATGAATGATCCAGCGAAGAGACCGAATATGATGGTGAATCAGAGTCCTGCCCAAAAGGCATCTTGGAGGGCGAGAGGGAGTACTCAGAAGAGCGTAGTAAGGGTAGTTACGATGATGGGCTGAAGACGCGATTTCCCTGCTGCAACGAGTGACTCAACGTAGTCATCAAGCTCTAGTTTCTTCGTTCAAGCATTTCGTACCAGTCTATCAAGATTACGATTGATACGATCAACCAGGATAATAGCATCATTAACCACAACTCATGTAAGAGCTATAAATCAAATACCAAAAGTCATAGAATATGGATTTCCTGTTACAAAAAGTCCTATATTTACTCACAACAGCGCGAGCACTACAGAGTAGAGAATAATAACTGGCTGTGAGTATGAGTTAAATTGAAATACGAGTATCGTAAATATGAGAAATAACGCTATGAAAAATGACTGAAGTGTTGCCTGAATCAGTTCGGCATTTTCTTCGTTTTCTCCACCTGCACTATAAGAAATTCCTTCTGGAAAGCTATAGGACTCAGCGAACTCAATGAGCTTTGGTTGAACCTCTGTAGGAAGTACTCAGGGTTCAAGGTCAGAGTTTGCTCAAATTGTTATTTTTCCATCTTCTCGTCAAATAGAAGATAGTCCTGGTTCAAAAGAGTAGCTTACATAGTCTCAAACACGAATCTTCCCTGCACTTGTATTTATCAGCAGGTCGCTAATATCTGTTGGATTAAGTGTATCTTCAAACTCTGCTACTGAGAGTACAATATCGTTATCCTCATAACTAGACTGAATAGAACCTGCATTAATACCCGTTATATAAATACGGAGCTCTCAGAGTATATCGTCTGGAGTGAGTCCTGAAAAACTCAATTTTTCTCTATCAAAACGAAATACAAACTGACCAGGATTTTCGGCTGATGAGGTTGAGGCATTTTTTGTACCTGGAGTTGATTGAAGAAACTGTTTAAAGTCATCTGCTACCTGCTTGAGTGTATCAATGTCTTTTGAACTTGTCGCATTGAGCTTAATCCCAACAGGAGATCCTGCTGGAGGACCATTTTCTACGGTTGCTACCTCTACAAGTAAGCCATCTGATTCGAGGACTTTGAGACGAGTAAGTATTTCTGTTTCGAGATCAAAAACTGTTTTTTGTCATGCATCTTGACGGACTTTTGCATCTGTGAGTTCGATATATACTGTAATCTCGTTTCCTGAAAGAGTAACATAATATACTTTCATCTCTTCATAGGATGAAACAACGTCTTCAATATCGTCTATATATCATTCTAAAGACTCTTTATTTGAACCTGTTTGTCCTTCTATACTCATCGTTATAATCCCCTCATCCGAAGCAGGAAAGAGCGTAAATCCGATCTTTGGAGAAAGAAATACAAAAGAGAGAATCAAAAGAAGGAAAGGAATAAAGATAGACAGAAGTCTCGAACTGCGACTCTTTAAAAAACGTGACAGGAGCTTATAATAACCAAGTCCTAAAAATCCTAAGAATTTATCTCGAAGGTTTCCATAAGATTCTTTTAAACCTTCTTTTCATTCTCTCTGAGATTTAAGAAATTTTGCTTCTTCTTTTGAGAGACTCTCTTCAAACTTTTCATCAATATGATATATTTTTTTCTTTTTCGACATCCTATAAAATAGTGCTGTTGCAAGCGTCAGAGAGAGTATAAGTGCCGCAAGGAGGGTTATAAATACCGTAATTGGTATATATGCAAGAAATCGTCCGAGGATCCCAGGAAGGAATATCATAGGAAGAAACGCTACAAGCGTTGTTGCGGTACCACTAATAAGTGGTGAACTCAGATCCTGCACTGCAAGAATAACAGCATTTTTTCGACTATATCCTATCCGCTGCCTCTCCGCTGCCCCCTCAATAATTACAATAATCGTGTCTATTGCTATTCACAATGTAAGAACCAAAGAGAAGTTAGTAAGAAAGTTGAGTGAAAAACCTAGAATATTGAGAACTATAAAAGTAATGAAAAAAGCGAGAGGTAAGAGAATACTCGCAATAATAGACTCTCTGAGTCCAACAAATATAAATATAGTAATAAATACTAAAACAAGAGTTTGAAGTGCTGTAGTACCAAGGTTTTTATAATCCTCGATAATAACTTCTCATAAGTCTTGGGAATATTTTACCTCAAGATTCTCAAATCATGACTCTGTTTCTAGGAAATCTTCAAGAGATCATTTTGCAGACTTTGAAATAGAAAATACATTATCTCAGGCCTTCTTATTAAAAGATAGAGTAACATAGTTGAATCCTTTAGCTTCATAAAATCAAAGACTTTTTATAACATCTTCATCATATTCCCTACTAATACTCGCAACATCTTTGAGTCTTATACTTGATACTCAACTCCCTTTAACAATTGTGTTTTCAAGGTCAGCTATGACGTCAAACTCTCCATCAAAGCGAAAGTCATAATTGAGATCACCTATAGTAAAATTTCATAGAGGAGTATTTTTATTATAGGCTCTAAGTGTATTTGAGATTTGCGCTATAGAGAGATCAAGAAGTTCAAGTTTTTCTTTAGATATGAGTACCTGTATATCATATTCTGATCCTCATCCTCATCCTCAAAATGGATCAGCTCCAGATCATCAAATATCTATAGAAGCTATTCAACTCTTCCCCTCAAGTTTTGATTGTATTTGGCGAGCCTTTTGCGTGAGACTAAAATTATCTATAGTCGCTCAAGACGAATATATCAGAGCTTCAAAAAGCAGCTCATTTCTGGTAGATATTTCCTGAACTCTCGTATCATCAGCATCTGTTGGAAAGCTGAGTGTATCTATACGGTCTTTAATATCCGTCATAACATTACGAGTCACCACACCATTTTCTAGTTCAACTGTTACAGAGCTTACTCAAACTGATGAGTTAGAACTAATACCTGATATACCTTCTATGTCTTCGATTTCTTTTTCAATCTTTTCTGTAATCAAACTATCTATATCTGTAGGATTTACTCAGGAATAAGGAGTAGTTATAGAAATAATACCAAATTTAATATCAGGGCTTGATTCCTTTGGTATCTGAAAAACCGCTAAAAGCCCTACTACGATAATCAAAAAGAGAAAGAGAAATGAAACCTTATAGTTCTCTATCCAAAATGTAAAAAATCCTTTTTCGAGTTTTTGCATATTATTTTTCTACAATTTTAAATTTATTCTCATCAAAGTTTCCTATATCATTCGTAATAATATTGAGGTCTTTACAATATTTTGCGCAAGAGACTATTTCTACTTGCTCTCAAAACACCTCTCACATTCGTACTCGCACATCTGCAAACGATGATCACGAAAGCGTCTTCACCGTTCCAATCTCTCATCATTGCGTTGTTATTATATTAAGAGGAAGTAGCATCTTTCCTGTTTCAATGGGAACCTCTACTGATACGAGATTTCCAATGAGGTTAGTTCCACTTTGAAAAGTGATCGTTGCCTTATAGTTTAAATTCGTATCTGCTATATCTGATATCGCGTAAATACTTCCTGTAATTCTCTCTCCATCTACTTCAACAAAAACTTTCTGGCCTTTTTTCACAAGGTCTTTTTCTCAGGCAGAAAATGAAACTTCTACCTCTGGAGTTTTGTCACTCACAATACGAAAAAGAGGAGTTCACTGAGATACTTCTTGGCCAGCATCAACAAGTACATCAGATACTGTACCATTAATAGGAGAACTTACAGTGAGTTTTTCAAACTCTTTTGCAGACGAACTGTAGCCAATCCTAGCTTCTTGTATAGCGTTCGAAAGACTTCTCAGAGTGACATCTTTATTCTTTCTTGCATTAGAGAGAGTGTTCTGAGCGGATCTAATTTGTGTCTCTAGGCTTGCAATATTATCATTAATCCCTATGCGGGTTCTCTCAAGGCCCGTTTCTGCTGAGAGTTCTCCACTCTTTGTATTTCTCAGAAGTATCGCTTTGTCCTTTTCTAAGACAAGTTTATCTTTCTCTAAATTATTTCTATCTTTTTCCAGTCCAATTTTATCTTTTTCTAAGGTCTTTATATCTTGCTCTTGGAGTTCTATATTTCTGAGTATTGAGTTTTGATTATCCCTATATGTCACAAAAAAACTTTCTACTCATGATTCAAAAGAAAGAAAAGCCCCATAGTTTCACTGTAATTGAGACTGATATCAATTAATACTTCCTATAAAAGCATTAATCTCAATATCTCCAAGACTCCCAACACTCTTTATAGAATTATTTATTGTTTGTTCAAGTGAACTTAAAAGAGTCTTCGAATCTTCATATCACATTTCTATATCACCTATGATGTCTCTGATTTGTTCCTGAGAAAAACTCCCAGCATCTATTTCTAAACTCAAATTCTTAAAAGCTTCTGAATTCCTATATTCTATTAATTCTATAAGCCTGGTTTCTGATAGAGTTCTTTGAACTCTATCATTTGCTCATAGGTAACTTTCAAAGCTGTCGTTTTCATTTCTGTTGAGAAAGGTTACTCCTAGAATTTCATCACTAAACTCTATGATATCATCCAGAAATATTATGAGAGTATTATATTGAGTCTTAAGAGTTGCTCCATAACTCTCGATATTTTGTGCATCAGCTCGCAAACGATCCTCATAATCTAGTCTTGATTTTTCTATATTATTTTTGAACTGCTCTATTTGTAGATCAAGCTTGTCTGCTTGGAGGTCAAGCTTGTCTTGTTGGACAATAAGTTTATCTGCTTGCAGATCGAGTTTTTCGATATTTCACAAATCTTGAGAGTTTTTGAGAGAATCTTCTGCCTGAATAATACTTTGAGTACTGTCTTTTCTTAAAGTAGCAAGACTTCTCTGTAGATTCTCAAGGTTTACACCCGCATCAAATATTTGTTTATCAAGAGATATCTTTTGCGACTCATAATTAATTTGCGCCCTTTCGATACTATTATTTCCTCTCTGAAGATTAATACTATAGCTCCCAATATTATCCTCGAGTTTTGCAAGATTTTTACCTACTCATACTGAGTCTCACGGCTTAACATACACACTCGAAACTCTTCCACTCGCATTCGCCGTAAGTTCAATATCTTGGCTTGAACTTACTTGGCCTGTCTTTTTTAGAAAACTCTCTCCTGAAAAGCTTTTTCAAGAAGTTGTTTCCACAAAAAAATCAGTTTTTATTATTTCTTCTTCATCTTGCTCTTCTCAATCCCTTCAAGAACATGATGATAAGAAGAATGATATTAGCAAGAGAAGTGCAATTATTTTTTTCATGCTGCTCATATTATTGGATTAATGTTATATTTTTCTCTGACTGAATATACTCAAAGAGTTCTTCTATATCTGTATTTGGGATCACTCCTAAAAACTTTTCATCCTTTACTAGGAAACTGACACTATCACCAGGAGATAGACCAATCGCATCCCTTGCATCTTTTGGAATAACAATTTGTCATTTACTTCCTATATTTCATGTTCCACACAAGCGCATGGTAGATTTTCTTGAACACTTTTTATCTGGCATATCTATAAGTTAGAAAAGTATGAAAAGTAATACTTTCAGTATAGTATAAAAAAATACAGGGTAAATCAAGTGATTCTTTCTGTATTTTTTGTGAAGGAGTTTATATTATTCGCTTACTGTTTCTCTAATATTTTCAATAATGTCAGCATCATCAGATATCTCTACTCATGTTTGAATATCAATCTCTGCCTCAAGCTCAGGATCTACTAGATTCTCATCTATTTCTTCTGTTCACTCTCCAGATTCTTCTTGAGGTATAACTGCTTCACTGTCAGTATTTTCATTATCATTTTCTTCGCTTCATTCACTAGAGATATCTTCTCCTGAATCTATAAGTTCGGCTCCTGTCTCTATAGTTATTCACTCTGCTTCGAGTGAAGTACTTCCAGAAAGTGTTTCAAGATACTGTTGAATCTCTTCCTCTGATATTTCAGGATACGCAGATTCTCAACCACCTGTAAGCGAGTTTACTATTACTAAAGCTCAGGTACCAATGATACCTATAACAATAGCAATCAGGGCAATAAAAGCCATTATTTTAGCGAGTGTATTTTTTCTTTTCTTCATATCTATTGTAAATATTTATCAATTTCAGCGAATGGAATCTGTTTGCTTGTGAGCTTTTGAGTTCCCCTATAGATACTATCTATGTTCCCCCCTGAGACAGAAATATTATAGCTTTTTCACTCTAAATCAAACTTAAAAGTCATTTTTTTTGTGCGTGAACTAAATTGCATAACCACACCTTCTGTTTCATAATCTTGATTTAGAATGCTGTATTGTCAAGAATAAGCAGAAATATGAGTAAATATTTCTTCAATACGTCACGGAAAATCCGTAAGTGAAACTCTCCCTGAGATTTGTATGGGTGTACTTCAGAATACTGGTTTAATATTTGTCTCTGTTCAAGAATATACCCTGAGTTTTATGTTTTCAAAATAGTGATCCTCTTTGTTAAGAATATATTTTCCATCCATAACAGCTTGATAATTCGAAATATTTCAGATAGAAAGCTTTCATAAAGATAGTGGTGCTCCTTCTATAAATATATCGTAAAGTTTTTCATTCTTACTCACTCTTATATTTTTATACTCTAAGGGAAGAACATCCTTAATAACTGAGAACTCTCCATTATCTCCTAAAAGTATATCTCGCTTAAATACTATCTCTGTTTTATCTTCGTTTGGTCCTGCTTCAATATTTATAAACTCCTCAACTTTATTTGTTTGCTTTGCAAAAAAGGTATTGATAAAGAATTTCTTAAAATTATATAGATCTTTCTCTTCTATTGAGGCCATTTTATATTTTTCTTCCCAATCTGACTCGACTATATCTAGTTTATAAATAAATGGTGATGCTACTGAGTTAACTGAAATATCTTGGATTCTATTTGCAGCATCTGGATAAAGTGTGAAATTAAAGATCTTTCATCTGATATATGCTTGCTTAATTTTATAGAAACCTTTTCATACTTCGATACTAGCGTTTTCAATAGACATTTCTTGAAACTGATTGAGATAGGATCTTATTTTTGCATCACTTAGAGATGTATCATCACTTCAAAAGGTATTTAAGCTTAGAAGATTCTTTTTTGAAATATCATATTCTGAAACATATGATTCATAATTCTTTAATGCAAGGAGATATTCTGATAAACTTGCTTTTGATCAGAGAATTCAAGTAACTATAGCTTGGTCTCGTGAACTCGTCATTGAAAGAAACTTTTTATTTTGCTCATAAATATCAAATATCTCTTCCAGCTCTACCCTAAGAAGTTCCACCTCTCATCATGTAACTCTATTTTCTGAATTATAAACGAGCAGACCATCTGTATTTCTCTCTGTTTTAAAATACTGAGTCCTTAAAAAAGAATCAACTTTTGTTAAGATATCATTAAACACATAGAGTGTTGAGATTCGAGTATTTTTCTCAGAATCATAAAATGACTTCGTAACTTCTGTATGGTTCCTTAATATATCAATGAATGAGTTCATTGAAAAGTTTTCACCATCTCCATCTAGTATAAAAAGAAGTTGTTCTTGTAAAAAATAAGAGAAGTACTGATTTCTAAGAGTCTTCTGTGAGTTTGAAGTACTTTTTAGATTTGTAAATTTTTGAAACGACTCTAGAAATATTTCTTCAGTTTCACGTTCAATTCTACCATTGTCATCATAATACGAAAAGAGAGAGAAACCTGCTAATGGGAATTCATATTTATCTTTTGAAGGTAACGCATCACCAATCAAAGTAAATAGGATCTTAGGGCTTATATAATCCCTACCAGTAAATGCATATAGCAAACTCATATAGTCTTCTTTTAGCAACAGAAGTTCTCTATATGATTCAGTATCTAATTCCCTAAGGGTTTCTAGATCTTTTTCTACCTGAGATACTAACTGCGTATTATATTCCTTTGAGTTCATAATATCACTATATCCTCTAAGAATAATATTCTTATAAAAGGCTATCTTTTTTTGTTTATTTACAAATAAGTGTATGTATCTATTTGCAGCTGTAAATCCTGATATTTGAGATACCTTCTGGTCTAGAAATAAATCTAACTTCTGAGTATATACCTTATCCCTATTTAAGATATGAGCAGCTGCTGATTGGAGAAAGCTTTCTTCTCCCTCACTATATTTCTTTGCCACTTTATCTCACTGTATATCCTGTACTTGGTTTCATAGGTATCAGAGAGTATAGACTGTTTGAACACGGAGTGCATCAGAATTTTTCAAGAAACTCCCCCTACTTGGTTGAAATACAATATACATATGAGGTTGCAATAGGATATCTGTATAATGCTCTGATCATTCTTCGTTTGTAAGCTTTATCTTTAAAGGAGTATTGAGTGAGAGGATAAATACTTTTCCTGTATCTGTTTCACTATCAATAAAAATTTCTCCAATACCTTCTTGCTCAATAGCGTATCATGTTCCTTGTAATACATATTTTCTTCGTAGATCTCTTAGGGAAGTAAAATACTTTCAAGTATTTGTAATATCAATCTGTAAACTTCAAGATTGAGTATCTATTTCTGGAGTTTCTCAACTACTCAGAACTGTTTCAAATATGCTCAAATCATTTGACTGCATTGTTCCTCATGCGTAACTAAGAGCCCCTGAAGAATTTTTCTCATCAAAAGAAAAAACTGGAGCCTCAAAATATTCTGCCTCAGAGAAAAAACTTGTAGCTACAATAACAGCAAACACTAGGAATAGAAACAAACTTAGTATGATACGAAAAAGAAAAAACATTAATTAGATCATGCTAAAAAATACTACTAATAATAGTACCATAAAGCGTTTCTCTTGTAAAATCTACACATACATTACTGCTTGCCAAACGTAAAATCCGACTCAAAAATACTTTGAAATTTTGATATAACTTCAGTATCAGAAATAATAATCCCTACCTCCCTATTTTCATCCAGACTATATGTCGAGTAATTTATACTCCCAATATATAAATACTTCTCATCCACTAGTATAGCCTTTGCGTGAAGTTTTGGTTTCTTCATAGTTCTCAAAATGTAGTTTTTTGACTGTGCTTTGTTCATAAGTTCAACTCACCGTTCATCTGTATAGTCCTGTCCTACTACTCAGCGAATCTTGACTTCCTCAGTTCTCTGTTGCGCAAATATCTCATCAAGTCATCTATCTGTCATATATGGGAAGTAAAAATCAATACTCTTTGTAGCACTTTTCAAGAGTTCTTCTATCTTTTGCCTACTGGAGTAGGGTGAGACTAAAAGTTGAGGATGAAATACTCAGCTCTGTGTATGATTAAAGTCTAAGATAAACAACTCTTTCAACTTATCTACTATTTCACTATCTACTACTTCTACAAAGAAATCCCTATTCTTCGTGAAACTTGAATATGAAAAATTTCAGGTAGCAACATATGCCCTATTATCAATAATCAAAAGCTTAGAGTGATTCAGAGAATAGTTTAGCGGATCAGACCAACGAACATTAACTCACGCGTCCATAAAACTTTCATAATGATTATCATTAAGATATGTAGCTTTATAAGGGTTATTTTCTAGAAGTATCTGCACCTGTACTCACCTCTTATGAGCACGGATAAGCGCATCTCTCAGATCTCTTTCTGTAAAAATATATACTTCTACGAGTACCTCCTGATTGGCCTCATCTATCTCTCTTACTAATTTTTTTAAGAGCTCGACAGAGGGAGTCTCCCAGAGCTCTATCTCTTGTGATGGTTCATTAATTTCTTCCAGAGAAAAGTCTTGTCCCTGCTTATATGCTTGTTGCTCGAATATCTTTTTTTCTGTCTCTGTTTCATGAAAACTCCAGTATTCATGACCAAAAAAATATCCAAAACTCAGGAAGAATATTAAGACGCAGACTATTTGAAATATCTTATATCTCATATCTAAAAACCACTCTGAAGATCTAGCATTTCTTTGTAAAATCATCTCTTTTTTACAAGTTCTGCGTGTGTACCTCGCTCCATGATCTCTCCTCACTCAATGACTACTATATCGTCTGCATGTTTTACCGTTTGGAGTCTATGAGCTATAATAATAACAGTCCTCCCCTTAAAGAGATTATGCATCGCTTCAGTAATCTTTTTTTCACTAAGACTGTCTAGAGCGCTCGTAGGTTCATCGAGAATAATAATTTTTGGATCTTTCAAAAATATCTTTGCAATCGCAAGACGCTGCTTCTGCCCTCCACTAAGTTTCACTCATCTTTCCCCTATTTCTGTATCAAGGCCATTTGGGAGATCATAAATGAATTCACAATGAGCAAGTTTAATGATCTCATCAAACTTGTTTGCACTTGGTTCTTGGTTCACAGCATAAAGTAAATTTTCTCTCACGCTTCCATCAAATACGCTTGGCTCTTGCGTCAGATATCCAATATCCTTATAGTAACTCTTCAGAGAAATATCTCTCAAGTTTTGATTATCTACGAGTATATCTCAACTATCTTGTCTGATATAGCCACTAATGAGTTTTACCAGAGTAGACTTTCCTCAACCACTTGGGCCTACCAGTGCTGTTATTTTATTTCATTTTAAATCAAGAGAAAAATTCCTAAAAATTAGATTTTCTGAAGTGTAGCCATAACTAATATTCTTGAGTTCTATTTTCCCCCTTCTATGCTCAAATATACCTCACTCATCGTACCCAACTATTTGAGGAGTAGAATCAAAAAAATCCCAAAGTTTTTCTACAGAAACCATCCGTTTATTGAGATCTACATAAAATTTTACAAAGTCTCAAATAGTTTTTTGCATGAGTACAAAGGTTCATGAAAGCCCCACAAGAAAAGATATTTCTAAACCAATAGACACCATACTGAAAGTGACATATAAAAAAAGAAAAAATAAACTCATATGTAATAAAAAAGGTGCAGCTCTCTTATTTACAGTCCTAAAGGGACTCATAGCCTTACTGATTCTACTTCCTTCAGATAAATAGTATGATAAAGACTCTAGATCAGTATCAAGCTTTCATGTTTGTAATATCTCGTTCTTATTAGATATAATTTTCACAAAGTCTTTTAAAACCAAATTTTTATACTCATATCTTTCAGAACGAAATAACATAAGCCTTCGATTCATAAAATAGGTAATTATACAAAACACCAAGATCATTCATATAAATATAAACGGGAGAGTGTAATGTATTCGTCCTATCATATACATGGTAAAAACTATTCCCACAAACAAAGATACAACTGTAGTAAACATATCTGCGAGTATTTCAGTCCACCTCAGTACCCCATCATACATAATTCCAACTAATTTCCCACTTCAGACCTTCTCTACTTGTGTGTTATCCAGACGAATATATTTTTTAAAAAATCACGAAAACAGATCATCCATTCATTTATACAAGGGGTCCATCCATCACCAATTTTTCGTAGCGTAGATAATACACTCTGAGGCAATAATAAATACTAGGAAATATATAAGTATCTCCATCATTTCTGGTACAATACCTTTTTGTATCGCAATAGTTATTTTTTCTAAAAACAGTATAGCTATAACTGAAGAGAGTGGCACCAATAAGGATTGAAAAACAAATTTTAGATATATTTTCTTTCTCAAAAACACAGGTTCTAAAAACCTCTTAGTTTTGTTGCCTAAGCTTTGTTCAAGTATTTTACTGCGAGTAGACATAAAAAAAATAGCTATGAATATATTTCTACCATAGCTATAATTAATATTTTAGAAAGCTGAGATTTAGCCAAATATTTTCTCAAATACTCACTTTTTAGAGTTTACATTCAGTTTCTTCTCACTTGCAAGCTCTTCATAGAGCTCTCGTTCTTTCTTTCCAAGTTTTTTAGGTATAGGAATGTGAAGGTGAATAATGAGGTCTCCTTTTGCATCTCGGTCTATATACTTTACTCCATCTCCTGAGATTTTAAGGATACTTTCTGCCTGAGTTCCAGCTTCTACAGCAATAGAGCGTTTTCCAATAATAGGGATATTTACTTCTTTTTTCGTTCAGAGTACTGCTTCTATGAGATCAAGCTCAAGATCATAATGTAGATCAGCTCAATCTCTCGTAAGTCAATTTTCCTCTGATTGTACATAAAATCTAATATAAAGATCTCCAGGTACTGACGTTCAAACTCCAGCATTCCCCTCTCAGGTCATTTTTATCACCATTCCATCATCGATTCCTGCTGGAATATCTATATCAAGTGTTTCTTTCTTTAAAACTCGCTTTTCACCATGACACTCAGAACATAGCTCCTTAAAGCTCTCTCCAGATCCCTCACAATCAGGGCACGTCCTAGTTTGTTGTATCACTCCAAATGGACTCTGACTTGTCTGCGTCACCTGACCCTGACCTCAACAAGTGCCGCAAGTCTGCTTTCCAGAGCCTCAGATTCCATCACAGCCAGAACAAGCATTTCTTCTGTTAAACTCTATAGATTCTGTACCCCCATAAATACTGGTTTTAAGATCAATCTTAAGATCATATTCCAAATCTTCTCCTCTCGTCTCTCGTCTTTGTCACCTTGAAGTTCACGAAAAACCTCCACCAAAAAATGAATTAAATATATCTGAAATATCATCTCCCTGAAATCATCCTGATCCCCCAAAAGGATTTCCTGCTCATCCTGTAGATCCGTATGTATCATACTGCTGTCTTTTCCCTGCATCTGAAAGTACCGAATATGCTTCATTTACCTCCTTAAACTTTGCCTCTGCATCTTTATCTCCAGCATTTCTGTCTGGGTGGTATTTCATCGCAAGCTTTCTATAGGCCTTTTTTATTTCTTCCTTGCTTGCACTCTTATCTATATCTAGTACACCATATAAGTCTTTTGACATGTCTTTTTTATATTACAACAAATAATTCCGTATCTGCGGGATTATAAAAAATATCATGAATAAATCAAAAAAGAAGCTTTCATTATTTTTGCTTCGATCTATAATTATGAGAACCTCTTTTATAAAACACTATGTTTCTTACCGTAAATCTAGCACAAGACCAATCGAAAATCTCGAGATACCTCTCGAGTACGCTTTTGGATGAGATTGAAAATACTCTGAAAAAATGAGAAAAAATACTCATCTATCTCAATAAACGTGGGAGTCATAACTCTCTGGTATGTAAGGATTGTCAGCATCTTTGGGAGTGTCAAAACTGTGATGTAAGTTTATCCGTTCACAACAACCCAAGAAAACTCCTCTGTCATTTATGCGGAAATAGTGAGTGATTCCCTCTAGAGTGTAAAAATTGTCATGGAACAAATCTCCTCACAGTTGGTGTAGGGACACAGCAGATCGAAGAAACACTTGGAGTATACTTTAAGAAAAATGATCTTAATATCTACCGTTTCGACTCAGACTCTATGAAAAATATTTCTAGTAAGAAGGCTGCTATAGGAGAACTAGAAGCAGCTGACATCATCATCGGAACCAAGATGATTACTACAGGTTTTGATTTTGAGAGAGTTGGGCTCATAGGAGTCGTCCTGGTAGAGCAAGAACTTGGCTATCCAAGCTTTGACGCTGAGGAGCGAGCGTATGCAAATCTTAAACAGCTTATAGGAAGATGAAATAGAAAGTCTCAAGAAACAAATATTGTTCTACAGACATTTATCCCTAAACATCAAAGCGTCTTAAGCTTAACAGAAACACATATGAAAGGATTTTTTATAAAAACCCTCAAAGAACGGCAGAGTTTTTCTTATCCTCCCTATAGAGAGCTTATCAGACTCGAATATCGCGATACAAGTGCAGAAAAGACACTGCAGTTTATAGGAAAACTTGAGTCAAAACTCCAAGAGTACAACACAGATAATGCCTATACTATTATTTCCTCAAGTACTACCTTTCGTAAAAATAATTCTCACCATGGCAGCTGCATAGTAAAGTGAGAAAATTTGCGAGATCTCTTAAAAAACATCGAACCTCTAATCCTGAGAACCTCAAAACTCTCTGTTGTATTTTCATAAACAACTTTTTAACAGAGAATTTTTTTCCTCCTTGATTTCATCTAAGAAATAATGAAACTAAGGTATATATTTTAGCAATCAATTCTTATGTATCATGAAATTCGAAATATCTACTAAAGCTCTCCAGAAGTGACTCTGAGTTGTATCACACGCAACTGCAGGAATTACGACTACTCCTATACTTGAGAATATTCTCATCAAAGTAAACTTTAAAAATATTATCCTCACAGCCAATAATCTTGAGATGGCTATTGAATATATGGTCGAGGATGATGTAAAAATTATTTCAGAGGGAGCATTTTCACTGCCAAGTAAACTTTTTGGAAGCTACATAGGACTCCTCCAAGATGATATAGTTCAAGTTGAAATGACTGGACAAGACGCAATTGAGATAAAGACAGAAAGTGGGAAGACAAAAATCAAAGGAATCGCAGCAGAAGATTTCCCCGTAATTCCTTCCGTAAAAGAGGAACTTTCTCTTTCCCTTAAATGAGAAGTAGTACGTAGATCTATTGAAAAGACTCTCTTCTCAAGTGCCGAGGGGAATATCAGACCAACTCTTGCAGGGCTCTTTGTAAATATTACAGGAAAAGACGCAATATTTGCTTCAACCGATAGTTTTAGACTCTCTGAATATAAGACCGTTTTGGATACTCCAAGTGAAATTAGCTTTTCTCAAATTATTCCTTCAAAGACCTGTTTTGAAATCAAGTCTATTCTCTCAGATGATGAGAATGTAAAGATAATTTCAGGGGAAAATCAAATAGCCTTCTTCTTTGGAAATGTGAAAATGTATTCTCGGCTCCTGAATGGAAAATTCCCAGACTATTCAAACTTCTTCCCAGAAAGTTATTCAACAAAATGAACCATCAATAGGATAGACCTCATACAGGCACTCAAAAAAATTAATCTTATCTCTCGCGAGAACAACTACTCTATAAAAATGAGCTTCTCCGCAGATAACGGAATTCTCCTAGAAACCTCTGAAACACAAATTGGTGAGGGTGAAGTAAGACTTGTCTGAAGTGTCGAATGAGAAGACGCAATTATCGGTATCAACTCTACCTATTTCCTCGAGTCCCTGTGAGTAATCGAAACAACCCACGTCTCACTCCAATTCGAAAATCCCCTTGCACCAATACTTCTCCTACCCGTTAAAGACGAATGAGCCAAGAAGAAACTCCCATGAGAATTTAGACATATTATTATGCCACTCAAGATATAAAAAACTATAAAATCTTCCAAAAATAATTATGGAGATTCTTAAAAAAGTCGGCAAAGAACTTATTTTTTATGAAAATTGCCTGGAGAGGATCAAAAGATATGAGTATCACTGTGTCTTTTACAATATTAATATCAACTTCCAAATCAAAGTCCTGAGGAAGAAGTTTCGAGTTATTTCAAGTATGAGGATTCTTAATATGTCTTTTTCAAAATGGATCGTTCTTAAGCAAAGTCTTTGCAGTCGTTCCATGTTTAGAGGATATGCTTTCTAACTCTTCTTCAAATTCTTCTCAAACAATTGCATTAAATTTTTCAGGAGAAAAGAACGAAAATACTTTTACTCAAGATGTCTCCATCCTTCTATAAGCATCCTTCACTTGCTTTTTTCATTCATACAATTCTACTTTTGGCTTTGGAGCGTTATTATTGTAAATTTCTTCTAAAAAAGGAAGTTTCTTGAGGAAATCAGTTTTTTTGGCTTCGAAAATCTCTAGGAGTCTCTTAGGAGACTCAGCGATAAAGAATGTTCTCTTTCCATGAATACTTCTTTTTAGATAGCTCTTCTCTAAAAGAGGATTTATATATGAATAAATCGTGGTTCTTTTAATATTAGATTTTTTCGATATCTCCGTTACTCCTGATTTACCAATATTTAAAACAGTTATATAAATTTTAGCTTCATTTTTAGAAAGCCCTATTCATTCGAGAATGTTCTCTATATCTTTCACTCTTTTTTATAATAAAAAATAACCTATTTATAGTACTTCATTTACATATAATCGTCAATTTTTTCGACACTTAATTCTACTAAAAACCTTATATTCTCTTAAAATAGGTAATATTTATGGCAATACTTGGAAATATATATATTTATTGTTTAATATTATTACTTATTTAATAAGTTTCCAATAAATGAAGGACCAGCGACCTTGCTATTTCTTAAAGCTACAAGAATACATAAAGAGATATGGTATAGCTGAACTTGTATCCTATACCTGTGCTATCATAGGAGGGAGCATGGTATACTATGCTACTGAGAGTCACGCTATTGCGGCTTTTGTAGTAATAGTTGGAGATAATCTTTGATACTATGGAACTATCGCTATTCAAGAGTTTATGAGATATTATCAGAAAAATTGATTTTCGTACTTGCTGTTCCCAAAAGTATGAGCAAGTCTTGGGTTTGAATTTTGACTTCCTCAGATAATTGAAACTTTAGTAGTATATCCAGCTTTACTCTATTATATTCCACAATTATTTACAAGCTACCCCGTATGAATATTTGTCGCAATGACGCTTGCGATACTAATATTTTATCTGCAAGCAATCATACTCTATGAAATAAAGAAGAAATATTTTAACATCTAAGCTCGATAACATATGATCCCTATCACCTTCCAAAAAGCCACTCCTGAAGATCTTTATGAGATCACTCTTCGTGAAACTCAGACAAAAAGTAAGCAGGTCTATATTATGGAACTGTGAGAAATGTCTGATCTATTTGACAAAAAACAGGTAGAAGATCTTCGCTCCACTTTTGTAAAGAACGGCATTAGAGTCAAACAGATAACAAATATCTCAAGTCTTGAGAAATTTACAGAAAATAATCAGTTCGTGAACGAGGTTATGAGCTTTCGCTATCTCCCAAAGGAAGTATTTCATATAAAAAAAGAACTCGTTATATTTGATGATATCGTAGCAATATATGACACTGAAAAGATATGTATCATAGAGAATTCAGACTTTGCCTCTATGCAGAAATCACTATTTGAGACACTCTGGGAACAAGGAAACTCTCCAGGTCTAGAGTTCGAATATATTCCAAATCACTCCTTTTATAACGATATAGATTACTTTCACAATGATCTCCAAATAATAGTTTGGCCCGACGCAGAAGCCTGAGATGCGTACTGAAATATTTCAAAAAAAGTCCTCTGAGAATACCTCTCTAGTATAATTTCTTCTGACTCCGATTTTAGTGATGCTGCATATATAATAGTTTTCATTTGGTCACTAGGTGGAGCAAAAATGGCAGACGTATGGAAGTTTATTGAAAATCCTGTTGATGATCGTTCTGGACCACTATCTGACGTAAGAGTGTACAAAGAAGGAAAAATCTATGGAGATATATGACTTGCAAGTGGTAATACACTACTAGTACTTGGTCACGAAGAAAAACTCAGAAGACAATCTAAGGATCTTAAAGATTACCTAAATGGCCCAAGACCAAATCTCCCACTTGAAGTTATGAATGGACAAGATTTTTTTAATTCTTAGTATCTAGATAAAGTCCCTACATATTAGCTCAATCTTCATGACTCAAAAAGCTCGTCTTCCTGCTCGCTACAAAACTATCTCTGTTTTCTGTAAATGCTGAGAGCTGCTTGTGAAGTACAAAAAATGAGGCAAATGAAGACTTAGAAAAATTCATAGAGACCGAATCACTACTGACTATACAGAAAAGCTCTCAGATAACACTTCTCCTATCTGAACCGATGTGTCTTGCCCCAACTGCAACGAAAGAATAGCTACTATACAAATGGTGAGCTGAAAATATGTCCACAAAGTAAATCAATGACAACTAGGGATTATCAGGAAGAGTTAAGTGTATTCTTCTCAATAATTAACACTTGCTGTGGAAGGTAACGTTCCATCTCTTTCATCAATCATATCAGCTATAAAAGTAGCTGCGACATCTCAAAATGGAGGAGTTGGTGTTGCCCAAGTCGGTTTCATACAGACATTATGTGTAAATCATAACTCACCTAAATAGGTTTTACAGAATATTTCTCTTAACTCTACAACTGCAAAAATAAGATTCCTAATATCCTCTTTATTATCTATGCTTATAAACCTGTTTGCATATCATTTATCAGATTGGCCCATTACTAAAATGTCTTTAGCATATCTTGCAAATTCAACTGCTAATTTCTTAACATCATCCTTGAGATCTTCAGATGCTTGAACTTCTCAAGGGATTAAACCAGGATTATCAAAAATAGATGAAAAAATACTATTTATGAGCTCTATACCTATCTGGTAGTTTCAAAGTAACAGCCTTAGGTCTCTTCAAAGTCACAATTTATCCATCTCATCAGCAGTATTATATAATCGTTTATCTCGTATAACTCTTTTATTCATTGGAACATTTCAAAATAAATCTCATAAACCATGAAAGAATGCTTCTCTTGAAAATCAATCCTTTAAACGATTTACATAGCTTGTTGGTCAAATAAGTTGTGTCTTTCATTCACCTTTTAGTTCCATGAGAGCTGCTTTTGTTCCTCATCATATAACTTTCCTTAATGATCTATGTCAAAATTGACTTACTATACTCTGAGCGTTAATAGTATTTCAAACTCAGCAAGAAATAGGAACTTTCATCCCTTTAGGCTGAAGTGCTACTAGTTCTTGTACAAATCTTCATATTTGAGATCGAAGCTCTCCTATATTTTTGAAAGGGATTCTTTGAGGAGATCAATGAATAGTTATATCATCCTTTATTTCTCATCACACAATCACCTGAGAGCTTTGTAATCAATCTCGATCAGGAAGCACAACAAACGCTCATCAAAATATTTTTTCTGACATATAAGATAATTACAAATAATATCTATTACTTGTAATTATTAAATACATTTTGTCAATTTTTTGAACTTACAATCTATTTCAAATCGCACAATAGTTGAGAAATAAAAAGAGACATTGCATAATAGGAGTTGCTTACACCCTTATTATTACAAAATGTCTCATACTAAACTTACTCATAGAGAAATATATGCAATAGAAATATACT
>CALLPL010000031.1 GCA_938015455.1 uncultured Candidatus Altimarinota bacterium
CAAAAAGACTCATGGTCGTGAGTCTCCTCTCTGATTGGAAAGATGAAGAGTTTTCAACAATCCTCATGATCAACCCTGAGATTCTTGAAGCCTCAGAGGAAACCTTTAGCGAGATAGAAGAAGGTTGCCTCTCTCTCCCAAAAACGAAACGTGGCTATGTTGCAAGACACAAGGAGATCAAACTCAAGTATTTCGACGAAAAGATGAAGGAAAAAACCCTCCGCATCTCAGACCTTGCCAGCGCAATATTCCAACACGAACTCGATCACCTCAATGGGGTGTTATATATTGATAAACTAGAAAAATAGGTAATTTACTTTATTTGATTATATATAATAATTAAACGTATTTACAAAGAATGAAAAGGATCCTTTTAGCAGCTTCATTATTTGCGACACCTATTCAAGCACAAGAGGGCTGGTCTTTTGAAAATGAGATTACACCATATCTACGAGATTTCTCTATGTCCCTAGCAGAGATATGTATAGAAAGAGAGTTTTCTCGTAATGAGTGCATAGAATTCGGTGAGGATATAGGGGAAGAAATATGAGGATTTACTGAATATACTTGTCGAGGTGCTGAAAATATACTCAAATGTAGACATGATTCTACTATACCAGCTATCGAACAAAAAAGGAGAGAACTTGAAGAGTCACCTCCTACTTCTAAACTTTAGGTATAGTGTAACGACTCATTTTTCATTGCTTGAGAGATGATTTTTTTTATACTTGAGGGGTTGTTAATCATATATCAACTCGTTTATGAATTACTCTCTTAGAAAAGCTTCATCTAGTGACCTAAATTTTATCATCAAACTAATAGAGCTTACTTTCAAGGACTTAATGTTAGAAAATGGAGAATTATGGGATATAGATGAGCAAAAAGAAATGTGGGGAGAAAAACTGAAGAATGAAAGCCATAATATAATAATATATGAACAACAAGACATTTGAATTCTGAGCTTGCAAGAATGAGAAGATGAAATATATTTAGACCTCTTATTTATTCTTCCTAAGCATCAAAGGAAATGAATAGCAACAGAAATAGTGAAAACACTGAAACTCAAGAATAAAAATATTATTCTTAGAACTCTAATATCAAATACTCCTGCAAAAGATTTTTTTATGAGACAGAAGTTTGAATTCATAAAAGAGGAAAATAATCGTATATATCTAAAATATAACGCATGAAAAAAGCACTCCTAGTCATAGACTATATCAATGAGATATGCCACCCAGATGGAAAGCTCTCATGAAAATGATACGTGGACTTTATGATCGAACACAATACTCTAGCCCATCTCAACTCTGAAATAAAAAAGTTCCGAGAAAATTGAGACGAGATTATCTTTGTAAAAGTCGCATTTCAAAAGTGATACAACGATCAACCGAAAGGCTCTCCCATACTTGGAAAAGCTCAGGAGTTTGGGATATTAGGAGTAGATACCTGGAGTAGTGATTTTTTAGAAAGCCTGGATATACAAGAAACAGATACTGTTATAGTAAAAAATAGAGTTTCTGCCTTTTACAGTAATCTCGATGAATACTTAAAATCCAAAGATATCTCTGATCTGTATATCTGCGGCTGCGCTACCGATCTTGCAGTCGAGAGTACTGCTCGAGAAGCACATGATAGAGACTATAATGTCTTCATACTTGCTAATGCTTGTACAGCTGCAAACCTGTGAGACCATGAAAGATCATTAGAATCACTGAAAAAAATATCTACAATAATTTAAGTTATGAAAAAAATATTAATTCTTGGTCTTGGAGCATTTGGTTTTGCGGTTGCAAAGCACCTTGGAGAAAATAATCCTGATACTACGATATATGCGAGTGAAATAAATCAGGAGATTTATGACGCAATATCTCAGACACGAAAACATCCATATTTCTTTGACTGAGTAAAACTCCCTGAAAACATTAAGCTGGTTCCTGATTCAAAAGTTATCCTTCCAGAAATAGATATTATCATCTCTATTATCCCCTGCCAATTTGTTGCTTGAGCATTTAAATGAATGAAAGACTCTCTAAAAGACTGAGTTACTATTCTTAATCTCTCAAAAGGAATTGATAATCAAAGCCTGCAAACAGTGAGTGAAAAACTCTCAGAGGTATTATGATGACAAAACTATAGCTATGCATATCTTGCTGGAGGTATGATTGCCCAAGAACTTGTAGATTGAAAAATACTGGGAGCTGATATCGTCACAGAAAATCCTGAAGTAGGAAGTATACTGAAAGAACTATTTCAGTCAGAAAGCCTTGTTATCAATCTCAAAATTGGAACTGTAAAAAATACCGAACTCTACGCAGCACTCAAAAATATCATCGCTCTCATCCTCTGATATTATGAAGGTACTTGAGCCTGAGCATCGACTCAGGGATTCTATTTTTCAAAGTTACTTGGAGAGATACAGTGAGTTATAAAGCTCCTCAATTGAGACTCGAATATAATATTTACAGACTATGCTCTCTCAGGAGATCTCATTGCAACCTGCTTTGGTTGATCACGGAATCGGTTCCTTGGGAATATACTCTGAGAGTGAAAGGATATCTCTACTGCCCTAGAAGAGCTTGCAGCTCAAAAGAAAATTGCAGAAGGTTATGAGACGCTTAAATGAGTACACCAAATCACCAAATGAAAAGAGGGATTTGAAGAGATAAATAACTTCTGAGATAAATATTTGACATAAAACTAAAAATAATTATAAATTATATATTTTTTATAAATATGCTTGATGTCAAAAGTTGAAAAGAATTCACTCATATCTAGAGCACTTGAATTATCGCCATTCCCATCAATTCGAGGATTACACGCAGCAAGTATCGTAGCGTTATTAGCACTACCGTGATGCTGAAACAGTAAACCTATTCCCCAGCTGTGTTGAGATTTTTTTCGCTGATACTTTACACATTGACTTGCTCCTAGTATATCAATGGCAGATAGAATAAAATGTGATAATTTTTCATGAGTTGTTGGACTCCCTAATCACCCTGAAAAAGATCAAACCTACAACTCAAAAGTAGCTTTTTTATACTGACTCATTGCTCTTTTAGATAAATATTGAGTATATACTAGGGAAAAAGTTGATGAATACTCCCCTAAAGCACAAGAAGTAAATACTATAAAAGATATTTGAGTAATACTCGAAAATATAGAAATGACTTTAAAAGATTAAATTCTTTTCTCAATTGTATCAAAAACAATTCTTTTTATACTCAACTTAATAGTTGAGATCTTAAAACTTATAAAAATATGTTCATAGTAATCGAATGACTTGATGGTTCTGGGAAAGGGACTCAGACAAAGTTGGTGACTGAAAGGCTAGAAGCTGAATGAAAAAAGGTGCTTGTTTTAGACTACCCATGTTACTGACAAGACTCATCCTATTTTATAGAAAAATATCTAAACGGGGCTTACGGAAAGAATGTTTGAGCAAAACGGGCCAGTTTATTTTTTGCTCTTGATAGATTTGATGATAGTTTTAACTTTGTTTGAGAAATTGATCAGTATGACCATATTATCTCGAATAGATATGTTTCTTCTTCGATGATACACCATGGAGGCAAGATTAGAGATGATGAAAAGCGTCTGGATTATGTAAAATGGCTGGATGACCTCGAATACGAGATACTGGGTATGCTCAGGCCAGATACAGTATTATTTCTTGATGTACCTCCTAGGATAAGTCAGAAACTTGTAGAAAAAAAGGAAGCTAGAGCTTACATCGAATGATGACGAACAAAAGATATTCATGAAGCTGACCCAGATCATTTCAAAAACACTTATGAAGCTGCCGAGCAGATGCTGAAAGTATTTTCAGATTGGGAAAGAGTTGATTGCTGTGAGAACTCTGAAATACTCTCTCCTGAAATAATTACGGAGAAAATTCTTACGTACTTCCATTAGATCGAATGTAGAGTTTTTCTAGATCTCCTTGTGAAAAATTATCTCGTTGCAACTGAATCCAAGTATCATATATTTCATAAGCTGCTTGTATTTTTCATATATCCTCTCGTGATGCTACTCTAAATTTTCAAAATATATCTTGTGAATCTATTCTTTCTTTCATTAGATCTATCCTGGCTCATGTTACCTCTTCTAGTTGCTTAATCCTCCCTGTCACCCTAATATAAGTAAAATCATACACAGGAATAGCTCAATGGTGTGGGTGAATATTTTCTTTCAAGAATTCTTTATTTCCATTATATATCTCATGGCATACCTCACCATGAGCATCGAGTTTGTCAGCAAGATCTACGATCTTGTATTCGAGTGAGGCTCATGTATTATTATCCTCGAGTAAATCTCTATAGCTATGTCACATATATTCGTCTCCATAATTTTCTACTAATATATCAATAGCATTCTTGCAATTTTGCTCGTACTCTTGTTTTTCCTCAGGACTAAAGTTAAGCTTGCGTCCTGATACAAAGTCTCAAGTAATAAACTCATCATCATCGTGCATACTCGCTAAAGTTTTGATATATTTTATATCAACCCTGACTCCTTGTTTTTGTAATATTTTACAAATATACTCTGCCATAAGTACCACACGTTTGGTATGAATCTCAAGATTTGGTCTAAAAAACATATCTTCGCTAAAGCCTCTATACCTGTAGATTTTCCGTAGTTCTGTTTCCCTATCCTCTAGTATCATTTTCTTCTAGATATTTTATAATCTCATTGAGGTTTTCATAGCGCAAAAAAGTAGCTTTTTCAGTTGGAATTCAGAGTATCATGCGAGTTACTACTGCATCTGTTTCAGCGAGAAGAATAACTCTTTTATCATGTTCTATAGCTGTTGCGATCTCATATCAAAGTCCGGTACTTGGAGATGAACATTCTGCTATAAGTATATCACACTCTAAAACACATTTTCTGTCATGACTATATACTGTTGAGGCATCTCCTTTTAAATTTCCTACAAAGTCTAAGATCTCATACTTTTCTCTTAAAGCTTCTTTAAAACCTTCTATGTTTTTTTTATATTCGTTGCTAGCAAAGGTCAAACTACATCATACGTATATCTTCTTCATATTTTAACAAATTTTTAACGAATAATCATAAATATATTAGAAAATATCTATATAACAACTATTATAATTGTGATTTATTTTCTTATATATCTATCATGAATAAACATTCCGAATACCAGTACCTTGATCTCTTACAAGATATACTAGATAATGGCTCTAATAAAGAGCTTTTCTTTAATCCAGAAGTGCTCAAAGATTATGAAGAAAAATGAGAAACTCCACCCTATATACGTTCTGTTTTTGGAAGGCAAATACGTTTTGATCTGAGTAAAGGTTTTCCTCTCCTTACTACAAAAAAGGTATTCTACAGGGGGATTCTTGTGGAACTATTATGGTTTCTCAGAGGAGATTCAAATATCAAATATCTCGTAGATAATAAGGTTCATATTTGGGATGAGTGGGCCTGGAAATCATACCATATGCACTGTGTCAAAAACGCTCCTGAGGATGACCTCACTCAAAAAGAATTTATCGAAAAACTGAAATTACTCCCCGAAGATGACCCCTTTGTCGTAAAATGGGGAGATCTCAAAACTATTTACGGTCGTATGTGGAGGAGATGGCCAAGAAAAGACGGGAAAGAGATCGACCAGCTTGGCTGGGTGATACAGTGACTCAAAGATAAACCATTTCGAAAATCATATGTAGTATCTGCCTGGAATCCTGACTTTATCTACCACATGGCTTCTCCTGAAAACAGGAATCATGTTCCTCCGTTTTGTCATACTACTTTTCAATTCGCCGTAACACATGGAAATAAGTTAAATCTTGGACTCTACCAAAGAAGCGCTGACACATTTCTCTGAGTTCCTTTTAATATAGCAAGTTACGCTATGCTCCTACATATGGTAGCTCAGGTTACAGGGCTCGAAGTATGAGAATTTGTACATACATTCTGAGATGCTCATATATACTCAGACCACATGGATCAAGTACAAGAACAGCTATCAAGAACACCGAGAGAATTTCCAACACTCAAGCTTAATCCAGACATCAAAGATATAGATGATTTTACTTTTGAGGATTTTGAACTCGTTGACTACGACCCACATCCAACAATTAAGGCTGCAATAGCAAATATCTGAGGATTTGAAGACAGCAAAGAAAAGAAATTTATTAAATAATACTATAGCTGAATGAATAATATAGAAGTGGAAGTAAAGATATTACTCCAGAGTTTAGAAAAAAAAGATTTATTTCTAAAAGCCTGTGAACAAAAACACCCCCTCAATGAGTCTCATAAAAATTCTCAACTCAATCACTATTTTACATGATGAGACTTGAGTGCGTTGCAAAATAATATAAACTCTTATTTAGATGATTCGCAGAGAGAAGAACTACAAACACTTATTACTAAAGCAAAAAGCTTCTCAGCAAGAACACGTAAATCAAATGACGATGTCATATTTGTACTCAAAGCTTCGGTTGATGAAACTAATTCTATCAATGGGACTGGAAGACTCGAGTTTGAAGTAACGGTTCCTCTCTCGATAGAAGAGCTTGATACAATATTTTTAGACTCAGGGTTTAACTACGAGACAAAATGGTCACGTAATAGAGTAGAATATAATTTTTGAGACTATACTCTCTGCATAGATGAAAACTCTGGATATTGATTTCTCGCAGAAATCGAAAAAGTTGTTCCAGATGGTCAAGATATAGATGTGATCAAAAGTGATATTCGAACCCTTATACAAGAACTCTGACATGAAGAGCTCTCTCAAGATCGAGTTAACAGGATGTATGAACACTATATACATGTGTGGCCTCACTACTATGGGACAAAAAATTGGTTCAATGTACTGTAAAAGAGTTGCTTTTAGTATCCATCAAAAAAATCCCTTTGTACAGGGATTTTTTTATGCTTTAGTACATCATATATGATATACTAAAGCTATATGTATACCCTAGCCTATTCTAATGGATATATTTTCTCCCTTCTGGATCTCGATACTCATCTTTGTGGTGACCTTTATTTGAATTCTTTCAGAAAAAGTTCATAGATCACTTATAGCGTTTTGTGGCGCAGTTGCTATGGCAATAATTGGAGACATGCTTGGTTGGTATAGTCCTGAGCAAATTCAAAATTCTATTGATTTTCCAACGCTCCTCCTACTTGGAGGTATGATGGTGCTTGTCGCTGTTATGGAAAAAACCTGAGTCTTTGAATATCTCGCAATTAGAATAGCGAAAAAGACACACGGAAGTTATTGGAAACTCCTGGTTGCCTTGGGGATATTTACTTCGCTCTCATCGATGATCCTTGATAATGTAACAACTATTATCCTCGTTGCTCCTATAACGCTCATCATAACGCGAATACTTCACTTTAATCCTGTTCCTCTTCTCATGAGTCAGGCAATTCTCTCAAATATTGCAGGAGTCGGAACACTTGTTGGTGATCCTCCAAACATCATTATTGGATCGGTTGCTGGATTCAGTTTTATCACTTTTCTCACACATGCCCTCCCAGTTGTCTTTTTTGCTTGGATTATAGCGCTCTTATATATTCTCGCACATTGTTATGGGGACAATAAAGTGAAACCAAAATATATTGAGAAGCTTATGGATATTAAGGCTCATAAATCTATTACAAAACCTATTGTTCTTACCAAAAGTCTTATTGTACTCACTGGAGTGATACTCCTCTTTTTCTTTCATCATATGCTTCACATCCCTGCGAGTGTTGTAGCGCTCCTTGGGGCTGCATGTATCCTCCTACTCGTTGCTCCACATGATAACCCACAAAAATACCTTAAAAAACTCGAACTCTCTGTATTTCTCTTCTTTACTTCTCTCTTTGTCCTCGTTGGAGGACTCGAAGCTGCTGGGGTACTCAGTTATATAGCAACACTTATCGAGTGAGGAGTACAAACAAATATAGTCGCAACAGCTATCGTTCTCTTATGGTGAGCCGCAATCCTTACAGCAATTATAGATAATATCCCGATGACTATTGCCATGGTTCCTATCATAAGCTTCTTTGAGATGAATTGAGTCCCTGGGACCAATATCCTTTGGTGGGCCCTTGTATTTGGTGTTGGGTTTTGAGCTAATATCTCCCCTATCTGATCAACGGCAAATCTCGTAGTTATGGCAAAACTCGAACTTGCTGGGAAGAAAATTCACAACAAGGACTGGATGAGGATGTGAGTTCCTGTAGCCTTCCTCGGGCTCTCTGTTGCCAGCGCTGTACTCATGATATTTGGAAATTATTTTATGGCTTAGCCTTCTTTTTTAGAATTATTAAAATCCTTTACTAGATTTAAAACTCGTACTAGATATTTTAAATTTATACCCTTCGCATTAAGGTATCAAGTAGTCACAAGCCAATTCGTATTTCATGGGAGAGTCATCCCTATACTTTTATAGGTTTGTTCTCCCTCTACTCACATATGACATAGTGCTGCATGAAATATTTTTTTATATCAAAAAATTCCATAAGCAAGACAATAATTCCAAAGTTGAATACTCATTTCTAACAATTCATCATCTCACGACAAATCTCAAAAATTTATTTTCTCAACTAAACTTTCTGCTATATATCAGGTCACTGCTTGAGTTTTAATATACTCACTCGCTCTCCTCCAATTTACTCATTTTAACTCAGATAATCATACATATACTCGCTGTTTTTCTGCCTTCTTTCTTTCTAGTGCTCTTCCTTTTTGTTCTCATTTTCTCTGAGATGCTCTCTCCTGCTCTCGTTGAGCCTTAGCTTTTTGCTGTTTTTTTCATGAAATAATCTTTTTCAAATTCTGATATACGTTTTCTTCAAACTCAAGCCCTTCATTCGCGTTTGCAAGTGCTAGCAATATCCTTAAAAGAAGGTTCTCACTTGATACGAGTTGATGGCCAGACTCCCAATACTGTCTTGATGATCCTGTTATTCTTCATAGTGCTGAGTGATTTAGCTCTTGACTACTTCATTCACTCACTCAGAGATAATATCAAATATGCACAATAATCCAGCGAATCTTATCTGGATTGCTCTGAAACTTTTCACATAAGCATTTATGGAGATCTGGAATATCTTCGTGTCTTATTTCTCATACTCATAAACCTATCCTTTTCAGTATTAATTCCGAACTATGTTGTCTCGTGAGTAATCCGATTTCTCTCATGTCACTTTTTACTAAATTTCTTTTTTTATACAGCCTTGTATCAGAAAGGTGCAATCATAGAGCTGTGTCTCTCAGTTCATCTCAGATACTGTTGAGTACTCGCGTGATTGAGATTTTAGTGTTTATAAGCCTCTTCATTACTCCTTTAGGTCAAGTACCCGACAAAAGTGCATCTACATGCTCACGTGCTTTTTCAAGAACTTCAAACATATTAGCGCACTGATAATTCCCTTCTAACTTTCATGCGAGGTCCCTAAAAGCTTGTAGTGTTTCGTTTTGTGACATTCGATATCAATATAAGAATTATCTTAATACTCTTATTAAAATAATCCTAAACTAAACCTATAACTCAGGTCTTCCAAGTGCATGTACAATATGAGTTGCTGTGACACCGGAAAGATCTTCTATAGAAACTTGTTTTACACAATGTTTCCTAAGTAACTCAGTAGTAAGTTCTGCAAGCTCATCAAAAGTAGCTGCTACAGTTCATAAATCATCATGATTTCTGTATCCTTGTTTATCGAGTGAACATGACTCAACTATTCTTCAGAGTTCTGCTCAAGACCTCCAAAAGTCATCATACGACTCGTAAGCACCTATTCCAATAAACATTTCATCTAATAAAAATGCTGTCTTTTTTGGATCTACTATCAGTTCTCGCTTTTTATCTTGTTCTCATTCCTCCCTTCGTTCATACACCTCCTCTCCGTTTCCATATTTTTCTTCCAGCTCTTCAAGTGAAGATACATATCTCGCATATAGTGACTCTCGTGTTACTAAAATTAACTCATCTATGATTTTCTTTGGGAGTACAGCATTTTCTGAAAAACAGATTTCTGTACCCTCTTTCATAGATTTTCTGATGATAGCTTTATATGCTCTATTATTATTATGAAATTCCTTTTTAATAATATCGTAAAGTTCTGTACTTTCTTGATGCAGAGAACTATCTGGGGAAGTATCTCCTGATTCAGAGTATTTCTCACTCAATTTAGAAAAAGAATCATACTCATTTTGCGCTTTAAGATATTTCTCGCTCATTCGAGTGATAAGTTCATCTTTCTCTACTCACTTTCATAAAAATCTTTTTCCCAATTTTGTCTCCAAGACAAGTGGTTTTTGGAGCCTCAAACTATCTCCATCTACACTGTCACCTATCTTTCCATCTTTCGTATGTTCTGTTTTTCCATCGGTTACTATTACATCAGCTGGAGAAAAGAACTCTTGCAGAGCCCTACCAACTGCTAGAGTTTGCTCCCTCATATGAGCTGCTGCTTGCTGAATCCTATCTTGATGTGCCTTAATTTCACTCGCCGATAAAAAACCGTCTATTCTCGATCATAATGTTTTCTTTATATTTACATAATCAAGTGGTTCTCATGTCCTTGGATGTAAAAACTTAAACTTTCACTCATCTGTTACTATCGGTATTCCATCTTCATCACACTCCATAAGAGGGTCTGAAATAATTTCATCATTAGCTAGAATTATGTCATTTTTATAAAAAAGTTCTATTTCTGGTTTATCCAATATTGCTCCTTCTGGTAAAGCCTCTTCTCAGTTCTCATGTTTATCACGCTTATGATATGATCATGTTGATATAAAACGAAATACACACTCTACTGGGTTCATATCACTCTCTTTTACAAGGATTTCAGTATCTGATATCTTTTGTACAAAATGTGTCGGGATTCCCCGTGACTCTAAGTACTGAAATATATTTGAGCTAGTTGTTGTTGCAGCTCTCCCTTTTCATTCCACCTCATCCATTTTTCATCCATCCTGAGACCCAACAAAATCTGAGTTCTCCATCACTGCAAGTCCTTCGTCTCCTTGGAGTAAAGAAATTCCTTTCGTCTTTCACCTGCGAGCCGGTACTCTTTCGGTATCTTGAATATCAGAAATAGTATATTTATGTGTTAGCATATACGAATATAGAAGAATAAAATTATTCTTCTATATTGTTAATAAATTGCTAATTGTCAATACTATATTTTCACTATCTTTGATTCCTCTCCTCTTTCAAGTAATTCATACCCTCCTTGCTCAAGAGTCTTCGGTGAAATTACGATCCTATTTGAGATACCCCAGAGTTCACAGTCTCAGGCCTTTTGACCAAAACCGAGCTTTCGTCCCATACGATCATCGAGGATTACTGTTTTTCCAGTAGCTTCAAGCTGCTCTCATAGCTCTATCGCTTTCTCAAGGTTTTCTTCTCCAATGACGATGATATAATGAGTTGCCGGAGCGATATGCTCTGGCCAAGTGATACCCTTTTCCGTCATAAAGTACTCTGCCATCACTCCCATGAGACGAGATACTCCAATCCCATAACATCACATCTCTACCTGGTCCTGCATCTTGTTATTTTCATCGAGATATGTAAGTCCAAATGGTCTTGAATATTTTGTTCAAAGGTGAAATATATTTCCTACCTCTGAAGCTCTCTTAAAAGTAAGCTTTTCTCAAGGGATATTCAGAGAAGTGAATCATTCTTTTGGTTCATTAAAGTCTCAAAACTCTGTAATATCTAAATCTGAAAGATTCATATTTTTTGTAGATTTCGCAATAGCATTTGCTCCTCCAAAGAAATTCTTTACGGTTTTGAGCGACTCATCTCCATAAAACTCAACATCGAGCTGCGCATCTGTGAGTGGAGAAATAAATCATCTTACTGTTCCTATTTTCTCTAAGTCAGCTTCATTAGCAAGAGTGATTTCTTCGTTGTGTTTTTGGCGAATAAATTTTCAAAACTTTATATCGTTAACGCTCAGATCTCCTCTGAGGGAAACTCCAACGTATTTTCCAGAATCCCCGAGTTTATATATTACTGTTTTGAGCATTTGCCATGCTGGAGCCTCAAAGTATTTGGTCATCTTGTCCATATTTACTATATCGTCTACTGTATCGATATATTCAACCTCCCTCTCTGCTTCAGAGCTATTTTTATTATCAGGAACTCATGCAGCGAGTTCGAGATTATAACAGTATCATGAAGAGTCTTGCACTATGATATCCTCTCCTACCTCAAGAAATGTTTGAAACTCATGAGAGTTTTTATCAGAGATTGCTCCTCCATCAGCGTCAGCCATCACTGTATCATCTCATATACCAAGTCTCGTAAATGCCTTCATATATGCCTCTTGCGCTCAAAGATAAAAGCTATCAAAATCAGCTATGTCTCTATGAAATGAGTACGCATCTTTCATGATGAATTCTCGGCCTCTGAGGAGTCCTGATTTTGCACGTTTTTCGTTACGAAACTTCTTTTGTATGTGATACACGCAGCATGGGAGATCTTTATACGACTGAATAAATTCCCCCATAATCGGGGTGACGTTTTCTTCATTGGTTGGGGCTATTCTATACTCCGTATCTCCCCAGCCTGGAACTTTGAAATATTCAGGAATATCCCATCTCCCGGTTGTTTCCCAATACTCTCTTGGTGTGAGAATCGTCATAAGCATTTCGTGATATCCAGCATTATCCATTTCTTCACGGATAACTTGCTCGATATTTCGAAGTACTCTATATCAAATCGGAAGAAATTCATAGGCTCAGGCCATTGCTTGGCGAATATACCCTCATTGAAGCAGTAAGCTCGTGGATCTATTGTCACTCACCTTTGGTGAAGTCTTCAGGGTATGTATTGGAAATTTTGAAAGTTGTAGCATGTTTTACTATTTTAAGAATTAAGACAAAAAAATCCCTCCTCATATTGTAGGAGAGATTTTTATTTTTATATTCAAATAAACTGCCCTACTTATTGAGAAGGGTTTAGGGGTTGCAGGTGCAAGTTCATTTGTTTATTCATAAGCTTATGATATTTTAAAAGCTACACTTGTCAAAATTAGTTAAAAAATGGTGGAGGGCTTTGTTGAATACTTGGATCATATTCGATGATAACTGGATATTTTCTATAGCCTGGTTTTTGAGTTTCTGTATTCGTATTTGAACTGTCTCACATTTGCGACTCTACTCAGCTAAACTGAGGAATTTTATCTCCAACAGGATCCCCGCTAGCATCTACTGGCTGAACAAGAATATATTTTCTCAGGAAATTAAGGTCATACTGCATAGCTTCGTTTTGTGTTGTACAGTCGGAGCTTGCTACATAATATGGGCATTCCGCTGGAGTGTTTTGAGAGCTCCCAATAGTGTTTTCACTAAACACTGACCCAAAGATATAAAGTTGATTCGCGAGACTACTAGCAGAAGTAGATCCATCTAGCTCATTAGTACCATTATAACTCATAAGAGATCTATCAGCGTACATTACAGCATGTATATCCGTTACTGTAGGATCTATATAGATATTCCCACCTACACCGTCTTTTTGGAGCGCTATAATTCATAGTATTCCATCATTATCTGCATTAGTTATATTTCCTGTTATGTAAATATTAGCTCCCTCTACCACAAGAGTTTTGTTTCACTCTATATTGCTTTGTCACCCAAGACGAATCTCGGTGTCACGAAAATAGAGCCCCTTATCATTTAATATCTTTGTTCCGGGAGAAGTATTAGGCCAGCTTGACTCTCACAAATGATTAGATGGGATCGTATAGGGATCAGGCAGAAGTGATACCTGGAGATTAGATATCACTGGGTATACCTTTTGATGAATATCTTTTCTAAATGTAGATTTTGTCAGCTCTCCTAAAACCCGGAGATCTCCATCAAATTGATCTAAGAGTTCTGTATTCTTTTCTGATGCTACAACACCCTCTACCTTTATATATTTTCATTCAGCATCATGGTCTATACTGAAATCTACACTTGAATCAAGCAGAATTCCACTGAGGCTCTGAAAACCTATATATGAACTATAGGCATATCATCATATATATGTATTCAAGGTGTTATCTGTAGCATCGTTTGGAATACATATATAACTACTATGACTAAAATCCATATGCCCAAAGTTTGGGCTATAAGAAAATCACTCTAATTTTTTGTCAGTATGACTCGGTGGACAGCTTCAACTTGCTTCATCTATAATCTTTAGTCTATTACTAATTCATGAATTAATTTCAAAAATACCAAATGCTGGATCATAGTAATGCCCCGAAAAATAGTCTCCTATAATATCAGCATTTCCATCCAGATTGATAAATTTTAGATCCCCATCCCCAATAGTCATCGCTCGGTTTCCATAAGTCCCCTCAGTATCTGATGTCTGTAATCCAGCAATATTCTGGATTATAGTATCTGCTGCGTAGGCTCATCAAAGCATTAAAGCAGTTAATGCAACTCAAGTAATAAAAATATTTCTCATAGAAACCATATTAAGTAATAACTAATTACAAGCATTGAGATCGTATACTAAATGTCCATTAATCAGTATCCCTTGATCTGCAAATAACTTTGATCTTCACTCATCAGACCAATATCAGAAAGAATAATGAAATTCCCCTGAAGCATGGGCACTTTCAGGTGGTGTAAGAAAATCATCTATAGTTACTACTTGGTCATAGACTCAATTGGAATTAGTATCGTAATTTAGTATGATTGGTCATATACTACTAAACGAATCACGATGATAATAATAATCTCAATGTGGACGGAGAGTCGTATAGTATGCTGGTGTTATCTCCGATATTTCTGTCCATACTCAGGATTGTAACTCAAATATCTTAAATAAAGTCGTAAGTACATATGATGCGTCATACCCTACTAATGAAATCGCTATACGGTTACCATCAAAGTTTGGCATCAATGCATTTAGATTATTAATACTAAGATCTAAGGTTTGTTCAAGTCCCCAATTAGTTCATGAGCGAGTAAAGGAATGTGTCGCTTTAGGAATATAAAAATTTGAAAATCCAGTATTAGGTTGATATCCTACAACTAGCCTATCTCCGTATAACTGGGGACGACCTCAGAAGAATCCAGAATCTGAACGTGTGTCTGGATTATTGATTTGATACTCCTCAACCCAACTTGAACCATTAAACTTATACATCTGGACCATTCACTTTCATCCTACTCATCATCGAGGAATCGACGCAGCTAGATAGTCTCCATCTGCTGAAAATGCAAAACCAAAATCCCTTGCAAAATATGAAGAATCCGAACTAATATTACTCGTCCCTGGTGATTTACTACTAATAATCTTTTGTTGCTGTGTCCAACTAGATCACGATTTAGTATATACATATATAGCTCATCCATTAGTTCCATAAGTATTGTCGTCACCTGGAGCTCATATAAACAATGTATTTCATTCTAAGAAAACACGGGCTCAAAATCCATCACTAAGTCTTCATGGGAATGTAATCACTTGTTCAGTAAGCCAGTTATCTCAACTCTTTATAAATATATGCACTTTCTTTAATTGACTATCACCGAGAGCAATTCTATCTCCATCTACACTAATATCTGTATAAACTCAAGGTGGATTTCACACTGGTAATATAGAGGCTTCTAAATTAGATAAATCCTTAACGCACGAACAATCAGTTAAATCTAATCAACTTGGTATATTTGTATTATCATGAACAGATTCCCACTCCTGCTCAGTTTTAGTACCTATAAAGTATTCCTCTCCATCGTTCGCAGAAACTTGCTTACATATAGTATGAGCGTCTATTTCTGTTTTAAATGCCCCCACTCTAAAACCACCTAGAATACTACCAATGCTTACTGCACCCACAGGAATAAATATACATGTAGCAAAGAGTATGGCAATGATATTGTTTCTGGATATTCCGAACTTATTCATCCTGTTATCTAAGTGTATTAATTTGTTTTTGTAATTGTTCTATTTGTACCTGTTGCTCTTTAATAGCTTCTACAAGAGGAGCGATAATACTTGCATAATCAACTGCCTTGAGCTTTGTTTTAGGATCAGTATATATGAGCTGAGGTAACACCCCCTCTACCTCTTGAGCTATAAATCAAATATCTGTTTTACCACTATCTTTCCATGTAAAGTCTACTCATCTCAATTTCAGGATAGTATCTAAGCCATAAGTAGTTTTTACATCCTTCTTAAGAGATATATCTGAATTATAGATAAATGAATTTGCTCTTATAGAGCCTGAGACAAGAGCATTTCATTGTACTTGTAGCTTTTCAGTTGGAGCTGCTACTCATATACCAACATTTTTAGTGTTTTGATATATCACATTTGGCGTTTCTACCCAATCTGTATCAGCTCATCCACCACCAGAACTTCAACCCCCTCATCCAGTCGCACAGTATGCAATAGCAACAGCCTCTGTACCAGAACTATCATCAATTGTAGTTCTACACGAATTAGTACCTATAGGTAATGTTCATACAATTCAACAACTTTCTTCATCACAAGTATCTTGAAGATTCTCTTCTCGAGAACCACTACATCATACGCGTATTGTGTTAGTTGGACAAGTTGCGGTTGCCGTTGATCATCATACTCCTTTTACAGTAGTAACATTTAAGTTTCACCCTCCACCTGAACTACTTGAACTTCATGATCCAACATTATCTGTTCCACAAACAAACTCTGTTCCATTATGTTTAAGGATCTGTCAGTTCGTACATGTTGGGAGTGTTGGAGTACCTGAGCCTCATCATGATATTGGTCGACATTCTATACCTATTCGTTGTTCATTTCCTGGATCTCCTGCATCAACAACTCTTGGGGTCATACTTCCTGAATTTGAAACCCAATTAGAACAAGAACCCGCTACACCATTAGTAGGAGGTCACCCACGTGAACCTCAGCTTGTATCAATACAGACTCTACATTCCATATTTGCTCAACCACCTGAACTTGCTCATCCACCTGTTGATTCATTAGCACAAATAAATCTTGTTCCATTATGTTTGAGGATCTGTCAGTTCGTACACGTTGGAAAAGTATCTCCTGGAGATATACCTGCTATGAGATTATCTACATATCTCTTCGTAGTAACATGCGTATTTGAAGTAGGATCTGCTGAAATAATATTCCCGGTTGTCCGAATAGTCTGTCATCCAAAGTTGGTGTTAATCTTCGTTCCTGTTATCTTGGTTGTCTCAGATATATCAGCATTTACTAGAGTTCCATTTACTATATTTACGCTCTCTACAATATTATTCTTAAGAGTTATATTATTCCATGTCCCTGTTATATCTCCTGCTATCTGTACCTTACCTGGACTTGTTGTTGTAGCATCAGGGATAACAGCAAGTGACCCTATATTCGTCCACGATGAACCATTACAGAGGTATATAATATTGTCACTCTCGTTATAAGTAGACCATCATTCTCTAGTACTATTACATGCTCCATAAGTAGCAGTTGGACTAGATCCAGATGGTACTGGGGCTTTCCATGAAATTCATGAGCTTACTAAGTTATCTACATAGCTCTTAGTTGTGAGATGGGCAGCCTGGGTTGGATTATCTGAAATAATATTTCCAGCAACATGAAGTGGAGCTAGTGGATTCGTTGTTCCAATACCTACATTTCCTCCTCCAATATATAGTCTATCTGCATTATCCATTACAAAGTTTACTCGATTTCATCCATTACCTGAACCAAGATAAAAACCTCTCTGACCTGCCGTGTTTCTTCATTCAAAGTACCCATAGTTTGCTTGTTGTGCTGTATGAGATCCATTTGTTGCAGAAATAGCACGGATACCATCTACTTGTACTCATCCATCAAACCTTACCGTTCCTGTTGTGTGTAACTGCTGAAGTGGCGTCGTAGTCCCTATTCAAACTCTTCTTGTTACATATACAGCATCTCTTACATCTGTACCATCAACGAATTTTCCAGGAAGATTTGAGGTAGCTGTCGTAATCTGTCCATCTACATAGCTCTTTGTTGTAACATGACTATCTGCTGTAGGATTGTCCGAAATAATATTCCCATCCACATGGAGTTTTGCTCCAGGATTGTTTACTCCTATACCTACATCTCCTCATGATATATTTAATCTTGTAGCTGCATCTATATGAAGATTAATCCTATCTCATCCATCTCAGAAACCAAAGTATCATCCTCTAGTACCTGAACTATTTCGAGCCTCAAAGTATCCGTATCTATTAGTTACAGTCGATTGAGCTCTATGGGAATAGTTTGTAGAAGAAATTGCTGGAACTCCATCTACTTGTACTCATCCATCAAATCTTGCCGTACCTGTTGTATGTAACTGCTGCGCTGGTGAAGAGGTCCCAATACCTACTCTTCCTCCTGATCTATATATATTTGCTCCACTTTCTGTCCAGAGGTTTCCTCCAGAAAAAATTGCTCCATTCTGATATATATCTCCATTGAAATTAATATCTCCGGCTACATCTAATTTTCTTGTAGGATTTGGATTCCCTATTCAGATATTTCCTCACTTATCCCATATAGTTCATTCCTGAAATGATACTCCATCCCATTTAGGAACATTATCTACAATTCAGGCAATAGTATGAAATGCATTCACAAATTCACTCTTTATCTTTCCTGTGTTCGAATCTGCATCCGTAAAAAGTCATGAAAGTATTTCTCATACAAATCACTTTTGATCGTATCAGCTTGGAGCTGCAGGAGTACCAGCAGGAATATTTCATTGAATATCTTTTATGTTTTCCTTAACTGTAGCTGCGTAAACACCAGAACTCAGTAGTAAAACTCATAATAAGATGAAGGATATCTTTCTCATAAAAACTGTATTAAATAATAGCTATATTTATAGAGTAACAAAAATAGTCGTTTATGGCAATAAATACAGCTTTACAATACAAAAAAAAAGACTCTCAATTAAGAGAGCCTTTTAAAATAGAGAAATTATCCTTTTGGATTATACCTCTTCATCTTCTGGAAGGTCGTCTTCCATTGCTGGATCAACTTCATCAGCTTCTTCTTCCATTTTTTCTTCCATGGCTTCATCAGCTTCTTCTTGCTCTTCTTGCATAGCTTCTTCTAATTCTTCTTGTACAGCTTCAATATTACTATCGTCTGAAACAAGATCTTCTGCTTCATCAGCAATCTCTTCAGCGAGATCACCCGCTTCATCTGCAACTTCTTCAACGATATCACCTGCTGTATCAACTACTGCACCACCAGCATCAACTGCTGTATCAACTACACTATTTGCAGCGTCCTTTACTCCACATGAAGCAAGTCCAGTAAGAGCTATAATAAGACATAATCCTAGTATTTTTTTCATAAATTATTGTAACAAAATAAACTAGCGAGAGGGATTATAAGAGAAAAGCAAGGAATTCCAAAAAGAGGTATATTTACTATTTACTTAAATATTTTATAATTAATTAATAAGGCTTTCAAGGGCTTTTGTTTGTATTTTTAGGATTTTTGGATATAAATAAAAGCATATATTATATCTGTTACTTAATCTACAATTATGGCTCGAAACCGCAGAAGAAACTCTCTTCAATCTACTTTTAAGGACTATCTTGTACCAATTATATGATGAGTCCTAATACTCGTACTTATATACAGTTTTCTTTGAAAAGATGAAAATAGTGGACAGACTGACTCAAATTGAGACACCATTTCTGAAATATCATTTCTTGATAGTGAAACTGAGGCATTTATAATCTATCCATGAGAAGTAAAAGAGAAAATCACTGATAGTGTATCTCTTAACGTTGGAGACACTATTGTAGTTGAATCATGAAGTGTAGAACTCACTCCTACTGATGGAAACAAAGTAAATCTCAATAAGATTGCTGAGTTCAAGATTGATTCTGATGGGTCATATAATCTCTATTCTTCAGATGCATGGGTATCAACAAAAGTAAATACTGATATATCTATGAGTTATGCAAATATTAGTGCTCCTGCAAACACTACCCTCTCTCTCACTCAAAATGAGGCTGTAAGTACTGTATATGTACTCTCCTGAGATGTGAAGGTAAGTAATTTAGCTGGTATAAGTACACTTGTCACTAAGTGACAGAAAGTAAGTATTGCTCAAACAAACGCAGCAAAAGAAGATTTAGACCTCGCAGCAGATAAAACAAGTATTGATAGCTATTTTAAATGAAGTGATTGGTTTATAGCAAATAGCTGAAGTACAACGCTCAGTGCAGCTGACGTGACTCTCGATCAAGATAGCACTATCACTCCGAGCGCTTCTTGAAGTTTGGATGAAAATTCATGAATACAGTCTTGAGCAAAAACTCTCTATCTCCAGTTTGACACACTTAAGGATGAAATGACGTTTACTGAGTGAACTCTTGATATTACATGACGTATTCTCTCTGAAGACGTAAGCTCAATAACGATAAATAATACCCAAACTACCATAGGAGAAGATAGAAAGTTCTCACTCAGCTGAGTATGACTCCCAAATAGTATAAATGATATTGTTGTAAAAGTATATGACACTACTCAAAACGTTATAGATAAAGAGATTTATACTATTTATAATTCAACTGATGGATCAAAATCAACTATAGAAACTAGCAATTCACCATCCGCTCTCCAGAGTGGAGGAACAACTTATAAGAGTGATGCGACTCAATTTGGATTTAGTGCTCCATCAACATCTGGAAAATTCTCAACTACAAATCCTGAAGTAACTATATGGTGATATACGACTGCTAAATGAATTAGTAGAGTACAAGTGAATGGCTTTACCCTTAACTCTTTCAATGGAAAAAATTGGAGATACCACGCATTTGAAAGATTCACTACTCTCAAAGAATGAAGTAATCAATATAAGATAGATTATTATGGAGCAGACTGAAAAATAGCATATACAGACTATTACACGATCGTAAAAAAATCTGATACCCCCCAAGTTGAGCCAGAAGTAGCAAGTACTCCTTTAAAACAAGAATCTGAGACTAGTGAAAAAGATATACCCTCAGAAGATAGCCTCTTTTCAGAATAAAATCAGCCTTATAGACTTTAAAAAAGAACCGTATTAATACGGTTCTTTTTTAAAGTCTTAACAACTGCAATCTCAGCTTGAACAGCCACCAGGAGCACAGCCTCATCCAGATCATCAACCAATTATAGAGACAAACATAGACTTCATTTCTTCATCACTTGGGATCATTCATTCAAATATCATATCCTTAAAATCAATAGACTCTTCTTCTATAATGAGAGCTGAGTCTTTTGTGATTTTTAATTCATCTTTAAATAATGCATCACTTGTTGATTCAGTAGCGATAAAGTCTGTTAAACCAAGTTCTTCTACAACGAGCTTTACTTTTTGTAAAAGCTCTTTGGCCTCATCTCCAGTACCATAAATATATACTTTCATATGTACTTAAAAAAGAAATAAAAAAACTCCTCTGGAAGTATATCCAAAGAAGTTCTTAAATGAAAATTTATTATTCTGATTTTTGTTCATTTCCTTCAGCTCACTCTTCAGTTGCTCATTCTTCTGCTACTCACTCTGGAAGTTCCATTTCTGGAGCCGTATCCTCAATAACCTCAATCTTTGGCATTATTGCACTTGCTACCACATCATCCTCTCATACAAGAACTTCATATTTTTCTGGATCAATACCAAGGTCAGATACACGAATAAAGTCTCCAGCCTCTTTTAAGAGTCAGAGATCAACGTCAAAGTGATCGACTAGATTTCTTGGAAGACACTTTACAGTTATTTCTTTCATTGATTCTTCAATAATTGCTCCTTCCTTTTTAGCTTCAGATTCACCTATGAAATTAATATGAATATTTGTTTGAAGTGCCTCACCTCGAGTAATAGCATAAAAGTCTATATGAGTAAAATCTCCTGTTATAGGATGTCTCTGAGTTTGATGAACGAGTACCTCGATATCCTCTTTTCCTACTTTGAGGTTAATAATGTTACTTTCCCCAGCCTTACGATAGAGTCTCAACAAATCTGAACTATCTACACAAAATGAGATAGGGGCTTGAGTCTTTCCATACACAATTCCTGGAACTTTTTTACGTTTTCGTATATCTGCAGCTCTCTCGTCTTTTGTTCTGATATCAGCTGTTAAAGCATATGTAGCCATGGGTTTTTTCTTTTGAAAATAAGCCACGCAATTCTATATAAAAACATTCCTCTTGCAAAAGTTTTTTTATTTTTTTTACAAATACAATAAAAGCTGTAGGATACGACATAATAATATATTCTAATATACTCTATAGATATGTGAAGAGGACCCGTAGTTCAAGCCAGAAAAAATGCTGTAAATGCTGTAAAATGAAAAATATTTTCACTTCACGCAAAACTCATAACTATTGCAGCACAAAAAGGATGAAATCCTGACGATAACCCAAGTCTCGCTGCAGCAATAGCCGTAGCAAAAAAACAAGGTGTTCCAAATGACAATATAGATCGAGCTATCAAAAAATGAACATGAGAAGATACTTCAGGAGTACAAATTCAAGAAATTATCTATGAGTGATATGCTCCAGGTGGAGTAGCCCTCATGGTAGAGACTCTCACAGATAATAAAAATCGAACGGTTTCAAGTATCCGAAGTATCTTTTCAAAGTATTGATGAAATCTTTGAGAATCGTGAGCTGTCTCATGGATGTTTCATAAAAAATGAATTATCTTCATTGATCCAAAAGTTCATGATTATGAGAGCATAGAAGAAATAGTATTTGAAACTGAGGCTGAAGACATACTTATGGAAGAGTGATATATAAAAATTATCACTAATACAGAATATCTCCACAAGTTAGAAAAAATACTCGAAGAAAAAACAATAGAGGTATACGAATCAAAAATAGACTATATTCCTGATAATGAGATAGAGGTGAATGACTTCGAGAAAGCCCTTAAATTCAAAAAAATGATAGAGGCCTTTGACGAAGATGAGGACGTTAATACAGTTGCAACTAATGAAAACATATCTCCTGAACTTACTACGAAGGTAGAAAAATTTATAGAGGAAAATACTTTTCGGACTTAGTACTCGTAACAATAAAAAAGCGTATGTATTCCTACATACGCTTTTTTATTGTTACTATTTCAGTATCAATTTATCCTCAACTACATCAAATTCAAGTTTATGAACCCCTGAAGATGCTGCTATAAATATTTGCCCGTCATTCTCTACATAGAAATCTTCTATAATCAGATCTTTTCATTCTATCTGTCCAAGATATTTAAGTGACTTAACATCTTGATATCTCAAAGAGTTTGGTTCAAAGACAAGTACTCGGTTTTTTAATAACATGTATACATACTTGAGATTGAGGGCTGTTTTAATTTGAGGAGGGTTTTGTAAGTCAATATCTTTAAATTCATAATTTTTTGGTAAATTATTGAGGACCATACTCTCTAATCGATACTCTGGAGAACGGAAAAGTTTTACCATACTCCCATCCTGTTTGAGAATATAAATTCCTCCATCAACTGCTAAAGAAAGGATATTTCAAATGCTATTTACATCATCATCCTTTAAATATCAAACTCACGCATCATACTCTCCCCCTGATCGCTTATGACGCAGTATTTGATTGCCCTTATCTGAAAGTAAGTAAATATTTTCTGCATATGAGTCTATTATAGAAGACTTCTCCCAGGTTGCTTGATCTTTTACGTCTATATACGAATAGATATTTCTTGAAAAATTTACTACCTTTCCAGCAGAGGTTATAAGAATGATATCTCCATTATATACCGTAGCGTCTATAAAAGAGTCATTATCAAAGAATTCTTCGAATAAGACTTTTTTTACTTCTTCTCATTGCGATATAGGTCAGCTTATTCACTTAGGGTGAACAACGTATATTCTTCCTGAGATATTAATAATTTTTACAATATCTTCACTCTCAGCAAAGCTGTGTAGTTCCGACTGAGCAGAGCTTTCAAATGGTGATATCCCATTGAATTGTTTTTGGAGGACTCAAACTTCATCTCTGAGTTTTGTAAGATCATTTAGAAAAAGCTTCTTAGATTCTAAATCTATAATTATCTCTTCAGCAGTATCAATATTGTAGCTAAAAACATCAATATTATTCATATTCTCACTTGCTGTGATAATATGATTCTGCGCTGTTACTAGGTCTTGTTTTAGCAGTTCGGTATTATTCACTACTCATGAAATAGAGAAAAATCATGAAACAATATAATAAAGAACTCCTGTTCAGACAAGTATCCCTAATCCTAAAAATACCTGACGGGTTTTTTGACTCTGGTTAATTATAGCGTTTTTAGCAACATACAAGTATTCTAATAGTTTCTTTGAAAACTTATTATCAAGGGCCTTAAGGATATAGTAATTACTGATCTCTCCTATTGAGGCTTTTGAAGCCTTATTTTTTTCTTCTTTTTGAAGTGTGATAACAGCAATATTTTTTCCAGTATGCTCATGTAAGAGAATACGTTCTATATTCTTTCCTGATCGATCTACTCATCCATCTATAAATCCGTCTTTAATATCATCTTTTGATAGGGTATCTAAAAGTCTCGACGTTGAAGCCACAAGAGATTCTCAAGATGCCACATCTCCATTTGAAATAAAATTAAAATCCTTTGGACTATCATCCCTATCAGTTACCTCAATAACATCCTTGTGAGAATTATAAAAATAACACGAGGACTTTCAAACTGTTGAAAACAAGAAGTTATTCTTATGGTATATCCCAACAAGTGCATGAAATCATGAGATCTCTCCCCTATCATTCATCCATCAAGAGAGAAAAGCATTAATATTTTCAAGAGCGTTTGAAAAATCTTTATATACAGTTTTATGGTGAATTCTATCAATAAGGGAATCTACTACCTTATGGTATACAAGATCTAAGAATTTTCCATCGTTGCAGCTCAAAAGGATGATACAATCCATATCCTTATCTAAGTTCACTAGATTTGATTTGAGAATATTCTCACCTCAAAAGTCTATTTTTCGTATATCTGTTTCTAACATATCAAATTTGATAAAATGAAAATCTATAATTTCGCTGCAAATAATATTCTGCTTACGGCTTTTGTCAAAGTTAAACGAAGAGAAATGATTTCCAGTTTTGTGTTTTAAAATATGAGCTTATAATACCTCTATTATTCTTTAGTTTTTATATTTTATGTACCTTGTTTCTCAGTCCCGTGATCTCTCTGGATCTGTTACGATTTGATGAAGTAAGAATGCAGCTCTTCCTCTTATTGCTGCAGCTCTTCTTATAAAATGAAAAGTAGAACTCACTAATGTTCCTGATATACTTGATGTGCACGACTTTATACATTTTTATGAAAGCCTTGGAGCCACCGTGAGTTTTGAAAAAAATACTTTCTCTGTCGACAGTAGTAACATCTCCCTTAAAAATATAGATACAACTATGATTGCTAGGACACGCGCTGGGATCTATTTTATTGCTGGACTCCTTGCTCGGTTTTGAAAGGCAAACATCCCCTTTCCTCATGGAGATAAGATTGGAAAGAGGCCTATTGATGAGCATATAAATGGATACAAGGATATGGGATTTGTTTTCGAAGAGAGTTCAGAGATGCTCAAGTTTTCATGAACTGGGTCAACGCAGGATATTACCATATCATGATACTTTGCTGTAACAGCTACAGCAAATCTCATCATGTGAGCTGTAAGCAGGAATGGTGTTACAACCATACAACTTGCAGCCTTTGAACCACATATTTTTAATCTCATAGACCTCCTACGTAGTGCAGGAGTACAAATAGATATTCGTTACGATCATAGTATCATCATACACTGATGATCCCCACTCAAAACTAATATCAAGCAGGAAGTAATCTCGGACTACCTCCAGTCAGGAACCTTCGCCATTGTCTGAGCGCTTTGCGCAAAAAATTACATAGATATTCACAGAGCCCGTATTGCTGATCTCGGGGCCTTTCTCTATAAGCTTCATGAGGTATGAGTAAAAACAGAAGACTTATGAGACGATACACTCAGGGTATTCAGAGCAGAAAATCTTTCGGCTATTAAGCTCCAAACAAATATATTTCCTGGTTTTCCTACTGACCTTATGCCCCTCTTCACAGTACTTATGACTCAATGTGAATGAGAAAGTCGTATCCATGAAATCCTCTATGAATGACGACTCAATTGGCTCGTTGAATACGAAAGACTGTGAGGACAGCCCCGAATAATCAATCTTCATGAAGCCAAGATAACTGGACCAACAAAACTCATAGGAAGCTCTGTGAATAGTTGGGACCTGAGATCATGAGCAGCAATGGTTCTTGCAGGGCTTATTGCCGAGGGAGAAACAAAAATCGATAATGTTTACTGGATCAAACGCTGATATGACAATCTTTTATGAAAGCTTCAAGATCTTGGAGCAAAAATCAAGGAAATAAAATCATAAAACTACTCTCTAAATATATACCCATGAATATAAATACCCCTGCCCTACTGCTTATTGTCTTTGGAGTTACTAATATAATGTTCCCAGATATTATAGCTTACCTGATTGGTTGAGTTTGTGTTTTCCTTTGAGTAACTATGCTCCTTGGAGGATCAAAATTTTGACCTAAGAAAGCAAATGGAGAAAACTATGTAAAAGTCTGAGATTATAAGATATTTAGATAGTATGGAATACTTAGATATAATAGATATAGAGACTGACCGAGTGATTGGGAATGCTTCTCATGATGAAATATATGAGAAAAAACTTCCTCATAGAATAGTACATGTAGTTATTTATCGAAGTAATGGAAAAATAGTCCTACAAAAAAGAAGCTTAGAAAAATATCACTACCCTAACACTTGGACAACGAGTTCTTGTTGACATGTTTCAAGCTGAGAAAGTACCGAAGAGGCCGCAGTAAGAGAAACACAGGAAGAAATTGGTGTCACTCCTAATATTTCTCTTATCAAAAAACTCCCTTACCTAAGTGAGGGATGAATAACAAAGCTTTTGGCAATATATAAAGCAAGCTACGATGGGAGTTTTACATTAAACTTCGAAGTATCTGAAATACGTGAGTTTTCGATTACTGAAATAAAAGAACTCCCTGCGGAAAACTTACACCCAGAATTTCATTTTCTAATTGAAAACGATATTTTATAAACTCTCAAAGAATCTATTCTTCTTTGCTTTCCAAGACTCAGACTGCCGGATGAGTCTTTTTTGCTCTGTAGGAGTAAGGAGTGCTGCGAGTGTTTCTTCTACGAAAATAGTATTTTGACTTCCCTTAAACAGAATGAGATATTTCTCAGAGCTATGGTCAGCAAGATATTTTTTGAGGTATTTTCCGAGTTCACGCGCTGAGAGTGAAGAGTGGATGTCTCAACTATACGATGAAGCTTTAAGTTCAGGGATAAAGTGCTGATACATTTCTGGACCAACGGTCATGACAGCAGCAGAATTCCCTACTAAGTGAGCTAAATCTGTATGAGCCTGTATATTTACCTCGCCTATTTCCCTCATATCTCAAAGTATAAAAACGAGTTTATACTCTGGATACATTCTTTGATGAATTACCTTTGTATTTTCAATAAGCTTTATCATAGCTTCAGGGCTTGCGTTATAGGTTGAATCAATATATACATTATTATTCCTCTGAAATACTCAAAATCTTCCAGGAAGAAGTTCAACCTCAAAGCTATACTGTTCTCTATCAATTTTGATACCTAAGTCTTTCGCAATCATGATACCTAAATTTACATATTCTTTTTCTTCTTTTCCAAGCAAGTTTATAGAAAGTTTCTTTTTATCGTATTGCCATGATTGAATAAAACTCTCGTCTGAAAATGAAAGCTCTGAAGGAAGCTCCTTGCGAAATATTTCAATATATGATTTTGAGAGAAGATTCTTATGTTCTTGAGAAAAATCATCTTCTATATTAAAGTAGACCTTGTTCTTTGCAGCTAAGACAAGTAACCACTTTTGTTGCCAGAGTTCTTGTAGTCCTCCAGGAAAGCTTTCACTATGAACCGAACCAAGCTTCGTAAGTACGGTAATATCTGGAGTTGCAATCTTGAGAAGGAAATCCATATCATGCGGAACATCTATCCCATATTCTGCAACTAAAACATCATATTTTTTTCTTGAAAATAAAGCTTCTTTTAAAACTCTCAGGGCGATCTTGAGGAGGTTTTTAATACTTGGATGATACTCTTCGATACAAAATACTGAAAATACAAGACCCAGCTCTGTATTAAAATTTTTTGGAGATGAATAGATTCTCTGAAATTTCTTAGCTCTTTTCTTCTCTTCTTTTGGGGATAGGACCTGATCAGGATCCTGAACTTGGATCTTTTCTAATACTTCAGCTACGATCATTCGACACGTAGTTTTTCCAACGCTTCCAGTTATTCCAATAATAATAGGCTTTGTCCTCCAGAGGTATATCCGTGAACAAAATGCGAGAAAGTGGTAGAGAGATTTGAGAATTATTTTTTTCATTTTTTACAATTCATGATACACATATTCTGTGCCAAGATTTTCGAGAAAATGTTCTAATGACTTCATCTCGAGTACTATGGTATTATCGTTTTGTAGAGGATGAAATCAAACTTGTTTTCATTGTAGCTCACTATCAAAAACTACTCGGATATCCTTATCAGTATTATTAATAATTGCAAATGGACTTACGGATCAGGGTTTCAATCAAATCTTTTCCATCATACGTTCTGGACTCGCGAAGCTCATCTTTGAGTCATCAAAAATACTTCTGATTATATTCGTATCAAGTTGTTTATTATCTGGAAGTACGATCATATAAAAGTTCGTAGCCTTTTTATTCCTTAGGAGTAGGCTCTTTACCCTATACCCAGGAATATCTACTCCTTTAGCTTCATCGCAAGTAAAAACAGCATCATGTTCATAGTTTGTGTACTCTATTTCGAGAGAATCTAGGATGTCGAATATTTTTTGTCGCATAGAATATAACTAAATTTATCTTATTATATTTATAACCCTTTATAATCAAGTGTAGCAAAATAATCGTCAAATGTTTCGGCCCTTCGTATTACTTTCGAGCTACCATCAGAAAGGAGTAATATTTCTCGCGATTTTAACTTTGCGTTATAGTTAAATCACATCGAGTAGCCATGTGCTCATGTATCATGTATTACAATAGTGTCTCAAATAGTGATTTCTGGGAGCTCTCTATCAATCGCAAATTTATCATTATTCTCGCAAAGAGAACCTACTATATCATACATATGATCACGTACTTCATCCTGTTTTCCAAGTACAGATATATAATGGTATGATCAGTACATTCATGGGCGCATTAAATCTGACATACACGTATCAAGTCATATATAGTCTTTATAGATGTTCTTCTTATGAATTGCTGAAGTCACCAAGTATCCGTATGGGCCTGTAACCATTCTTCCACATTCTATAACAATACTGAGTGAGTCTTCTCTTTCTGAGAAGTATGTATTATATAATTCTTTCATTCATACAGCCAACTCTTCGAAGTCGACTGGAGTCTCCTCAGGCTTATATGCAACACCAATACCTCCACCTAAATTAATGAAATCAAATTCTATATCTAACTTCTGTTCAATATCCCTTGTAAGCTCAAAAAGTATTTTCGCAGTTTCGAGGAAGTAGTCTGTTTGTAGCTCATTTGAAGCAACCATAGTGTGGATTCCAAAGCGTTTTACTCATAAGTCTCTACATCGCTCATAAGCCTCAAAAATCTGCTCTCTTGTAAGTCAAAACTTTGCTCCTTCTGGTGCCCCAATAATCACATTTCAGCCCTTTAGTGGACCAGGATTATATCTAAAACATATAAGCTCTGGGAGCTCTCCTACATTCTCAAGATAGTAATCAATGTGGGTTATATCATCAAAGTTTATTATCGCTCACAGTTCTTTCGCTTTTTGAAACTCTTTCACAGAAGTGTTGTTTGAAGTGAACATTATATCCTCTCCTTTGAGTCCTATAGCTTCACTGAGAATAAGTTCTCATAGAGAGCTGCAATCCATTCCGCATCCTTCATCCTTGAGTACATCTAAAATATATGGATTTGGACAAGCCTTTACCGCATAATATTCTTTAAAACCAGGAACTTTAGAAAATGCTGATTTGAGCGATTGTAAATTATTTCGTATACCTGATTCATCATAGAGATGAAATGGAGTTCCATACTCTGTCACTAAGCTCTGGAGTCTTAGAGTACCAAATGGAAAGGATTTCTTTTGCATAATATCTAGGTTAGATTTTAAAAAATTTCAGGACTACTCCTGAAATTTTTATCTTTTAATTCACTCGCAAATTACAAAACAAAAACCAGAGGAGAAGGACTCTCTGCAGGTTTTTTCTGTTTTATAATAATTTGTGTATTCATAAAGTGAGAATATAGGGTTTTAAGTAAAAATCAAGAATTACTACTGTGGAAGTTTATACGTACTCACGAAACCTAAAAACTCTCCTCTTTCTTTTGGGTCCATTGGGCATATAGGAAGTCTGAAGTTCTCGCCTATAATTCCCTTTTCTGCAAGATATGTTTTTGCAGGAAGAGGGTTAGTTTGCATGAATAATTTTGAGAAAAACTCTTGAAGTTCAGCGTTTGTCTCTGATGCTTTCTCGTCTCTAGCAAGACACGAATCAATAAATCTCTTCATGACTTTTGGTTCACAATTTGATGCTACTGAAATTACCCCATCACCACCATTCTTGATGAGGTCGTAACTGAGCCCATCGTCTCCTGATAAAACTATAAAATCATCTGAGGTAGCTGAAATAACTTCTTTCATTTGTTCGAGGTTCCCACTAGCCTCTTTTACTCACACGACGTTTGGAGCTTCTTGTATCACTTCTATAAGTGTGTTCGTCTCAAGATTTACTCAGGTTCTTCCGACTATATTATATATTACTACGTCCCTTTGAGTTTGCTTTGCTGCTGTAATAAAATGTTTTTTGAGTCCTGTTTGGGTTGGTTTATTATAGTAGGGATTCACTACGAGGTATGAGTCTATACCATCGATATCATCAAGATATGTAATAGTATTCACTGTATCTAGAGTAGAATAGGTCCCTGCATTCACCATGATTTTAGTCTTACCTTTGAGTATATTTATACTAAATTTTATAAGCTCTATTTCTTCTGATTCTAAGAGAGTGGGTCTCTCTCAGGTAGTACCAAGAAGAAGCACTCCGTCTACTCGAGCATCTATTTGCATATGAAGGAGCCTCTCAAGCGCGATATAATCTATAGGATTATCGATACCATTTCCATCCTCAAAGGGAGTAATAAGCGCGGTCCACAATCATCTCATACTCATGTAATTATTAAACTAAACTCTTTGTAAAATCCTTTATTTCAAAATATCATTGTTTATCTAGGAGCCATTGAGCACATACAAGACTCCCTACGGCAAATCCGTCTCGTGTCCTCGCAGTATGCTTGAGCTCTATGGTATCAAATACTGAGTCAAAGAGTACCTGATGTGTTCCAGGGATATGTCATCATCTCGTTGAGCTCAGATGCAATTCATGTTTTTCAATCGGTCTTGTCGTTAGAGCGTTTACCTGTTTTTCTGTTTTTCTGTCTATATGCTCTAACATGATATCTCACATATTGATCAGTGTTCCAGATGGAGAGTCTGCTTTCATATTGTGATGCCATTCATGAGCCATAGTGTCATACTCTGGAAAGTTATTCATGAGCTTACTTGTATTTTCAATCATTTGATAAAAGAGATTTACTCCAAGAGAAAAATTCCCACTCCAGAGTATCGCTCCTTTCGACTCTTCAAATAGCTTCTTCACTTCAGGGAGATGTTCCCACCAACCTGTTGAAGCCATAATTACTTTATAATCGTGTTTTGCATAGAATATTAAGTTATCCAGAGCTACCTGAGGGATACAAAACTCTATAATTACATCAAAGTCTAGATCAAGCAGGTCTTCTTTTGCTGTATTCCTCAGGGGGTCAATAACTGCAACTACTTCATCTCCTCTCTCAAGAGCATGCTTCTCGACTACTTGTCCCATACGTCCATATCCTACAATTGCGATCTTCATACTACTTGTTGCGTGAAATATTAATGTTTCAAAGTATAGTAAAGCCTATAAAAAAATCAATCCTGAGTGTGGATTGATTTTTTATTTTCTACCTTGCTGCGAGTACAGAATATAAGTTCTCCATAACTCATGCTGCTGTCTCAGGAATTCCTGCTCACGGTCCTGTTATCACCTTTTGATACTTCTCTGTGCCTAAAACAGCTATGTTTTCTGTTCCTGAAAGTTGACCTATTTGTGAGTCTTTTAATCTACTTTCTTTTCCTACCTTCATAGTTACTTGTCCGTCTTCATCTTTGAAACTTGCAATAAATCTGAGAACCGAATGCTTCAAGTCGTCGTCAGTTGACGGCCCACGGTATTTATCGTCCTCATTTTCAGCTACTGCAGATAAAAATTCTTCTATAGCTTCTTGTTTATTTTTAGCTATTTCTGATTCAGTCTCTCATTTTTTATCCCACCCTGTTGGAAAAAATCTTCTATAAGAATCGTCTAATAGTCATCTTACCTCAACATCTTCCAAGCTCACATCATGACCAGATCCTCGTGCTAAAATAACAAGTTTTTTCGCAACATCGAGTCCATCAAGGTCATCCATAGGATTTGGTTCTGTATACCCCCCTTCAATTGCTGCTCTAATAGCTTCTGAGAGTTTTTTTCCTGCTTCTAATTCTGACATGATAAATCACATAGTTCCTGAAAATACTCATTCAATACTTTTGATTTTATTTCCTGTTTCAGCTGCTCTTTCTACATCACCATATATACCCCTTCCTGCCATAACTGTTGCTTCTGCACCATAGCGAGGTCATACCATGAAGTTAAATTGATTAAAACTTGAAGTAGCGAGAGGTATTTTATTCGCTGTAACTAGCTTATCCCCATCAGCTAAATTTATATGATAGTCTATCAAGTTCCCATTTGAGACATCTATAACTACTTGCCTTATCCTCTCTTCTTCCAAATAGGCCTGAACATCTTCTAAATGATCATACTTTTCTCATTTCTCGCTGAGTAATAATTTATTCTGATTCTTATCTCCTGATCGAGCAACTTGAACTGCAAGTTCTGGGTTGTAACTCACGTGACTAGAGCTTATAAGTGCTGCTACTTGTGAGTTGGCCAACGCTTCAAGAAATATTGGATTCTGATATAATCCTATAGCAATATTTCATGTTGCTCATATAACAACTATTTTTTCATTTCCTGCTAAATCTAAAGCCATAGTAATATCACTAAAAAATAAACTTACTCTTAAATATAAGTAAGTTTATAGTGAAGTCAATATGTTTTGACTTTGGGAGAATATACTACGTAACTCTTTTGATGAGTCCTCCCTCTTTATTGTATCTGTTCAGAAATGCTATGGTAGTATGATGTCCATCTGGGTCCTCTATCCATTCATCGTAGTACTCACAGAAGTTTTTTAGGTCAAACGGTTTTGAGTTCTCAGCTGCTCAGGCAAGATGATTTTGTAAGAGTCTGAGTGAGGCTCGCTTTCACTCAATATTCGGAACAAGTATTTGTTCTCCAGATGAGAGGGTTATTTCTATCTCATAATCCTCTACTTCTGGGAGCCCTGATATATGATCTGTAAACTTCATAGTTATATTAGTAAGAAATTTCTACCCCAGAGAGAACTGACTTGAGTTTCGCAATTTTTGTTTCATCAAAAGCGTCATAACATGCTGAGTATCTAATGAATTGTTCTCCCTTTTGTCATTGAAAAGGAACTCCTACTACTCCTATGAGCGTGATAATTTGTTTATTGTAGTCTTCTGAGTTTTCTACAGCTGCACCGTTGATCGATTTTGGACAATCAAACATCATAAAGAACCCTGCATCAGTTTCGCAAGCTGGACGAAGTCCGAACTCTGTGAATACTCCTCTGAGTATCTCGAGTCGTTT